>NZ_CP017014.1:331666-663333 GCF_001767395.1 Rhodococcus sp. WMMA185 | reverse complement strand
ACCGCGCAGTCGCACCCACGCCGCCTCGTTTCCGGTCAGCGGTGTGACGGCGAGGAATCGCACCGCCTCGGCCGGCTCCGGCAGAGAGAGGTCTGCGACCGCCGACCCCCCGAGCAAGACCGCGGTGAATGGTGCGTCCTTCCACAAGGGCTCCCCCAGATCGAGCAGCGCATCCTCGACAAGCACGACGCCTTCCACCGACGGCGCAGCCGCCAGGATCGCCAGCGTGCGCGCGACACCCGAGGCCACCCCGGTGCCCCCGCGCAGCGTGAGGACGAGCTCGGCGCGCGGTCCTCGCACCGGGTCGGCCATCAGCTCGCCCGGGTCGCCCATCGGGTGCCGGGAACAGCCCACAGTCGCGTACCGCACCAGCCCGTCGTCGTCTGGGCCGAACCGAAGCACACCGAGGGGTTCTACACCCAGAAACGTCACCGACGCTTCCGTCGGTTCTGGTCCTCCGACCTGCTCGATCAGGTGCGCGCGAACGGAGGCCACAACACTGTCAGTCACCCGGCCATCAAACCACCGAACACCCTGATCCACCTCTCGGGCCTCTCGGGCCGTGCTTTGTTGGTCCGCCCCAGTACCGTGATGAGTTCACCGACGTTCAGAACCACTGCAGGAGGACTCGTTGGTCATCGGATCGAGACCCGCAACCAGAGGCCTTCTTCCGGTCATGTGCTTCGTCGTGATGATCGTCGCTGTTCTCCAGACTCTGGTGGTACCGATCGTCGGGACCATCGGAGCACAGCTCGGAGTCGGCCCGGCGGCAGTGGGCTGGCTACTCACCGCGAATCTCCTCGCCGCCGCCACCGCGACACCCGTCCTGGGCCGCCTCGCGGACCTACGCGGCAAACGTCCGGTGCTGCTCGGCGTGCTCGCTGTCGTGCTCGTGGGGTCGGTCATCGGTGCGCTCTCGACGTCGGTCGGTGTGCTGATCTTCGCCCGCGTCCTCCAGGGCGTGTCCTTCGCACTGTTCCCCATCAGCATCGCGGTCCTGCGTGACGAACTCCCCTCGGCGAAGCTGCCCGGGTCAATGGGAATCTTGTCCGGCACGCTCGGGTTCGGAGGGTGCTTCGGCATCGTCCTTGCCGGAGTGCTCGTCTCCGGCGGAGCCGACTTCCATCGGGTCTTCTGGCTTTCCGCAGCCATCACCGCTGTCGGGCTCGTGCTGGCCTGGTTCGCCATTCCTCGACGTCCCCGCCGCGGCGCCGGTTCCATCGACTGGATCGGCGCCCTCGCCCTCGCCCTCGGCCTCGTTCTCGTTCTGCTGCCGCTTTCCGAAGGCGGCAGCTGGGGCTGGCTCTCGCCCGTCACGATCGGCAGTGGCCTCGCCGGAATACTGGTTCTCATCGGCTGGTTCCGCTACGAACGCAAAACCACCGATCCGCTCGTCGCACCCCGATTGCTCACCAGCCCTCCGGTGCTGGTCACCCACCTTGCCGCACTATTCGTCGGTATGTCGCTGTTCGTGATGTTTCTGGGCAGCTCGTATTTCGTGCAAACCCCGCGCGAACTCGCGGGATACGGATTCGGGGCTACGGTACTCGAGGCCGCGGTCGTGTATCTGCTCCCGGGTGCGGTCAGCGGGGTCATCGCGTCGATCCTCAGCGGAAGACTGATCCACCGCTTCGGTTCCCGTATGGTGCTCATCTCCGCGAGCGTCCTCGGCGTTGCCGGCTTCACGCTGTTCATCGCGGCCCACGACCGCACCTGGGAGGTGATCACCGCAATCCTGCTGGTCAACACGTACATCAGTCTGGCTTACGCCGCACTGCCGTCGCTCCTGGTCGCGGAGGTTCCCCAGGAAGACACCGGCGTCGCGAACAGCATCAACTCCATCGCCCGATCCGTGGGCAGTTCGTTCGCAAGTGCCATGCTGGCGACCCTCCTCGCCGGCATCACCCTTCCCGGAACCGATATCCCGACCGAATTCGCGTACGTGATCGCTTTCGGCGTCGGCGCGGCGGCGGCCGCACTCGCCGGCCTACTCCCACTCTTCGGCACCCGCCTGATCCGCACGCCGTCCGGCGAGGAAGAAGACGAGGTCCACGCGACCGCTCTCGCCGCCGAGTGGGGCACCGTCGGCGGTCTCGGCGGCGCGAACACGACCCCGGCAGGCGAACAGCGAACTACCCCGTAGTGCTGCAGATCACAGCACTCGTAGCGCTGCAGATCACAACGCCAGCCTGGCGAGCATGTCCCGGGCCCTCTCCGCCGACTTCGGCTGACACAGCACGTCGTAACGTCCTGCGACGAGTTGCATCGTGGACGCGAAGTCACGAGTCCCCCGCGTTGCCGCGTACGGGATCGAGGTGGAGATCAGCCCGAAAATGATGCCGCCGACGATGCCGACTACCAGTGGCGCCAGGAACCCGCCTGTCACGATGCCCAGCAACAAACCGAAGAACACGCCGAGCCATGCGCCCGAAACAATGCCTCCACCAATAACTTTCGCCCAGCTGAGACGCCCCAGGACGCGCTCGACTTGCATGAGGTTCACACCTACAATGGTGACGTCCTCAACCGAGAACTCTTGATCGGAGAGATAATCGACGGCGCGCTGCGCCTCCGCGTAGGTGGGGTACGAACCGATGGGCCAGCCCGTGGGGGGTTCCGGCAGGGCCCCACGCCGCGCCCCGCTGGACTGTCCGAGTGGATTCGTCATCGTAGCCTGATCTCCTCGTGTAATTCTTGCCAGGATCGATCCTGTAACCATTCTGCCTGCCGCCGCTAGCCCTCGTCAGTCGGTACGAATTCCGTCGTCCGCGTCATACCCGCAGCGCGTCCCTTGGCGGAGATCACGAGGGCCATCTTCCTACTCGCCTCGTCGATCATCTCGTCACCGAGCATCACCGCACCGCGGCCGCCGCCGGCCTCGGAAGTATGGAACTCGTACGCGTCCAGAATCAGTTCAGCCCGGTCGTAGTCGTCCTGACGGGGGCTGAACACTTCGTTGGCGGCCTCGATCTGAGTGGGATGCAGCACCCACTTTCCATCGAAGCCGAGTGCTGCGGTGCGTTTGGCGGAGCGCCGGAATGCCTCGACGTCGCGGATCTGAAGATAGGGACCGTCGATGGCCTGCACTCCGTGCGCGCGGGCAGCCAACAGGATCGTCATCAAGATGTGGTGGTACGCATCACCGCGGTCGTACCCGTCCGGTTGCTCACCGACGACAAGGGTGCGCATGTTGATACTCGCCATGAAATCGGCCGGCCCGAACACCAAGGTCTGCACGCGCGCGCTTGCCGTTGCGATCGCGTCGATGTTGGTGAGCCCTATCGCATTTTCTATCTGGGGCTCGATACCGATCCGTCCGACCTCGAGTCCGTTTGCCTTCTCGAGTTGGCTCAACAACAGGTCGAGCGCCTGAACGTGGCTGGCGTCCGGCACTTTTGGCAGGAGGATCGCATCGAGATGGGCACCGGCGCGACCGACGACCTCGACGACGTCGGCGTACGTCCACTCCGTGGTCCAGTCGTTGACCCGAACAACCCTGATCTGGTCTCCCCATCCGTCCTCGGCGAGGGCCTCGGCAACCGCGGTGCGGGCTTTCCGCTTGGCGAGCGGCGCCACCGCGTCCTCGAGATCGAGAAAGATCTCGTCCGCGGGGAGTCCCTTCGCCTTGTCGATCATCTTGCGGCTGCTGCCCGGAACGGCGAGAACCGATCGCCGTGGACGGTACACAGAATTCATGTCGACCATCCTTACGTTTTCACAGGGTTTCGATTGCGGGAAAGACCATCCAAGGAATTAGCCTGACAATCATGGCAGCTGCGAACAAGGTTTTTGCAGCCAGGCTTGCCGGCCTGGTGGTGCTCGGCCCCGACGGCGAGTCGATCGGCCGGGTACGGGACGTAGTGCTCACCGTTCGCGTCGGCCGTCAGCAACCCCGGGTACTCGGGCTGGTCATCGAATTGTTCACGCGCAAACGCATCTTCGTTCCGATGTTGCGCGTCACCGCGATCGAACCGGGCTCGGTCACGCTGATGACGGGCAACGTCAGTCTGCGACGGTTCACTCAGCGCCCAGGCGAGGTGCTCGCGCTCGCGCAGGTGCTCGATTCCCGCGTGCGGGTTGACGACCCGGAACTGGAGGAATTGAGCGGGGCCGAGGCCATCGTGGTCGATCTGGGTATCGAACTCACCCGAAGCCGTGACTGGGTCGTCTCGAAAGTTGCCGTGCGCAGACATCGGGGACGCCTCGGCAGGCGGGCGCAGATACACATCGTGGACTGGCAGCACGTCCAGGGGCTCACTCAAACTGATCTGGCCATGCCGGGGCAGGGCGTCGCGGCCCTGTTACTGCAGTACGAGGGGATGCGCCCGGCCGATGTGGCCAACGCGATGCGCGAACTGCCCGACAAGCGGAAGCACGAAGTCGCGGTCGCCCTCGACGATGAACGGCTCGCCGACGTGGTCCAGGAACTTCCCGCCGACGACCAGACCCATCTACTCATGCGCCTCGGGGTGGAGCGAGCCGCAGACGTCCTCGAGGCCATGGACCCCGACGATGCCGCCGACCTCCTCGGCAAACTACCCGAACCCGAGGCCGAGTCACTGTTGCAGTTGATGGACCCGCAGGACTCCGAGCCGGTCCGCAGGCTTCTCGAGCACTCGCCCGACACGGCAGGTGGCCTGATGACACCCGAGCCGATTGTGCTGACCGCCTCGACAACCGTGGCAGAGGCGCTGGCGCGTGCCCGAAACCCGGACGAAACCCCGGCGCTGGCCAGCATGGTCTTTGTCGTCCGGCCACCGACCGCGACCCCGACCGGCCGCTACCTTGGGTGCGTGCACCTGCAGAAATTGCTGCGTGAACCGCCGGCGAGCCTGGTCGGCGGAATCCTTGACACCGCCTTGCCCCGACTCGCACCGGACGACTCGCTCACGGCCGTGACCCGGTACTTCGCCACCTACAACCTGGTGTGCGGTCCGGTCGTCGACGACGAGAACCATCTCATCGGCGCGGTCACGGTCGATGACGTCCTGGACCATCTCCTTCCCGAGGACTGGCGAGAAGAGGAAATCGACCTATGACCGAGAAGGCATCCCGCGCTGCGGCCCGAAGTCTCGCCGATCGGCAGCGCCTCGACACCCCCCGGGGAACCCGTCGCTTCCGACTGACCTACGACGTGGAGACAGTTGGTCGGATCAGCGAGAACTTCGCTCGATTCCTCGGCACCGGTCGCTACCTGATGATCCAGACGATCGTCGTCGCCGTGTGGGTGGCCATCAACGTCTTTGCGGTCCGGCTGCAGTGGGATCCGTACCCGTTCATCCTTCTGAATCTGGCCTTCTCCACCCAGGCCGCCTATGCGGCCCCGTTGATTCTTCTGGCCCAGAACCGACAGGAAAACCGCGACCGCGTATCCCTGGAGGAAGACCGCTCGCGAGCCGAGCAGACGAAAGCGGACACCGAGTTCCTCGCGCGCGAACTCGCTGCCCTGCGCATCGCGGTCGGCGAGGTCGCCACCCGCGACTATCTGCGGCGCGAACTCGACGAGATCAGAGTTTTGCTGGCCGACGAGAACGACGTCCGCACCAGGCGCCAATGAGCCTGAGCGGAGTCCAGCAAAACTTCGGCAGCGGCAATCACGGATAGGTAACGTCACCCACATCTTCTCGAATGTGTGACGTATGCGGCGAAGAGCGCCGCGGGGGGTGGTCGAGTGCGGATTCGTGGACCGTTGTTGATGTCTGCCCTCGCGGTGGGCGCGGTTGCCACTCTCGGTTCTTCATCCGGCGGTTCCTCGATCTACGGCTCGGCGGCGAGCCCGGTCTTCGCAAGCTCCCCGTCGGGGAGCGGCGCCATCACGCCGGCCGCGCTCGCCACCGCAAGACAGATCACAAACATCGCGTCGTCGAGACTGCTGCCACCGGAACCGCGAGTCGTTCGGTCGCAGCGCGCGGCACCTCCACCCCCGGAGCCACTCGCGACAAGCGCTGTCTCGGCCACCTCACGGTTCAGCTCGGGGCTCATCGCCGCACCCGTGATCCTGAGCGCGCTCGGGATACCCGAGATCGAACTCAACGCCTACCGGGCCGCCGAACTCGTGATGATGGCAGAGACTCCGAGATGCGGCCTTCCCTGGCACCTTCTCGCGGGCATAGGACGCATCGAATCGGGCCACGCGGGCGGCGGGCGAACCGACTCCATCGGAACCACGCTCACCCCGATCCTCGGTCCTCTTCTCGACGGACGAGTTGCCGGAAACATGGTCATCCGCGACACCGATGGTGGTGCCATGGACGGCGATTCGGTGCATGATCGCGCCGTCGGGCCGATGCAGTTCATTCCATCCACGTGGGCCAAGTACGCTTCGGACGGCAACGCCGATGGCGTGGCCGATCCCAACAACGTATTCGACTCTTCGCTCGCGGCAGGCCGGTACCTGTGCTCGGGCGGCATTGACCTCAGCGATCCGCATCAAGAGGCTGCTGCGGTGCTCCGCTACAACAACTCGGCCGCCTACGTGTCAGACGTCATCACCTGGTCGAACGCCTACAAGAGGGGCGAAATCCCCACGCCTGGCCAGCTCGCGGGTTCAACCCCCCGGCCACCCAGCCAGCTCGCCGACACTGCCGGAGACGAATCGGATCCGGCCGACGATCTCGACACGACCCCCACTCCAGAGTCTCCCGCCCCCGACATGCCCTTACCTGTGCCTGCCGATCCCAGGCTGCCGGGGATCCCCGGACTGCCCCAGTTGCCATGCCTGATCTTCTGCCCGCCGCCCGAACCCGCGCCCAGCTCCCCGGGGCTGGGCGCACCAGCGCCGGCGCCCGTCCCCTCAGCTCCGCGATAGCGCCTCGCCGGCTGCGGCTGTCCGCACGCAGGACAGACCCGGTCGCATCACTCCGGAAGATGGAGCCGTCACCTCACGCGCGCCCATATTGATCACGGTTGAATAACAAATGTATATCGAATCGGGTAGCCTCTGAACCGGTCAGTTGGTCGGAACACCCCGGACGGGGTCGCAGGAGGCAATCGAATGGGTCGGCACAGCAAGAAGACGAAATCCCGATTGCGCCTCAGATGGTCCATCTCGCTCCTGTGGCTCGTGCCGGTCGGACTCGTCGCCACCGCTACCGCGTCCGGCGTTGCACCGGAGTTCCCGATCCGCTCCAAAAGTTCCGTGCCCGGGTCTGCACAATCCGCCCAGCACCCCGCCGCCCAGCACCCCGCTGAGGCTGCGGGGAGCGAGTCTGGCGCCGAATCCGTATCCGCAGTGGCGCAGACCCCGGCTCCGATCGCGCCGACACCAGTGCAGGCCACTCCACCACTGCCGCCGAGCGTCGCCCAGCATGCGCTCGGCATACCGCCCGTCAACGTCGCGGCCTACCAGAACGCGGAGCGCGTGCTCGCGTCCGAGCAACCCGATTGCAACATGCATTGGACACTCGTCGCTGGAATCGGGCGCGTGGAGTCCACCCATGCCTACGACGGCAAGACCGACGACAACGGCAATATGCTCATTCCCGTCCTCGGCCCGGTCCTCGACGGTTCGCTCGCAGGCAGCAACGTCATTTCCGACACCGACGGCGGCGCCCTGGACGGCAACCCCTACTACGACCGAGCGGTCGGACCGACGCAGTTCCTGCCCGAGACCTGGACCCGCTACGCCGCCGACGGCAATGGCGACGGCGTCTCAGATCCACAGAACCTGTTCGACTCCGCCCTCACCACTGGCAACTACCTGTGTGATGGCGGGTTGGATGTTCGCGATCCGCGTCAGGCCGCGAAGGCCGTGTACCGCTACAACAACTCGGCGGCCTACGTGGCGAACGTGCTCGCGTGGTCCGCCGGATACTCAACTGGCATCATTCCCGCGGCGTCGGACCTGCCGAGAATCCATTGAGCGCGCATCCTTACCATTGAGGCATGTCAGTTCTGAGCGAATCCGCTGTACGTAGCGCATTGGCGCGCGTCCAGGATCCCGAGATCCGGAAACCGATCACCGAGCTCGGGATGGTCAAGAGCGTCGATATCGCCGACGACGACAGCATCGACATCGCCATCTACCTGACCACAGCGGGCTGCCCGATGCGGACCGAGATCACCGACCGCGTCACCAAAGCCGTGGCCGACGTTCCCGGAGCGGGTGCCATCCGCGTCGAGCTCGACGTGATGAGCGACGAACAGCGCACCGAACTCCGCAAGTCCCTGCGCGGCGACTCGGCCGAACCGGTGATCCCTTTCGCTCAACCCGGCTCGTTGACCCGTGTGTACGCTGTTGCGTCCGGCAAGGGCGGTGTCGGTAAGTCGAGCGTCACCGTCAATGTCGCCGCCGCACTGGCCTCCCGCGGGCTGTCGGTCGGCGTGCTCGACGCGGACATCTACGGGCACTCCGTACCTCGCATGCTCGGCACCGACGCCAAGCCCACGCAGGTGGAACGGATGATCATGCCTCCTGTCGGACACGATGTGAAATTGATCTCGATAGCCCAGTTCACCCAGGGCAATACGCCCGTTGTGTGGCGCGGCCCGATGCTTCACCGAGCACTGCAACAGTTCCTCGCCGATGTCTTCTGGGGCGATCTCGACATCCTGCTGCTCGATCTGCCCCCCGGCACCGGCGACGTCGCGATCTCCGTCGCACAACTGATCCCGGGCGCCGAGATCCTCGTCGTCACCACCCCGCAGCAAGCAGCGGCCGAGGTAGCTGAGCGGGCGGGTGCCATCGCACTGCAGACCCGTCAGCGCATCGTCGGTGTGGTGGAGAACATGTCGTGGATGGACCTGCCGGATGGCACCCGGATGGACGTCTTCGGCTCCGGTGGCGGGCAAGACGTCGCCGACCGCCTCACGAAGGCTGTGGGCGCCAAGGTGCCACTGCTCGGCCAGATCCCGCTCGAGAAAGAGGTCCGCGAGGGCGGGGACGGTGGAGTTCCGATCGTCCTCGGGCACCCGGACTCTCCGGCCGCGACGGCATTGCGTGAGGTTGCGGACAAACTGGCCGTGCGCAAACGCGGACTCGCCGGGATGTCGCTGGGGATCGACACCACGCGCCACCTCTGAGGCCTGGGCGCGCCACCAGCTCTTGTCTATGTGGCGTCGAGGTCGATCGGGGGACGCTCACCCGCCGCCAGAGGCTTGTTCTTCGGAGGAATAGGAGCGGAAGGGTCGGCGCTCACGGCCTTGGTTCCGGGAATATTGTGGGCCGTGCGGGGACTTTGTTTGTCGAAGTTCCCGGTCAGGATCGAATCGTCGCCGTCGAGAAGATGCTTGGTGATGACCGAACGCGGCGACATCCCACGCAGCTGATTGAGATCTGCCAGCGGCTTGCGGAGATCGTCGAATTCCGGGCCGAGCTCGTCCTTGAGTTGCTGGCTGGCACCGTTTGCATAATCACGGACCTGCCTGAGTGATTTCGTCACCCACGTGACCGCACCCGGAAGCCGCTCCGGTCCCAAGATGACCAGAGCTGCGACGAGGAGGACCATGAGCTCGCCCCAACCAATATTGCCGAACACGTGGTCAGCCTACTGCGCCGGAAGGGTTCGTGCCCAGGAGTAAAAGCGATCTTGGTCTCACAGCAGTATCTCGTTTCAGTCGGAAACCGGGGTTACTTGGACATCGACGGTTCTGCCTTCTCGAATCAACTGAACCGTGACGGGCTCGCCGATCTTCTGCATATTGACCGCTACGACGAGTTCGTCTGCGCTGGTGACCACGCGGTCGCCGACCTTGACGATCACGTCGTTCTCGACGATTCCTGCCCGAGCGGCCGGGCTGTCGGTGTGCACGTTGGCCACCTGGGCGCCGCTGGTGGTGTCGTTTACCACGGTACGGGCGTTGACTCCGATGTCCGGGTGGTGCATCCGCCCATCCCGGATGAGGGCCTGTGCGACGGTCGTGACGTCGTCGATGGGAATGGCGAAGCCGAGGCCGACCGATCCACCCGTCTCGCTGAGCATGGCCGTGTTGATGCCGATCACCCGGCCCGAGTCATCGACGAGCGCGCCTCCGGAGTTGCCGTGGTTGATGGCGGCGTCGGTTTGCACGGCGTCGATCACGGCGTTGGTGTCGGAACCCTCACCCGACAGTCGAAGCGGCCGGTGCAGGGCGCTGACAATTCCGCGGGTGACAGTCTTGCTGAGCCCGAGCGGTGATCCGACGGCGACGACATCCTCGCCCACCTGCACATCGCTGGACTTACCGAGTTGCGCCACCGTCAAGTTGTTGGCGGAGACCTTGAGTACCGCTAGGTCCGTCTTGGGGTCGCGCCCGACGATCTGCGCATCCACCTTGTTCCCATCCGAGAAGATCACCTGAATCTTGCCGCGGTCGGGCGCTGCGGCCGCCGAGGAGATGACGTGATTGTTGGTGACGATGTACCCGGCACCGTCGATGACGACACCCGAACCGGTACTCCCCTGATCACCGATCGCCACCTGAATGGAAACCACGGACGGCAGGACGGCATCGGCGACCTGCGCGACCGCGGACTGCCCGAGTTCCTCGCCGCCGCCCTGGACGAGCGTGACGCTCCGGCTGGTCAATGAGCTGCGATCGGCGGTGATCATGGCGGCGAGGAGACCACCGAAGAGGCCGATGGCCAACGCTATTGCACCCAGGACGGCAAGTGCCTTCGGCGCGACCTTGCCGCCGAACAGGACTTCTCGCGCGCTGATCGCGGGAGCGGCCGGCAGCGAACGTTCCTCCGCGTGCAATGCCGGGGAGCCGAGCTCTACACCCGCAGTGGGATCGCGCCAGGGGTCGGCGGGAGGCGCGGTGTCCCCGCGCGGGGCGTCCCCGCCGCTCGGATCGCGTCCTATCGTGTCGGTTTCACCCTCGGGCCTGCCGAATGCCTCAGCGAGCACGGGGTCAGGTGGACCGATCTGGACTCGAGGTTCGTCGGCGTGTCGAACATCCGGCGGAGCGAAGGAACCAGTGACGCCGCCGGGGCGGCCGAATACACGACTGGACTCTTCCTCGATCTGCGGCCTGTAAACGGGTCGCGGATCCAAGCGGGGTGCGTTGTCGGGGCGCAGCGAGCCTGAGGTTTCCTCTGCAGGCGCATCCGACCCAGCCGCACCGGAACCCGCATTCTTGTCATCAGCCGTCACGCCGCCGTGTCCCCCTCATGTGCGTCGGTCACACGCCCCAGTATCACCGATGGCTCGGCAAACGCGAATACCGCCGCCCCCGCCCGGGACGGCTTCAACGGCGCCGACGCCGAGACCAGAGCCGACCCGTGATCGAATACGGGCTCGTGAACGGCTGTTCGAAGGCACTGCCGCCCAATGGAGACTTGTCGGCTGTATCGCTCTGATTGCAGGTGGGAATCTGGCTCAGCAGGCCCAGAAGGCTCGACGGCATCGCGACGTCACCTCCGCCGCGCAATGCACGGCGTGCCTGCTGCTGGGCATCGACCTCGAACGCACAGTCCGGGCAGATCGACAAGTGGTTGGCTGCGCGAAGATACGCGGACATACCGAGTTCACCGTCGACGTAGGCGGCAATCGCCTCACTCGCCAAGTGCTCGGTCGAGCCAAACTGACGAGATACGTGCCCCTGCGTCATTCGTCCCTCCTGACAACTACCCGATCCCGACCTGATCGGAGTCAACCCTTCCGTTCACCGCGAGATGATCACGCAGGGCCTGCCTGCCACGGTGGATCCGGCTACGTACCGTTCCGAGTTTCACATCCAGTGTGGCACCGATCTCCTCATATGACAGACCTTCGATGTCACACAGCACGACTGCGGCGCGGAACTCCGGGGCCAACGAGTCCAGGGCCGCCTGCAGATCCGCGTCGAGGCGGGCGTCGTGGTAGATCTCCTCAGGGTTCGGACGATCGGACGGCACCCGATCGTAATCTTCGGGCAGTGCTTCCATCCGGATCCGGTTCCGTCGACGGACCATGTCGAGGAACAGATTGGTGGTTATGCGGTGCAACCAGCCCTCGAATGTCCCGGGCTGGTACTCGGACAGGGAACGGAACACCCGGATGAACGTGTCCTGAGTGAGGTCCTCGGCGTCTTGGGCGTTGCCCGACAACCGGTAGGCCAGTCGGTAGACCCGGTCGCCGTGCTCACGGACCAGCTCGTCCCAGGACGGCATCGACGACTCCTCGCCGGTAGCATCGAACACGGCTGTTCCAGTCAGCTCGGCGTTCGAAGCCTGCTGATCGGTATTGTTCTCGGCTGAGGTCATCGGGTGGTTGTTCATTGGAATCAAATGGATCCTTCTACTCAGGACCGCAGATCACAGGACGTTGTGTGAGCGTGTAACGCCCCGGGTCCGGGATTTGTTCCCGGAGCCTCGGAATCTTGCTCCGTCACCGCGATCTCCCCGCCAGGCGGTCTTCGGATCTGGCGTCCGACATACTCTGTCCCATTGCCATATGTATGGCGTATGAACAAGCTGAGACGCTCCTGAGAATCCGGGAGAAGTGGTCACAGCACTATCGCCCTGCGCGCCTCGCGAACCTGATGACGAGACCCGATAACCTCATGAGCGTGCAAACAAACGCCGAACGGATACTCACCCACGCCGAAAGAGCTGTCGGCGAAGACGAGGCCCTCGGTGCAGCCAGGGAAAGGGCAGATGATCTCGGTGCCGCGCCGGTACCGCCCGCAGTCGGTGCTGCTCTCGCCTTGTTCGCCCGAATGCTGGACGCCAAGACAGTGGTCGAGATCGGTACCGGTGCAGGTGTGAGCAGCTTGTGGCTGCTCCGCGGAATGCGCGAAGACGGCGTCCTCACAACCATCGACAGCGAGCCGGAGCACCAGAGGGCGGCAAAGCAGTCGTTCCGGGTCAACGACATCGCCGCCGCGCGAACCCGGCTCATCAACGGCCGGGCACTCGATGTGTTGCCACGACTCGCCGACGGGGCATATGACCTCGTCTTCGTGGACGGCGCGCCCGTCGACCACCCGCACTACGTGCGCGAGGGGGTCCGGCTTCTGCGCCCAGGCGGCGTCATCGTGCTGCACAACGCCCTGCACGGAGGTCGCGTGGTGGATCCGAGCATGCGCGACGCCGCGACAGTGGCAGTCCGCGAGGCAGCCAAGGCTCTCGCCGGGGACGAGCAGTTGATACGAGTGTTCCTGCCGATCGGCGACGGCATGCTCTGCGCATCGAAGCTCTGAGTGTCCGATCTCTAGATCCACACACCCTTGCCGATGGCGACGACGCCGCCGTTGCTGATGGCGAAGCGCTGCTTGTCTCGCTCGAGATCCACGCCGATGATCTCACCGTCGCCGACGACCACGTTCTTGTCGAGAATGGCGCGACGCACGACCGCGCCCTTCCCCACGCGCACACCAGGCATGAGGACACTGCCCTCGACGGTTGCCCCGTCATCGACCATGACATTGGAACTGAGCACGGAATTACGCACAGTCGCCGCGGACAGGATGCTGCCGGACCCGACCACAGATTCCTGAGCGAGTCCGCCCTTCACGAACTTGGCGGGCGCGAGGTTCTCCGTCGCACCGCGGATCGGCCAGCGGCGGTTGTACAGGTTGAATATCGGATGGACCGAGACGAGATCCATATGGGCGTCGTAGAACGCGTCGAGCGTTCCCACGTCGCGCCAGTACCCGCGGTCGCGATCGGTGGCGCCCGGGACGACGTTGTCCTTGAAGTCGTATACCGACGCGACGCCCGCCTCGACAAGCGCGGGAATGATGTCACCGCCCATGTCGTGATCGGAGTCGGAGTTCTCGGAATCGGCCCGTATCGCATCGACGAGCACCTTGGTGGTGAACACGTAGTTACCCATGGACGCGAACGTCACATTGGGATCGTCAGGGGTGCCCGGCGGATGGGCCGGCTTCTCGAGAAACTGGACGATGCGGCCGGACTCGTCGCTGTCGATACACCCGAACGCAAACGCCTCGCTGCGCGGCACCCGGATGCCCGCCACCGTCACGCCGGCACCCGAATCGATGTGGTGCTGAACCATTTGCTCGGGGTCCATCCGGTACACGTGGTCGGCACCGAACACGACGATGTACTCGGGGTCCTCGTCATAGACGAGGTTCAGCGACTGCAGAATCGCGTCGGCACTGCCGGTATACCAACGCGGTCCGAGACGCTGCTGCGCGGGAACCGGAGTGATGTACTCCCCCGCGAACCCGGACAGACGCCACGTCTGGGAGATATGGCGGTCCAGTGAGTGCGACTTGTACTGGGTCAGAACGCACAGGCGGAGATACCCCGCATTGACCAAATTGCTGAGCACGAAATCGATCAAGCGGTAGGCACCCCCGAAAGGTACCGCGGGCTTCGCTCTGTCCGCCGTGAGCGGATAGAGACGTTTGCCCTCGCCGCCGGCGAGCACGATTCCAAGCACATGTGGCTGGCTCCTCACCCTGTCAACCTATCCGGCGGCCACCTCCCTCGCCAGCAAAGCACCGTGTCGGTGTTGCCCCGAGGGCCACGAAGAGTTCGCGAGCGGTGGCAGGAAGCGGCCCGAGCGGTAACGTTGAACGAGTGCGGGTGGCAATGATGACCAAGGAGTATCCACCGGAGATATACGGTGGTGCTGGGGTGCACGTCACCGAACTCGTTGCTCAGTTGCGGCAGCTGTGCGAAGTGGATGTGCACTGCATGGGCGCTCCCCGTACCGGCGCCGCGGTACATGTACCAGATCCGGCAGTGGCCGGTGCCAATCCCGCGCTCGCGACGTTGTCCGCCCAGTTGCGCATGGCCGATGCCTCGGCCGGGTCCGACGTCGTGCACTCGCACACCTGGTACACCGGCCTGGCCGGTCATCTGGCATCCGCGCTGTACGACGTGCCCCACGTCCTCACCGCACACTCCCTCGAACCACGCAGACCCTGGAAAGCCGAGCAACTCGGCGGTGGCTACCGCATCTCCTCATGGTCCGAACGCAACGCGATGGAGCACGCCGACGCCGTGATCGCCGTGAGCGAGGGGATGCGCCTCGACGTCCTCGACGCGTATCCGTTCATCGACCCGCGTCGAGTTCACGTGGTACGCAACGGAATCGATACATCCGTATGGCATGCCGGGGTCGCCGCCGAAGAGTTGTCCGCCCTGACGAGAATCGGTATCGATCCAGGCAATCCGGTCGTGACATTCGTCGGGCGCATCACCCGCCAAAAGGGCGTCGGCCACCTGATCGCCGCCGCACACCATTTCTCGCCGGACATTCAGCTGGTCCTGTGCGCGGGCGCCCCCGACACCCCCGAGATCGCCGCCGAGACCGAGAGTGCTGTCGCCGCCCTGGCCGCACATCGCGGCAACGTGTTCTGGGTACGGGAAATGCTCCCAACCGAGCAGGTGCGGGAACTCCTTTCGGCCGCAACTATTTTCGTCTGCCCGTCAGTGTACGAACCGTTGGGCATCGTGAATCTCGAGGCCATGGCCTGCGAAACCGCGGTCGTGGCGTCCGACGTCGGCGGCATTCCCGAAGTGGTGTGCGATGGCGTCACCGGCCGTCTGGTGCACTACGACTCCTATGAACCCGAAGCATTCGAACTTGCTCTGGCCGAAGCGGTCAACGAAATCGCGTCCGACGCCGCTGCCGCCGCTGCCATGGGCCGAGCCGGGCGTGCGCGAGCGATCAGCGACTTCTCCTGGGCGGCGATCGCACGGCAAACACTCGACGTCTACCAAGACGCACTGGCCCGGCGCTGAGCGTCCCTCGACGGCGAGACGTTCGGTCAGAGCCGGGTGTAGGTGGCCACCGTCGCCGATGCCGTAACCGGATACCGAGGTGGCAACGCCGCAATCGACGCCGCGAGACCGTCCGGAGTGAGATGTCGCGCTGAGGGACCCATCCCGACCAGACGCGTCACGTCCAGATGCGACAACGGCATCTGGTACTCCACTACCGCGTGAGCAGTGCGATCGAACCGCCCTGACATCGCCGCCCCTAGGCGTTCGACCTTTCGGTCGTCCACACGAACCATGCCTAACAGTTCCACCAACTCCCCAAGGTGCCGAACCGTGGGGGTGAGTACCACCAGGGAGCCGTTCTCGGCCAGCACGCGGTGCGCCTCCTCCGCGTTGCGCGGTGCAAACACGCACAGCACATGGCTGAGTATGTGGTCGCGAACCGGGAGGGACTGCCACGCGTCTGAAACCACCGCTCCCGCGCGAGGATGCGCCCTCGCGAGCCTGCGAGCCGCGTACTTCGACACGTCGAGTCCGATTCCGCGACCCGACGGGACAGCATCGAGAACCCTGGCCAGATAGTGCCCCGTGCCCGCGCCGATCTCCAATATCCGGAGGTCGTCATCCTCCTTGGAACCCGACACCACCGCGTCGGCTACAGCGTCCATCAAGGGGTCGAAGCTGCCGCCGCCGAGGAAGTCCGCGCGCGCGGCAATCATCTCGGGGCTGTCTCCGTCGAACTTGCCGCCCGCCCCGGTCATCAGGCTCACATAGCCCTGACGGGCCACGTCGAAGCTGTGGCCCGCATCGCAACAGACCGCACCCTCGTCCAATTCCACGCGCGCCCGGCACTGCGGACAGGCCAGCAGGTCGATCACGTCGGACAGCACGACTATTCCTCTCGGTATCGAAACACGAAGAAAGGCCCCGCGCCGTCAACGGCGACGGGGCCTGTCCCGCGAAGTCCTCCGTACTCGACTAGCCGGTGACGCCCTTGAGCTCTTCGCCGAGTACAGCAGCTTCCTCTGGGGTGAGTTCGACAACCAGACGTCCACCACCCTCGAGGGGAACCCGCATGACGATTCCTCGTCCCTCTTTGGTTGCTTCGAGGGGACCGTCCCCGGTCCGAGGCTTCATGGCCGCCATCCTCTGCTCCCTCCAGATCTGCGCTGCTACTTGCGCCTCGACAAATGTTGGCACCTCGCCATCATTCGGCGAGGCTTGTGCTGTCCATTCTTCCCTATGAACCGGAGTATCGGTAACCTGAGTCACGAATAGTGAGGTCCACGCCAGGTCAGCGAGTGGTCGGCACCCAGCAGTCGGCCACGTGGTCGTCGACCATCCCAGTCGCCTGCATGAGCGCATAAGCAGTAGTCGGCCCCACGAACTTGAAACCTCGGCGCTTCAATTCCTTCGCCATGGCCGTGGACTCCCCGGTCACGGCCGGCACATCGCTCATGGCCGCAAGCCTGGTCGGGCGTGGCGGAGGAGCGAACGACCACAGCAGGGTGTCGAGGTCGGTATCCGACAGGTCCAGAATCGCCCTCGCGTTGCTGACCGCAGCCTCAATTTTCGCCCTGTTCCGAACGATCGCGGCATCGCCGAGCAGTCGCTCCACGTCTGCTTCCGTGTACCTCGCGACGGCGTCCGGATCGAACCGGTCGAACGCGGTACGGAACGCTGCGCGTTTGCGCAGGATCGTGATCCACGACAGTCCCGACTGGAATGCTTCGAGGCACAACCGTTCGTACAACTCGTTACGACCGTGCACGGGACGACCCCACTCGTCGTCGTGATAGTCCCGGTACAGCCGAGAACCGTCGGTATCCACGGCCCACCCGCACCTCACACGATCCTCGACTCCCGTCACGGCGCGTTTCCCGGACGGTCGAGTCGGCTCTGCATCTCCTCCAACTGCTCACGCAGCGAATCGATTTCGTGGCCGAGCTGCGACAGTGCCCAATCGACCTCGCTCGCCTTGTATCCACGTAGGGTCTGCTGGAATCGCAACGCGTCGACGTCGGCACCCGTCACCCCCTCGGCGGGTAGGGCGGTGAGCGTGGTGCCCGGCGGTAGCGGTTCGAGTTCCTCGGAACGGCCGAAGACCGCGCTGGCGGCAAGAAACAACATCGCAGCGACCAACGCCATGACGAGCAGATAGAGCAGAGCTGTCACCATGCCCCGATCCTGTCACGGGGCTCCGACAGGGTCGAGAAGACCCGATACCGAGGCCCGGTCAGCGGAGCACGGTATTCATCGGCGGGCGGTCGGCGAGAGCGACCTCCGTCGTCGTCGGTACGAAGGAGTCACCGTCCACCAAGAACTGGGTAAGCCCCGCGCCAGAGTCCCGTACACCGCAGCGACGCATCATCGTGCCGATGATCTGCCTGCTCATCACCCCGAGTTCGGACAGCGGACGGTTGCGGTGCTTGCGGACTCCGAGGTTGACCTGACCGATCGCGCCGAGCCCGAGGCGGTGGTAGGTATCGAGCAACAGTCCGATCTCCACGCCGTAACCGGGAGCAAAAGGAATCGATGACAACAACTCCCGGGTGCCCGCGTACTCGCCGCCCAGAGGCTGTAGCACGCTGGTCAACTCGGGCCTCAGCGAGGCCAGCATAGGGCGCGCCACCAGTTCGGTAACGCGCCCGCCGCCGTTGGCGTCCTCGGTGCCACCGAGTCGGAGCGGACGACGATAGTAACCCTTCACGAGGTGGATACCGTCGGCGGTGAGCAGCGGTCCGAGGAGCTTCGGGACGAACGCCGGATCCGGGTTGATCAGATCGGCGTCGACGAACGCGATCAGGTCGCCGGTACACGCGGCGACCGATCGCCACAACGCCTCGCCCTTGCCGAGTACCGGCGCGAAGCTCGGTACCGCCTGCTCCCGGCTGATCACGGTCGCGCCCGCCGCTCGGGCACGTTCGGCCGTCAGATCCGTCGAACCGGAGTCGAGCACAATCAGCTCGTCTACAAGACCCCCGAGCAACGGGTAGATACTGTCAACCACCCCGGCAACCGTGTCCTCCTCGTCGAGCGCGGGCAGGACCACCGACACCGTCCGTCCAGCTTTCGCAGCCTCGAGTTCGGCGATGCTCCACGAAGGGTGATCCCAGCTGTTCGCCGTGGCCCACGTGAGCGGAGTCCGCTCGTCTGCCAACATCGTGTGCCCCACGTGTGCTCCCGTCATGCCAGCCCCCGCACGGTACGCAGCGGTGGGCGCTTGCCTTGAATCGCGGCCACCATATCCACTACCCGACGCGTAGAGGCAACCTCGTGTACGCGGAAGACGCGCGCGCCTCCGGCTGCGGCCATTGCCGTCGCTGCCAATGTTCCCTCCAAGCGCTCGACGAGATCTACACCCAGAGTCTCCCCGACGAAGTCCTTGTTGCTCAGAGCCATGAGCACCGGCCATCCGGTATTTACGAGATCTTCCACTCGACGCAACAACTCGAGCCCGTGATGGGTGTTCTTGCCGAAATCGTGGGTTGGATCGATGAGGATCGAGTCGGCAGGCACCCCCAAGCGGGCGGCGTTTTCCGCGGCCGACACCACGTCCTCGAGGACGGCGGCGACGATATCGGGGTAGCGCACCCGGAACGGGCGGGTGCGGGGGACGGCTCCGCCGGTGTGCGAGCAGACGATGCCCGCGCCGGTTTCGGCGGCCACCTCGACCAGCGCCGGGTCGGCACCCGCCCACGTGTCGTTGATCAGATCTGCGCCCTCGGCCCGCGCCAGCCGGGCCACGTCGCTGCGCCAGGTATCGACGCTGATGAGCAGCTCTGGGTATCGCTCGCGGATCGCTGCCACGAACGGCACCACCCGCCGGGTCTCCTCGGCCGCGTCGACGACGTCACCGGGTCCAGCTTTCACACCGCCGATGTCGACGAGGTCGGCGCCCTCCTCCACCGCACGCTCGACTGCCGCCATCGCCGCGGAATCGGTGAACGTGGCACCGCGGTCGTAGAACGAATCGGGTGTCCGGTTCACGATGGCCATCACAAGCGCATGATCGACTGCCACCGGTCGGCCACAGAGCGTTGGCGACGGGCAGTCGAGTTCAGGCGGTACGCGTTCTTCGGCCATGCTCCCAATATTGACACGCGGCGGTATCCCGAACCCCGGCCACCGCCGAGCGCGACATCGTCCCTCGTCGGTCACCGCTGGGTTGTCGGTCACCACTGGGCTGTCGGTCAACACTGGGCGCCCGCATCATCCTTTCGGCAGCGACCCCTTCGCTACTTCTTCGACGTAGCCCTCGTACGACTGCCGGTAGCCTTCTGCGCGCCCGGACAGCACGTGCAACGTCTCGACGTTCTCGACGTCGTAACCCTCCTTGCGTAGTTCCACTTTTAGACTCTTGAACGTCGATGTCTTTTCCAACGAGGCGACGATACGGACGAACAGCGGCACCGCGTACGACGGCAGCCGGTGGAACAGGAGCGCCGCCACATCCACACCGTCGAACGCCTCGTCAGCGTGCAACTTCACTGCGGCCATTCCAGCGCGACCGTCAGCCCCGGGGATCTCGACTCCGTAGACAACGGCGTCCTCGACCGCGGGATGCGCGAGAAGAGCGCCCTCGACCTCGGTGGTCGCCACGTTCTCCCCCTTCCAACGGAAGGTATCGCCGAGCCTGTCGACGAATGCGACGTGTGACCACCCCTGACGGCGGACCAGGTCTCCTGTGTCGAACCAGCAGTCACCGTCCTCGAAGGCGTCGCGGACGAGCTTCTTGTCGGTGGCCTCGGCATCGGTGTACCCGTCGAACGGCGTGCGGTCGGTCACCTTCGACAGCAGCAACCCGACCTCACCGGTTCGTACCTTCCGAAGCCTGCCGTCGGAATATCGCCTGGGCGAACCGTCCTCCTCGTCGTATTCGACCACCGCGTGCGGCAGAGGGCAAAGCCCTGCCGTCTTGTCGACGTTGAGGGCATTGACGAACGCGATGTTGCATTCACTGGCGCCGTAGAACTCGGCCACCCGGGAGATCCCGAAACGGGTGGTGAACTCGGACCAAATCTCCGGACGGAGCCCGTTCCCGACCATCACCCGTACCGAATTCTCGCGATCGTGGGGGCTCTCAGGCTGATTCAACAGGTAGCGGCACAACTCACCGATATAGGTGAATGCGGTCGCCTGGTTCCGTTCCACGTCCTCCCAGAACTTGGACGCCGAAAACTGCTTGCCCAGAGCGAATGTCGCACCCGCTCCCAGCACAGCTGACAATGACACCGTCAGTGCGTTGTTGTGATAGAGCGGCAGGCAGCAGTAGAGGGCGTCGCCCGACCGCAACCGGACGCCCATGCCGCCGAGTCCGGCCATGCTCTTGAGCCACCGGTAGTGACTCATCCTGCTGGCCTTGGGTAATCCCGTGGTGCCGGAGGTGAAAATGTAGAAAGCGCTCTCCCGGGCCTGGATCTGCTCGCACACCTCGGGGTTGTCGGTCTGGGCAGTCTGCGCGAGTTGCTCCAGATCTTGGTAGTACCGCACCGGGGGCGAGTCGAGAGGAGTATCGAGCGAGTCCATCGCCTCACCACATTCCTCGGACACCACGAGCACCTTGCTGTCGAGCAGCGAAATACTGTGCGCAAGCACGTCTCCGCGTTGGTTGTGATTCAGCATGCCCGCAGCCGCTCCGAGTTTGACCGCAGCGAGGGCGATGAGCAGTGTCTCGGGTGAGTTCTTGCCCAGGATCCCGACGACATCCCCCCGCGACACACCGAGATCGGCAAGCACGTGCGCGTAGCGGTTCACGCGAACGTTGGCGGCCCGGTAGCTCAGCGACTTGCCTTCGAATCTCAAGAACGTGCGTCGCGGATGCGCGGCGGCCACGTTCTGGAAGACGAGGCCGATCGATTCCCTCGCCTCCGGAGTGCGGATCAGTCCTCGGACCCCCTTCGCCATGCTGGGCAGTTCTGGAATCATGGCCGGCAACCGCCGGGCGATGTCGACCAAGCTGATCGTCGAACGTGCTTCGGAACGCATGACATCCCCCTGAAGAACCACTGTATGAGTCAGGTCACCCTACTGCACGGCAGTGCGAGACGCCACGATCCGGCCCCGCGTGCCTCAAGGCATACAGGCGTCGAGCGCGGACTCGACGTCAGTCCGGATGAGCAGCCTGTCGAGCGCTCGCTGCGACACGAACCCTCTGCCCTGGATTTCTTCGAGCCAGTTCAGCAG
Source organism: Rhodococcus sp. WMMA185 (assembly GCF_001767395.1). Lineage (NCBI taxonomy): Bacteria > Bacillati > Actinomycetota > Actinomycetes > Mycobacteriales > Nocardiaceae > Rhodococcus > Rhodococcus sp. WMMA185. Next base: position 641,549 of record NZ_CP017014.1, on the reverse strand, counting down.
GCCGTCGTAGTGCCCCTGCGGATCGAGGAGGACGACGGGCTTCTTGTGTATCCCCAGATACCCTGCGGTCCAAGTCTCGAAGACTTCTTCGAGGGTGCCGATACCCCCGGGGAGCGCAATGAACGCGTCGGCCCTGTCCTCCATGATCTGCTCACGCTCGCGCAAGGTGTCCGTGACCACCAGTTCGTCGGCTTCGACATCGGCGATCTCCAAGTGCACCAGAACCTTCGGGATGACGCCAACAGTCCGCGCACCCGTCGCGCGAGCGGCCCGGGCCACCGCTCCCATCATCGAGATGTTGCCGCCGCCGGAAACCAGTTGCCAACCGCGCCTACCTATCTCGGTTCCTACCTCGCCTGCCAGTTCCAGAAACCACTTGTCCACCGGTCCGGACGCACAATAAACACACACCGAAAATGGTTGCTGCGATGCATCTTCCGAATTCACCACTTCTCCTCCGTGCCCGTCAGTATGGCTTCGTCGATGCCCTGCTGGGCTTTGACGACGATCTGAACAGCTTCTTCGACATCGTCTGTGACGTGAAGCAGATCGACGTCCTCTCGAGAGATGTTGCCACTGAACTCGAGGGTGTCTCGAATCCAGTCGAGGAGCGGAGCCCAGTATTGCCCGCCGATCAAAATGATCGGAAATCGGGTGACCTTGCGCGTCTGCACCAGCGTCAGGGCCTCGAACAATTCGTCGAGTGTTCCGAACCCGCCAGGTAGGCAGACAAACGCCTGCGAATACTTCACGAACATCGTCTTGCGGGCGAAGAAGTACCGGAAATGGATGCCGAGGTCGACCCAATCGTTGAGGCGCTCCTCGAACGGCAATTCGATGCCAAGGCCGATGGAGTAGCCACCGGATTCGCTCGCGCCGCGGTTGGCGGCCTCCATGATTCCAGGCCCACCCCCGGTGATGACGGCGAACCCGGCCTCGGCCAGGCTCGCGCCGAGCGCCCTGCCCGCTGCGTAATCCGGGTGGTCGACCGGAGTGCGTGCGGAACCGAAGACCGCGACCGCCCGCGGGACCTCCGCGAGTGCACCGAATCCTTCGATGAACTCGCTCTGGATTCGCAGAACACGCCAGGGGTCCGTGTGCACCCAGTCGGTTGGATCACGCTGGTCGAGCAACCGTTCGTCGGTGGTACCGGCCTCGTCCTTGCGCGCACGCCTCAGCTGCACCGGACCCCGGTGCTTCACAGATGAAGACTTCCGTTCGTCGGACTTCTTCTCCGATACCATTACCCCAGGTTATCGGGTCACAGGGGTTGTGAAGGCGTGGTCAGGTAGGAACGCAGAACCGTCGTCACGTCGGCGATCTGCGCGACGGGGACGCGCTCATCGCGCTTGTGCGCCAGGTTCGGATCCCCGGGGCCGTAATTGACGGCTGCTATACCGAGAGCCGAGAACCGCGAGACGTCCGTCCACCCGTACTTCGCCCGGAACTGTCCGCCCGCTGCGTCGATCAACGCCGCCGCGGCCGGATCGCTCAAACCGGGCATAGCGCCCGGCGAAAGGTCCGTCACCTCGAAACCCAAGTCGAGCCCGGCGAAGACGTCCCGCACATGATCGACGGCCTGCTCAGCGCTGCGGTCGGGCGCGAAGCGGAAGTTGACATCCATCTCCGCCTCATCCGGAACGACGTTGCCGGCGACGCCTCCAGAGATCCGGACCGCGGAAAGGCCTTCGCGGTACACGCAGCCGTCGATATCCACCGAGCGTGCCGTGTATTCGGACAGCCGCTGCAAAACCGGAGCCAATCGGTGCACAGCGTTGTCGCCCAGCCAAGACCTTGCGGAATGCGCACGGGTGCCTCGCGCGGTCAGCGTGACACGCAGGGTGCCCTGGCAACCCGCCTCGATGAATCCGTCCGTCGGTTCCCCTAGGATCGCGACGTCGGCACTGAGCCACTCAGGGTTCTCACGTTCAATTCTTCCGAGCCCGTTGTGGACGGCGGCGATCTCCTCACAGTCGTAGAACACCAGCGTCAGGTCATGTGCAGGGTTCTCGACGGTGGCCGCGAGATGAAGGAACACCGCGTCACCCGACTTCATATCGACCGTCCCGCAGCCGTGCAGGATGCCGCCCTCACGGCGGGAGGGCACGTTGTCGGCGATCGGAACCGTGTCGAGATGCCCGGCCAGTATCACCCGGCTCGGCATTCCTCGGTCGGTTCGAGCAAGCACAGCATTGCCGTTGCGAATGATCTCGAAACCGGTGGTCTGCTCCCGCAGCGCGGACTCGACAGCATCGGCGATCGCCGACTCGTCGCGCGAGACACTCGGGATATCCACCAGCGCAGCCGTAAGCTCAACGGGATCGGCCCGCAGGTTCAGGTCACTCATCGGTGGCACCGAACGGAAGTTCGTGATCGGTGAATCGACCGAATTGCGGAATTCGCATCCTCCCGCCCCTTCCCCATGTGTTGGTGCGACGCACATCGTCACGCACCCTGCCTCGAGCCCCCAGGAGTCTCATGGGCCACGCACCGACGACCGCCGGAAACGGCAAATCCTGGTGACACAGTAGCCTGTCTTGTCGTGAGCACACAGGGAGCATCCGCAGTAGGCATCGCCAATGTGACCGTCGACGGCACGGTCCTCGACACCTGGTTCCCGGCGCCGGAGTTGGGCAGCTTCGACGGCGTCGGCACCGTCCGGATCGAGGGTGGTGACATTCCCTCGGATCTGGCACTGCTCGCCGGGCCCGATGAGGCGCGTGAGGTGGAACAGGTCGCCGTTCGCACCACCATCACCGACCTTTCTCAACCACCGGTCGATGTCCACGACGCATACCTGCGCCTGCATCTGCTCTCGCACCGACTCGTGACCCCACATTCCATCAACCTCGACGGACTCTTCGGCCTGTTGCCCAACGTCGTGTGGACCAACTTCGGGCCGTGTGCGGTGGAAGGTTTCGAGAGGGTACGTTCGCGCCTCCGTATCCGCGGCGCGGTTACCGTGCTCAGCGTCGACAAGTTCCCTCGGATGGTCGACTATGTCGTGCCGTCCGGCGTCCGTATCGCCGACGCGGACCGCGTGCGCCTCGGCGCCCACCTCGCCAGCGGCACCACGGTGATGCACGAGGGCTTCGTCAACTTCAACGCCGGCACCCTCGGCACCTCCATGGTCGAGGGCCGTATCTCCGCGGGCGTCGTCGTGGACGACGGGTCCGACGTGGGCGGCGGCGCCTCGATCATGGGCACCCTTTCCGGTGGCGGCAAGGAGACGATCTCCGTCGGCAAGCGCTGCCTCCTTGGCGCCAATTCCGGTCTCGGCATTTCGCTGGGCGACGACTGCGTCCTCGAGGCCGGCTTGTACGTGACCGCAGGCACCAAGGTGACCGGTCCGGACGGCACCGTGGTCAAGGCCAAGGAACTCAACGGACAATCGAATTTGCTCTTGCGCCGCAACTCGGTATCGGGCACAGTCGAGGTCGTTCCGAGGAAAGGAACTGGAGTGAAGCTCAATACCGTTCTGCACGCGAACGACTGACATCATGGACACCGCACCCGATCCCGTAGGCGCTACACGAATGTCAGAGACCCCGACCGAGTCGAACGACAGACTGGGCAGCGGACTGAAGGTCCGACATCTCACGATGATGGGCCTCGGGTCCGCTATCGGCGCCGGGCTGTTCCTGGGGTCGGGTGTCGGTATCGCCGCCGCAGGGCCTGCAATCCTCATCTCCTATGTTCTCGCAGGCATCATTGTCGTCTTCGTGATGCGAATGCTCGGCGAGATGGGAAGTGCGGTCCCCGCCAGTGGATCCTTCTCGCACTACGCGCGTATCGGCATCGGCGACTGGGCCGGATTCGTCATGGGCTGGCTGTACTGGTTCATGCTGATCATGGTGCTCGGCGCCGAGATCACCGGCGCCTCGGCCATCGTGACCGGGTGGCTACCCGATGTACCGCAGTGGACCGTCGCACTTGTCTTCGTGGTCCTCTTCGCCGTGATCAATCTGGCGAAGGTCAGCAACTTCGGTGAGTTCGAGTTTTGGTTCGCCGCAATCAAAGTCGCCGTGATCGTCGGGTTCCTGGTGATCGGTGTGTTGCTGGTGTTCGGGCTGCTCCCGGATACCGAGCCGGTCGGTACAACGAATCTTCTCGGCAACGGCGGGTTCATTCCCGAAGGCTTCGCCGGCATCGCCGCTGGACTGCTGGTGGTGGCATTCGCCTTCGGCGGCATCGAGATCGTGACCATCGCGGCCGCCGAGTCCAAAGATCCCGAGCGCTCTATCGGATTTGCCGTGCGCAGCGTCGTGTGGCGTATCAGCGTGTTCTACGTCGGCTCGATCTCGATCATGGTCCTGGTCCTCCCGTGGGCCACCGCGGACGAGGGAAGCGGGCCGTTCGTCGCCGTCCTCAACCAGGCACACCTGCCGTACGTGGCCGGGTTCATGGAACTGGTCGTCGTGATCGCGCTGCTTTCGGCGTTCAACGCCCAGGTCTACGGCACGTCCCGGATGGCGTACTCGTTGTCCCGCCGGGGCGACGGCCCGGCATTCATGACTCACATCTCGAAGGCCGGGGTACCGCTGTACGCGGTGTTGCTGTCGGTGTTCTTCGGGTTGGTCAGCGTGTTCCTCAATTGGTGGCTGCCCGACCAGCTTCTGACGATCCTTCTGAACGCCGTCGGCTCCGCACTTCTGTTCATCTGGGTCTTCATCATCGTCTCGCACCTACGGCTTCGTCCCCGCCTCGAGCGAGAGGGGAAGCTGCACCTGCGAATGTGGCTGTTCCCCTGGCTCAGCTACTTGACGCTCGCGATGCTCGGCGGTTTCGTCGTAATCATGCTCACCGACTCCGATGCCCGAGCACAGTTGTTCGCCACAACGGTCCTGTTCGTGATCATTTCAGCATTGGGATTCTTGAACAGGCGCCTGCGCCGCTCACCCGCAACTGTGTGACCGCTTCTCCGATGTGACCTCCTCTCCGATCTGGGCCGTTGAATCTCAGCGGCCCGGATTCGGCTCAGGCGGGAGTGGTTTCCGGGCCGCGCGAGCGAGCACCTGCGGCCCGGTGACCAATGCCTTCTTCCACGGTGCAACGCCCTCGATCTCGATCTGGATGGACAGGCTCAGCACGGTCCGGATCAGCACGATCACGCCCAGGACAGCCGCATCCGTCAGCGAAGGGGTAGACGTGACGGTCTTGACGATGTCGGCCGCCACAAGCAGTTCGAGCCCGAGCAGAATCGCTCCCCCCAGAGACTCGCGCAGAGTCTTGAATGCCTGAGCACCATCACTCGTGCGCTTCCAGGCGCGACCGGCGAGGACGAACGCAAACACGAAACCCAGAACCATCGACGCAACACCGAGTACTTCGAACGATTGTGTCGCCACTTCGAAGAATCTGACTGTATCCATGGTGAGAGTTCCTATCCGGGAGGATGTCGATGCGAAGACCTTTCCCTCAGACACCTGATGAGCAAATCCGGTCGCCCACGTCCCGTCAGCCTTGTAGTCGCCATTCCCGCCGGCGAACGGCCAAGATGTAGATGCTGATCAGCAACACCCAGGCAGGAAACACCAGCGTCACCCACAGGCTCAGACTCACGACCAGCAGCAACGTCAATGCGACGACATACGTTGTCACCGCGAGCCACCGGGGCATCAGTCCAGTACGAAGCCAGATCGTTCCCAGCGAAATCATAAACACCCCGGCCATACGTACCGCGTAGACATTGTTGATCTGCAGCATCACCTCCCGGCCGAACTGCACGATCATGTCCTGGGGAATATCCGAGTGCCGACCGATCGCCAAGACTCCGCCGGCGACCGCCATCGAGACGAATACGCTGGCAAGGAACAGCAGTCCGCTGCCCAGGAACACTGTCGAGAAGAATCGGTCCTCGAGTTGCCCGAAACGGTCGCGCACGACTCCGATGAACCACAGGAACGCTATTCCCGCAAAGGGAGCGATCACCAGCGCGGCGCTAATTCTCGATACATCGTCTCCCGCCCAGGTCGGCTCGGCCTGCGGGTCTTCGGGCAGCGCTATGCGCAACAAGATCAAGCTGGTCGCGAACAGTACAGCGAAGAGAATGCCGGCGACCGCAGCAGACCGGGGGGTCGTCAACTGGCGGAATTGCACCTCGCCCGCGTCGCCCGTCACGGCTCACCCCCTCCCCGCGCGATAGCGGCGGCCGGGCGCGGTCGTTTACGACAATGCCTCGATACCGGAACCGCTACTCACGCGAGAGCATAGCAACCGCTTCACGTTCGAGGTCGACAAATGGTTCGCCACTGACGTCGATGACCACTCGTTTCAGATGGCCGCCGATGAACGTCCAAGGCGCGTCGCCGGGGTAGTCATCAGTGACAGCGTCGGCGCCGCCACGGCCTACCGTGAGTCCGGCACCGGCAAGACCGAACGGACCGGGCTGGGTCCTGATCACGCCCTCGCCGACCTTGCGGTCACCGTAATAGAGTGCCAGGGTCCCACGCGCGGTACCCGGCGGATCCTCGCCCTCCTTGTCGAATGATGCCGCCAGTATGAGGTTTTGGCCGGTCGGCAAATCCTCTGTTGCGATGATCGTCTGCTGCTCGATGCCCAGAAAGTTGTAGACGTAGTGCAGTCGGTCGTCCTTGACGTAGAGCGTATGCCCCCCGAACCGTCCCCCCTGCGCGAACAGAACCCCGGATGGACCCTCTTCGAGAAGGTAATCGAGTGCACTGCGTCCGGGAACATCGACGAGCGCACCGATCGAGTAGGCACGGTTACGGACGCTGACCGCAACAGATTCCGGAACCGGTGCGCCGCCCGGACGGTAGACATAGCGATTCCGCGGAGCCACCTGCTGCGGGCGAGGCGCGGTGAGAATCTCGACCGGCGCGCGGTCGTCGAGCGGGAATGCCTGGTTCGCGCCGGCCTCGTGAAACCACAGTCCGACGAGCTCTGCCAGCTTGCCGGGTTCCTCGGCAGCGAGGTTGTGCAGTTCGGCGCGGTCGACATCGGTGTGGTAGAGCTCCCATTCGTCGTCGGAGAAGTTACTCCACCCGCTGAGCGTGGGGTGAGTGGTGACGGCCTTCCAGCCCTCGTGCCAGATACCCCTGCTCCCGAGCATCGAGTAGAACTGCGTGTGCTTGGCCGTCGGGATGGTGGCTGCGTCGAAGCTGTAACGCATGCTCACGCCCTGCAACGGACGCTGGGTGTAGCCCTTCACCGTCTCCGGAAGTTCGATGCCGAGGCAGTCGAGAAGAGTCGGAACCAGGTCTACGGCATGGTGGTACTGGTCGCGGGTCTCACCCCGGGCCTCGATGCCGGCGGGCCAGGAGATGACACACGGATCACAGGTGCCGCCGTTGAATGTGTATCGCTTCCACAACTTGAAGGGGGTGCAAAAGGCCATCGCCCACCCGTTCGGATAGTGGTTGTACGTCGTTGTACTGCCCAGTTCGTCCAACTGCGAGAGATTTTCCTCGAGGTCGTCTGGGACACCGTTGAACATCTTGTTCTCATTGACCGAACCGTTCGGCCCGCCCTCGCCACTGGCGCCGTTGTCGGCGACGACGACGATGATGGTGTTGTCGAGTTGCTCGATGTCTTCGAGATAGGACAGGAGGCGACCGATTTGGTCGTCGCAGTGCGAGAGGAATCCCGCGTACACCTCGGCCATACGCGCGAAGAGGCGTTTCTCGTCCTCGGAGAGAGTGTCCCAGGGTCGGGTGAAATCCAGTGGCGGGAAGGGCTGACCATCCGGGCCGCTGCGGGTGTCGAATGTTCCGATCGGGTTGAGCGGGGGTAGCTCGGTGTTCTCGGGGACCAGGCCCATTTCCTTCTGCCTGGCCAGGATCTGCTCGCGCATCACCTCATAGCCCTCGTCGAACTTGCCCCGGTACCGGTCCGACCATTCGCTGGGCACCTGATGTGGGGCGTGCGCGCACCCCGGAGAGTAGTACAGAAACACCGGACGGTTCGGGGCAATAGCTTTCACGTCCCCGAGGTATTCGAGGGCCTTGTCTGTGATGTCGACGCCGAAGTGATAGCCCTCCTCCGGAGTCGAGGGCTGCTCCACGGGGTGGTTGTCGTGAATGAGGTCGGGGTACCACTGATTGGTCTCCCCACCGAGAAAGCCGTAGAAACGCTCGAAGCCGCGCCCGACCGGCCAATTACGCTTGCTCGAGGCAAGATTCATCTCGTCCTGGGCGCACAGATGCCACTTGCCGACCATCGCCGTGCTGAATCCGTGATCCACCAGGATCTCGGCGAGTGTGGCACATTCGGGTGGGACGTGCCCGTTCGAGCCGGGGAAACCCGTGGAGGCCTCGCTGATGCAGCCCATGCCGTTGGTCGTGTGGTTTCGGCCGGTGAGCAGGCAGGATCGGGTCGGTGAGCACAGCGCCGTAGTGTGCCACTGCCCGTAGCGCAATCCATTCGAGGCGATCCGATCGATGTTGGGGGTCTCGATCGGTCCGCCGTAGCAACTGAGTGCACCGAAACCCACGTCGTCGAGCACGATGTAGAGAATGTTCGGCGAACCTGGTGCGGCCTTCGGCTGCTCGTACGGCCCCCAGTCCGGAATCGAATCACGAATATCGAGATTGGCGACACCTCTGAATGACATGGACATGACCTCGCTCCTCCGACGGGTTCCACCTCACCTTCCACCAAAGCACGAACGCCTGATGATTGGCTAGTGCCGCGGGAGGACCGATCCGACGGGGCGAATACATGCAACGCCACAACGGACGGACATCGGCAACAGAATCATTTCGATAGCGAAACAACGTTTCTTGCTGTGTCGGAACGAGTTTCGCATCGCTTGCAACGATTGCTCGGTGTCGCGAAGGCAGAGACGCGCTCGAAGCTACATCTGGTGGCGGTGTCGCGCTCGCTCGAGTCGCCGGGCCGTCAGCGCAGCCTGGAGTTGCCGCAGGCCAGATGGTCGTGTCGGATCGAACCCGGTCAGTTGCGCCACCCGCTTGAGCCGATAGTCGACCGTGTTCGCGTGAACATGCAGTTGCCTGGACGTTCGCTGGCGATTCAGGTCGTTGCCGATATGCGCCTCGAGGGTCTCGACGAGTTCTGGCGAGCCGTCGAGGGGAGCGAGCAGGCTCGCCAAATGCTTTCTTCCCGAACCCTCCCGGGTGATCTGGTATTCGAGCGCAAGATCTTCCATCCGATACAGGCCAGGTGGCTTGGCCAAATGCCGCGCCAGGGTGAGGAGTTCTTGCACCTCGTCTGCTGCCGACGGTATGCGATCGATCCGAGCCGGGGCCACCGCGGCTACCACATCCGACTCGGCGGCTTCGGCAATCCTGCGCACGACGTTGCGTAGTTCATCGTCCGATAGCCGCCCGTCGAGAAGGACGGTCCCGCCCTCCGCCCCCATCAATGCAAGCGGGGCGCCACCGCACGCATCCGAGACCGCAGCCTGCATCCGGCGTGTCCGGCGGCGCACCGCCACCGATTCGTGCATCTGGGAGGTCGCATCCTCACGATCCAGAGGCACCGACAGCGCCATCACCGCATAGTTCTCCACCAGTTCGATACCGGACTGGCGCGCCAGCGAGACCGGGTTGCGGCCATTGAGCAGCGTGGTGACCATATTCTGCGCAGCCGAGTTCCGGTCACTCGTCAGCGCTTCGACCTCGGCCATGTAGCTGGATGTGGCTGCAACTGTCACGCTCTCGACCAGACTCAACAGCAGAATCGAACCCGCCACGACATCTGCGAGATCCTCCGCCTTCGCCTTCGACACCACCAGGTCCCAACCCATACGGATTCCCTCGTGGTAGACGCGCAGCACCGATTTCAGGGGCACCCCCTCCCGTGCCCATTGAGCTGCGATGGTCCGCAACGGATCCAACTCGTCGTCGCGAATCTCGGTACGGGTGTCGAGCATCTTGATTCCGAGTTGAAGGCAGTGCGTCGTCACCTCGTTGACGTCGCTCTCTGACTCCTTCCCCGGCCCCGGAACCTCGACAGATCCTGGCGATGCGATCTCGGATGCGTACGAAGAAACCAGGTGCCTTGCGAGGGAACCGTAGTTCCGCAACGGCTGAGACGCCGGCCGACCTGCCACCCTTATTGCTGATCCGTACCCCGAATTGTGATCGGCCACAGACGATCCCCTTTCGCTGTATGGCAACTAACAGTTCCCAGCGCCAATTCGAGCCGCCGAAGGCTACGCATACGAGGAACTCCGACGTCGGAAAACGCGCCCCTGATCCACACCCCGCTACGAATCCCGGCACCGTCGATATTGCGGGACCATCACATTGTGGGAACACAAAGATACAGCGGTCTCGCGTATTCGGATAGGTCGACGCGCTGAGAAAAATGACCGCCACCCATCTCGCATAACGCAAACCGACCCTGCGGTCCGGATGTTCGAGACGTTCAATGCCCGGGCGGGGCATACCCGCGTCGACCGGTCGCGTGCAACGCTATGTCCGGTGTCAGCTCTCCTCGGCGACCCGCACCAGCATCTTGCCGAAGTTCTTGCCCTCCAGCAGGCCTATGAAAGCCGTTGGCGCATTTTCGATTCCGTCGACAAAGTCCTCGCGATAGGCGAATCGTCCTTCTCTGATCCACCCAGACACGTCGCGCAGGAAGTCGCCGTACATGGATTCGAATTCGGACACGATGAATCCCCGGATGGTCAGACTCTTGACCAGTACTCGGCTCAAGAACCCGGGCAACCGGTCGGGCCCCTCGGGAGCTGTGGCATCGTTGTAGTGCGCAATCAGTCCACACACGGGAACCCGCGCGTACTGGTTCAGTAGAGGCAGCACCGCTTCGGCCACCTCGCCGCCGACGTTCTCGAAGTAGACGTCGATGCCGTCCGGGACCGCGGTGCGCAATTGCTCGACGAAGTCAGGGGCCTTGTGATCGACCGCCGCGTCGAAGCCGAGTTCGTCGCGCAGGTACGCGCACTTCTCCGGACCGCCTGCGATTCCGACTGCCCGGGCGCCCTTCCGCTTCGCTATTTGCCCCACCGCCGAGCCGACCGGACCAGTGGCGGCCGCGACCACCACGGTCTCGCCTTCCTGTGGCTGCCCGATCTTCAACAGCCCGGAGTACGCGGTGAAGCCCGGCATGCCCAAGACACCGAGGGAGGTCGACAACGGCGCCACCGCCGGGTCGAGTTTGCGCAGGTGCGCGCCGTCGACCACCGCATGCGACTGCCATCCCGCGGAGGCGAGGACGTAGTCACCGGACTCGAATCCCTGATGCCGCGAGTTGATGACTTGCCCGACCGTGCCGCCCACCATCACCTCGCCGATCTCGACCGGGTCGGCATACGATTCGGCACTGCTCATCCGCCCTCGCATGTACGGATCGAGCGACAGATAGATGATGCGGATCAACACCTCGCCATCGGTCAGCTCGGGTAAGTTCACCGCCTCGAGCCGAAAGTTGTCGGTGGTGGGGGCGCCGTCAGGTCGCGATGCGAGGACGATCTGGGTGCTTTGAACAATGCTCTCGACACTCACTGTGTGCCTGCCAATCCGTCTCGGGGCGGTATCGCACGCCACCTTACCGATTTCACAGAAGTCGCTGCTTCTGCACCTTTCCCAGTTCATTGCGGGGCAATGACTCCACCAGTCGGATCTCGCGAGGCCGCTTGTGTACCGACAGTTCAGAAGCCACGTACTCGATCAACTCTGGTTCCGAGACGTTCTCCCCCACCACGAAGGCGACGATTCGCTGGCCGAGGTCGGGGTCCGGCACTCCGACCACGGCCGCTTCCCGCACACCCTGGTGGCAGAGTAGGCACGCCTCCACCTCACCGGCGCCGATCCGGAATCCTCCCGACTTGATCAGATCCGTCGAAGCGCGCCCGACGATGCGGTGGAACCCGTCCGGGTCGATGACGGCGACGTCTCCGGTTTTGAAGTAGCCGTCTTCCGTGAACGATGCGGCGGTCGCTTCGGGACGCCCGAGATACCCATCGAAGAACATCGACCCTCGAACCTGCAGTTCGCCGATCGATTCTCCGTCGTGGGGAACGTCGCCGCCGTGCTCGTCTCGCAGCCGGGTCTCGATGCCGCGGAGCGGCATACCGACCGAGCCCGGGCGGCGCTCACCGTCCGCTCTGGTGCTGATCGTCAGCATCGTCTCACTCATGCCGTACCGATCTATCGGTGCGAGACCGGTCAACTCCCGAATCTTCTCGAATACCGGCAAGGGCAGCGGCGCACTGCCCGACACAAGCAGTCGCGCGCTCGAGAGCGCGCGCGCCGACTCGGGATCGTCGGCGACCCGGCTCCACACCGTCGGAACACCGAAGTACATCGTTCCGCCGGCGGCAGCGTACGCCGCGGGGGTGGGCTTGACGGTATGAATGAGACGGCTGCCGATTCGTAGCGGACCCAATACACCGAGGACCAATCCGTGCAGGTGGAACAGCGGAAGACCTTGGACCAGCGTATCGTCGCTGGTCCACTGCCATGCCTCCGCAAGTGCGTCGAGATTGGCTGCGATGGCCTTCCTACTGAGCAAGACCCCCTTGGGCGGACCCGTCGTGCCGGATGTGTAGAGCACGAACGCGACGGACGAATCGGGTGGCTCCGGGTAGCTGTGCCAGGACCGAGCATGTACACGGACTGGAACGACAGGCAGGCCTTGCGGATCCGCGGGCACCTCGCCGAGCCACGCCTGCGCACCGGAGTCTCGCAGAATGTGGCCCATCTCGGCGGGGCCGGAATCGGGGGGAACCGGGACCGCCGTCACCCCCGCGATGAGACAGCCGACCACGGCGAGAACGGTGGTGACGCTGGGGGTCGCGAGGATCGCCACACGATCGGCGCGAGAGATGCGTTCGGCTACCGAGGTGGCCGCACCGAGCACGTCACCGCGCGACAGTGTCGTGTCACCGATCCGGACTGCGTCGGGAATGTCGTCGCCCTGGGCGACGGCCAGCGGATTGAGAGATCTCAGCAGCACAGTCACAGCTTGTCACAAAGACCGATAGGGGCCACCCGAGTAGACCGGTGGCGGACTCACCGTGGTCAGTGCCGCACCGAGTAGCGTCCCGGTCAGAACGGCGAGTCCGTGGGCATCGCCAACCGCTATCAGTAGGACACCGGCCAGCACGATCCCGCCGCTTGCAGCGAGCGCGCTCCACTGCTTCGACTGCATCACCACCAGACCGGCAACAGACGCGGCCAGGGCGAGAGTGGCGCCCAGGTTCCCGGCACCGGTTGAGGGGAAGAGGAACGCGGTGAACAGGCCGAATATGATCTGGCCGGCCACGAACAACAAAACGGCTCTGAAACCACCCCAGACTCGGACGCATATCGGTGCCACCCAGGCGAGAACCGCGAGACCCGCCACGGCTGCGACCGGTCCGCCGCCCTGCACTGCCACCGACGTGAGGATCCGCCACCACTGATCGTCTCGGATCAGGTTCGGATCCCGCTCGAGGGCGTCGAGAATGGCGGGGAAGATCAGCTGCACCAGCGACGGCACAGCGACCACCAACCACAGCACCACCGCGGTACGAGGTGGACGAGCGAATAGCGTCTCGCCGAGCCTGGTCCGACCCGATAGCGAAGAGAGCAGGATGACCACCGCGAAAAGGACCAAACTGGTCCAGCCCTCACCGGAAGTGGTCACCGAGAAACTCTACAACGGTCTGGATCCGGTTGATTGCGGCGGAGGAGGAGGCCCGGTCAGTCCCGAGACGCTACCGAGCGGAGGAAGAACCGCAGGTTCGAGGGCCGCTCTGCCAATCGACGCATGAAGTACGGGTACCACTGATGCCCGTACGGTATGTACACCCGAACCTGCTTGCCCTGGCTGGCCAGACGACGTTGCTCGACGTCCCGGATCCCGAACAGCATCTGGTGCTCATACGCGTCTACCGCGCGGGACGTGCGTGCAACCAAGGGAGCAACCGCGGCCACGATCGCGGGATCGTGCGAGGCCACCATCGGGTAACCGGCGCCAGTCATCAGGATCTCGAGACACCGCTGGTATGACGCGTCCACCTCGGCGTGGTTCTTGAACGCCACGGACTCCGGTTCGCTGTACGCACCCTTGCAGAGCCTGATCCGTGAACCCGGCCCGGCCAGGTCGAGGCAGTCGTCCTCGGTACGTCGCAGATACGCCTGCAAGACCGCTCCCAGCCACGGAAAGTCACTACGGAGCTCACGGACGATCGCCAGGGTCGAATCGGTGGTGGTGTGGTCTTCCGCATCAACGGTGACCCAGATTCCGGCGGCCTCGGCGGCGGCGCAGATCGCTCGAGCGTTCTCGGTGGCGACCCGGCGACCGTCGCCGGCAAGTGCCAATCCGAGCGCTGACAACTTCAGCGACACTTCGAGTCGTCGAACACCCGGCCCCGATGCCGCCTCCGGCAGCGCTCCGAGATCGGCGACGAGTTTCAGATACTCGTCGACCATGGCCTGCGCCCCGGCCGCATCACGGGTGTCTTCACCGAGGAAATCGATCGAGACCGACCGACCCGATGCGAGGACCTCGCGGACACACTCCACCGCCGCTTCCCGGCTCTCGCCGGCCACGAACCGGTCGACGAGCTTCCGCGTAATCGGCGCGTGCGTAACGGCCCGCTTCACACTGCTCGACCGGGCCGCGGCGAGGATTGCGGGACGGAGCGGGTTCGCCAGGACCGTCGGTGCTCTCATTCCTGCCCCATGTGCGGGTACCGATGATCGGTCGCCGGAACGAACGTCTCCTTGATGGTGCGTGCGGAGACCCACCTGAGGAGGTTTATCTTGGAACCGGCCTTGTCGTTGGTACCGGACGCGCGGGCACCGCCGAACGGTTGCTGCCCCACGACAGCACCGGTGGGCTTGTCATTGACGTAGAAGTTCCCAGCCGTGAACCGGAGCTCCGACATGGCTAGGTCGATAGCGCTGCGGTCATCGGCGATGACCGCACCGGTCAGCGCATACGGAGCCGCAGAGTCGACCGCGGAGAGCACGTCCGCGAACGCGTTCGGCACCGAGTCGTCGTAGACGTGCACCGTAAGGATCGGCCCGAAATACTCGGTGGTCATTGCTTCCGCTGCGGGGTCCTCGGCCAGGAGCACGGTAGGACGGACGAACCAACCGACGCCGTCGTCGTATTTGCCGCCAACCGCAACTTCAACCCCTGCTGTACCCCGCGCCCGTTCGATGGCCGCGACGTTCTTCTCATATGCCCGCCGGTCGATGAGCGCTCCTCCGAAATTCCCGAAGTCCGTCACATCGCCGTAGGCGAGCGCGTCGACCTCCGCTGCGAACGTGTCATGCATCTTCCGCCACAACGACTTGGGGATGTACGCGCGCGACGCGGCCGAGCACTTCTGGCCCTGATATTCGAAGGCGCCCCGAATCAGCGCCGTCCGCAGCACCGACTCGTTCGCCGAGGCGTGTGCAACCACGAAGTCCTTTCCGCCTGTCTCTCCCACCAACCGGGGATAGCCTTGGTACTTACCGATATTCGCGCCTACCTCGCTCCATAGATGCTGGAATGTCCGGGTCGAACCCGTGAAGTGGATACCGGCGAGGCGCGGATCGCTCAGCAGAACGTCCGACACCGCCTGCCCATCTCCGGTGAGGAGGTTGATCACCCCGGGGGGCATTCCCGCTGCCTCGAGCAGTTTCATGGTCCAGTACGCGGCGACCGTCTGCGTAGGTGACGGTTTCCAGATCACCGTGTTACCCATCAGCGCCGGGGAGGTCGGCAGATTGCCCGCGATCGCACTGAAATTGAACGGCGTGATCGCATAGACGAAACCCTCGAGTGGCCGATACTCGAGCCTGTTCCACACACCGGGTGAGGAGATCGGCTGATCTGCGAGGATCTGCCGCGCGAAATGAACGTTGAAGCGCCAAAAGTCGATCAGCTCACACGGCGCGTCGATCTCGGCTTGCTGGATCGACTTCGACTGCCCCAGCATCGTCGCGGCGGCCAGCGTCTCGCGCCACGGCCCGGACAACAGATCAGCGGCGCGCAAGATGATGGCCGCTCGGTCGTCGAACGAAAGCGCCCGCCATTGCGGTGCAGCAGCCGTGGCCGCCTCGATCGCAGCCGAGGCATCATCGTGCGTTGCATTGCGCAACGTGCCGAGCACCGCAGAGTGCCGGTGCGGTTGCACAACATCGACGCTGTCGCCGTCACCGTGACGGTGCTTCCCACCGATCACGTGCGGAATGTCGACGGGATTCGTGGCGATGTCGACAAGCGCGGACCGCACTCGGGAACGCTCGGGACTGCCCGGCGCGTACGTGTGGACCGGCTCGTTGGTAGGACTCGGAACCTCGGTGATGGCGTCCATGCTGTCTGCCTCCTGCCCTCAGATCGTGAGGAACTGCGACCGGGAACCAGACCCGGGCGGGAAGACCCGCGCACAGGGCTTGGTGCGACCCGCGCACAGGGCTTGGGGCGACCCGCCCGTGAGGAACCCTGTGCCCAGATTAGCGCTGCACTCGGGTTCCGACCCGGTTTCGACTCGCCGGACGAGTGGGCAGTTCGGTCAGCCCAGCCGCTCGGCCGCGGCCGCGATCCGTTCGTCTGTGGCAGTGAGAGCGATGCGGACGTGAGCGCGACCGGCGGGACCGTAGAACTCGCCGGGCGCGACGAGGATTCCACGATCGGCGAACCAATCGACTGTGTCCCTGCAGGCTTGTCCTCGAGTCGCCCACAGATACAAACCGGCCTCGGAATTGTCGACGGAGAATCCGGCACCCCGAACAGCTGCGAGAAGAATCTCGCGGCGTCGGCGATAGCGCTCACGCTGCTCGTTCTCGTGGGCATCGTCAGTGAGCGCCGCGGTCATCGCCGACTGGATCGGTAGCGGAACCATCATGCCCGCGTGCTTGCGCACCTCGAGAAGTTCGGCCACCAACGCCGGATCGCCGGTGACGAAGCCCGCACGATAGCTCGCGAGATTGGACGTCTTCGACAGCGAGTGCACCGCAAGCAACCCGGTCAGGTCGCCGTCGTTCACGCGTGGGTCGAGGATCGACAGCGCCTCGCCTTCCCAGGTCAACCCCAGATAGCATTCGTCGGCCACCACGATCGCGCCACGACCGCGCGCCCAATCGACCACCTTACGAAGATGCTCGAGGCCGAGCACCTTGCCAGTGGGATTCGATGGCGAATTCACAAAGACCAGCGACGCACCCTCGGGTCCGAGTCGGTTGAGTCCGTCAGCCCGAAGAACTCTGGCACCGGCCAGCAGAGCGCCGACCTCGTAAGTGGGGTAAGCCAACTCCGGAATGACCACGAGGTCATCGCTCCCGAGTCCGAGGAGGCTCGGCAGCCCGGCGATGAGTTCCTTGGTGCCGATCACCGGCAACACCGCCGCCGGATCGATGCCGGTGATTCCGTAGCGGCGCTGCAGCGCCGAGGTCGCCGCACGCCGCAGATCGGCCGTCCCGTGCGTCGTCGGATAGCCCGGAACAGCGGCCACCGCAGCCAGCGCGTCCTGGATGATCGGTGCGACAGGATCGACCGGGGTACCGACCGACAGGTTGACGATACCGCCCGGGTGCGCGAGGGCCTTGGCCTTCGCCGACTCGAGCGAGTCCCAGGGAAAATCAGGTAGAACGCCGGCTACCGGTATACGGGCCACATCTAGTCCTCACCCATCGGAGGCAGAGCCTTGATGAACGGCGGGTCGTAGTCGACCTTACCCAGTTTGGCCGCGCCGCCGGGAGAACCGAGGTCGTCGAAGAAGTCGACGTTCGCGGCGATGTAGGCGTTCCACTCTTCGGGGACGTCGTCTTCGTAGAAGATGGCTTCGACGGGGCAAACGGGTTCACACGCGCCGCAGTCCACGCATTCGTCGGGATGGATGTAGAGCATCCGCCCGCCCTCGTAGATGCAGTCGACAGGGCATTCCTCGATGCATGCCTTGTCCAGGACATCCACACAAGGTTCCGCAATCGTGTAGGGCACTGCAGGCCTCCCAGCCTTTCTGACGCAAATAGTACGGGGTACGGGCACTTGTTTCCGCCCGAGAGACACTACTATTGCGTTCCCTCCTGACCCCCGGCGGTAGGGGTCAGGAGAGCGCGCTGTCTCTCTGTACGGAAGGTGGGTGCCGCCAACCCACCCGCTCAGCCGATCGGTGTCCTTTCCGCGACCCGTGCGTATGTCGTGGTTCGCTCGGCCGCGGGGCGTCCGACCCCCTCGGCGATGGCCCGCAGTTCCTGGATCGTCTTTTCCGATCCGTACTGGGAGCCGGCCATGCGGGAGATGGTCTCTTCCATCAAAGTGCCGCCGAGGTCGTTGGCTCCGCCCTGCAGCATCACCTGAGTACCGGTGACGCCGAGTTTGACCCAGCTGGTCTGGATGTTCGATATCCTGCCGTGCAACATGATCCGAGCCAGCGCATGGACGGCGCGATTGTCCCGGTTGGTCGGACCGGGACGCGAGGCGCCCGCAAGATACAGAGGCGAACTCTGATGCACGAACGGCAGCGGAACGAACTCGGTGAATCCGCCTGTCTTGTCTTGGATTCCGCACAGAACCCGAAGATGCCCGACCCAATGTTTGGGATTGTCGACGTGGCCGTACATCATGGTCGAACTCGACCGCAGTCCCACCTCGTGCGCCGTGGTCACCACGTCGACCCAGGTTGCGGTGGGCAGTTTGCCCTTGGTGAGTATCCAACGCACCTCGTCGTCGAGGATCTCCGCCGCCGTGCCGGGAATCGTGTCGAGGCCGGCCTCACGCAGTTCGGTCAGCCACTCGCGCACGCTCTGCCCGCTCCGGGAGGCGCCGTTGACGATCTCCATCGGACTGAACGCATGAACGTGCATCGACGGCACTCGTTCCTTGACCGCTCGTACCAGATCTGCGTACCCGGTGACCGGAAGTTCCGGGTCGATACCGCCCTGCATGCACACTTCGGTAGCACCCGCGACATGCGCCTCCCAGGCCCTGTCCCCCACGTCCTTCATCGACAGTGTGAAGGCGTCCGCGTCGCCCTTGCGCTGCGCGAACGCGCAAAAACGGCAACCTGTGTAGCAGATGTTGGTGAAGTTGATGTTCCGGTTCACCACGTAGGTGACCTCGTCGCCGATTACGTCTGCGCGGAGTTGATCGGCGAGCGCCACCATAGCCTCGAGTCCGGGCCCGTCCGCCGTTGCCAGGGCGAGAT
Source organism: Rhodococcus sp. WMMA185 (assembly GCF_001767395.1). NCBI lineage: Bacteria > Bacillati > Actinomycetota > Actinomycetes > Mycobacteriales > Nocardiaceae > Rhodococcus > Rhodococcus sp. WMMA185. The sequence goes on along the minus strand of NZ_CP017014.1, from coordinate 622,477 downwards.
ACTCGTCGTCGGTACACCCTGCCGGATCCCGCTCCGCGCTCCGTAGGGCCGCGAGGACATCGGTATCCACCCGCGCCGGACCGCTGAGCTCGAGCACCTGCTCCCTGACCGTCTCCCAGTCACCGAACGCGCTGCCGAGGTCGCTGCGCGTCACGGTGTTACGGCCGTCGGTGTCGATTTCGGTGTTCAGATCCACCCGGCCTGTCGACTCCCACGACTCGTCCGGTTCCTGCCACGGCAGCCCCACCGGCATGGCGTCCGGCCTCGCCAATCCGGTGTGTGGGTCAGCAAGAGCCTGCACGTGCCCTGTGACGCGCGGGTCGATCCACGGCGAGCCGGCCAGTACGAACTGCGGCTGCGCAGCGGTGCGCTCGGTGAGCTCGAACCCGCCCTCGGCGGTGATCTCGGCCAGGGTGTCCAGGTTCGGCCACGGACGTTCCGGGTTGACGTGGTCAGGGGTCAGCGGCGACACACCGCCCCAGTCGTCGACACCCGCACCCAGCAATGCCAGGCATTCGGTGTTCGACACCAGGTTCGGCGGTGATTGGATCCGCATTCCCGGCCCCAGCAGGAGCCGTGCCACGGCGATGGTCGCGAGGAACTCCTCGAGTCCGGCGTCCGGTGAATCCCGCATCGCGGTGTCCGGCTTGGCCAGGAAGTTCTGCACGATCACTTCCTGAACATGCCCGAATGCCTTGTGTGACTTCCGAATCGCCATTATCGATTCCGCACGTTCGCGTATGGTCTCCCCGATGCCGACCAGAATGCCCGTCGTGAACGGCACGCTCAATCGACCCGCGTCGGTCAGGGTGCGCAACCGCACCGCGGGATCCTTGTCCGGGCTGCCGTAATGACACTCGCCCTTGTCGGTGAACAACCGCTCGGACGTGGTCTCGAGCATCATCCCCATCGACGGCGCGACCGGTTTGAGCCGGGAAATCTCCTCCCAGCTCATCACACCGGGGTTCAGGTGGGGCAGCAGTCCGGTCTCCTCGAGGACGCGGATCGACATGGCCCGCAAGTAGTCGAGCGTCGAATCGTAGCCGCGCTCGTCGAGCCACTGCTTGGCGTCGGGCCACCTGCCCTCGGGGCGATCACCGAGGGTGAAGAGGGCTTCCTTACAGCCCAGTTCGGCACCTCGACGAGCAATGTCGAGCACCTCGTCCGGCTCGAGATACGCTCCGCGACCCTCTGCTCGCAACTTGCCCGGCACCGTCACGAAGGTGCAGTAGTGGCACTTGTCCCGACACAGCCGGGTCAGCGGGATGAACACCTTGCGCGAATACGTGACCGACTTCGGACGCCCTGCCTCGAGAAGTCCCGCATCGCGGACCTTCCCGGCGGACGAACACAGATCCTCCAGGTCTGTGCCGCGAGCTTGCAGCAGAATCGTCGCTTCGTCCACGTTCAGGGTGGCACCGTCGCGGGCTCGCCGCAGTGCCCGCCGCATGGCTGAGGAGGAAGGTGCCACTTGCTGTTCCGACGCGCCGGACGGGGTTGCCACCCGGACACCCGGCATCGGGAGCATCGTGGGTGGGCCGGCTTCTTCAGGCGAATTGGTCACCCAGCGATCATGCGCCATCGATGATGCTCACTGCCACCCACCATGCCTTTGGCGGCAGATCGTTCTATTCTCTGGGGTATTCCTCATCGTCCGGAACCACTCGGCTCTGCTCCGCCGCATCCGCTTCGTTCACTTCCAGCGACGACTCGTCTCCCACCTGATCGGGGACGTCCTCGCCGATGGTGAGATTCTGTTCCACGCGGTCGGCCTCGGGAACCTCCGATGAATCGGCCGCATCAAATGACGTCATTGCTGGGCTCCTTATTGCTGCGGGGGGCTCTTCCTACGATAGGACGGTTCTCGACAGAATGTCCGTGTGCGACCAAAGTAAAGGCATGACCAAGCCCAGCATCGTCACTATGGCGGAACCGGCGTGGCGGCCCGACCCCAGAGCCAAACAGCTGTGGGCGATCAATGCCGCCCTGATGTGGCTCCCGGTATTCATGGTGCAAGCGCTGGCGCTCGTCTTCCACTGGTGGGCCGCCTGGATCCACCTCACCGTTCTCGCAGTCACGCTCGTGTTCGCGGTCGTCCACATAGCCGTCGTCCCGTTCTGGCGGTATCGCGTGCATCGGTGGGAGATCAGCGACACCGCCGTCTACACCCGCACCGGATGGTTCACCCAGGAGCGCCGGATCGCTCCCATCTCGCGGGTGCAGACCGTCGACACCGAACGCGGACCCATCGACCGCATGCTGGGATTGGCGACCGTGACCGTCACCACCGCGTCGTCCGCGGGAGCTGTCACGATCTCGGCCCTCGATCAGGACACAGCAGACCGCACCGTAGCAAGGCTCACCGAGATCGCGGGAACGAATGTCGGTGACGCCACGTGAGCCAGACACCCGAACCCGGCGTCGCGCCCCCGATAGACGAGGGCGAGGCGGCTATCGCGGCAGAGCAGGGGCAACCGTGGCTCCGCCTCGACAAGCGGATGTTGCTCGTGCACCCCATCAACGAGATCGTCACACTTGCGCCCCTGGTGCTGATCTCACTGGTGATCGGCAGCCAGAGCGGAAACTACCAGTGGGTCCTGGTCGCGATCGTGGTCTTCCTCGTATATGGCGTCTCGCGCTGGTTCACCACGAGCTACCGCATCGGTCCGGTCCACGTTCAGCTACGCCAGGGGCTCTTCCGCAAGCGGCTTCTATCCATTCCCCGCAACAGAATTCGGTCCGTCGATGTGAAAGCGGGGATCTTGCATCGCCTACTCGGGCTGTCGGTCGTCCGGATCGGCACCGGCCAGCAAGTTGGATCCAAACCCGACGCAGCGAAGTTCGAGCTCAACGCCCTCTCCTCCCATCTGGTTCCCGACCTGCGCGCAGCACTGCTCGCGCGCCAACCGATCGCCTCCACCGAGCGGGCCGCGGTGGAGCGTGAGCCGGCGGCAAACGAAATCGGGCACTGGAACCCGGGTTGGGTCCGCTACGCACCGTTCTCGGCGACCGGAGTGGTGACGATCGCGGCCATCGCAGGCCTGGCAATCCAATACGGGGTCGTCGACACTTTCGCGCGATCGACAACCATCTCCGACGGAATCGAATCCGCGGAACGGTTCGGGATCGTGGTTGCCGTCGCCCTGGGCGTTCTCGTCCTCCTGATCGTGGCGAGCGCACTGGCCAGCGTGCGATACCTTGTCACCTACGGCAACATGAAGCTCACCGACAACGGCCGCACCCTCCATGTCAGTCACGGCCTTCTCGAAACCCGCCAGACCACACTGGACCGTCGACGCCTGCGCGGTACGACCCTCGGGGAACCGCTCCTCCTCCGGCTCGCGGGCGGCGCCCGCCTCGACGCCATCATGACCGGCGTGCCCGCCGAGAAACGGGAGTCCTCCCTGCTGCTCCCCCAGGCACCGCGTGCGGAAGCCGAGCGGGTCATGGCTGCCGTCATTCACGACACCCGCCAAGTCGCGGCCCCACTCACCAAGCACGGCCCGGCTGCGCAGCGCCGCCGATACATGCGTGGGCTGGTCCCCGCCGAACTCGCTCTCGTAGCGGCCCTACTCGTACAGGCCTCGGGACATGCAGTCCCCGCGCTCGCGTGGTCGGCGATAGTCGTACTCGCTATCGGCGGGGCCGCGCTGGCGTGGGACCGGTATCGCGGACTCGGTCACGCGGTGCTCCCGGGCTGGCTGATCACCCGCAGTGGTTCGCTCGACCGCGCCAGGCACAGCCTCGAGTCCGACGGCATCATCGGGTGGACGGTCCGTCAGACGTTCTTCCAACGCAGGGCGGGGGTCGCCACGGTCATCGCCGCGACACCGGCGGGTACCGGCAAATACGAGGTGATCGACATTCCCGCCGAGCAGGCATGGTCGCTCGTCGAGTCGGCGACGCCCGGCGGAGGTGACGTGTGGGCACACCGCTGACCGATATCGACAGTCTCGACGCCGAACTGATCGAATGCCGAGTCTGCCCCCGCCTCGTCGAGTGGCGTGAGAAGATCGCCCAGGACAAGCGTGCTTCGTTCCGAGACGAAACATACTGGGGCCGACCGGTTCCGGGGTTCGGGCCACCTGATGCACCCCTGCTGATCGTCGGGCTCGCCCCCGCCGCACACGGCGCGAACCGGACGGGGCGCATGTTCACCGGCGACCGCAGCGGCGACTTCCTCTACGCCGCACTCCACGCCGTGGGCCTGGCGAGTCAGCCGACTGCGACGCACCGCGGCGACGGCCTCGAACTGTTCGGTGTCCGCATCACGTCTCCGGTGCATTGTGCGCCGCCCGCGAACAAGCCGACGCCGGCCGAACGTGCGAATTGCAGGCACTGGCTGGACTCCGAGCTGAAGATCCTTCAGCCAAGCCTCCGATCGGTGGTCGTGCTCGGCAGCTTCGGTTGGCAGGCACTGCTTCCCGTCCTCGACGACGCCGGGTGGCAGATTCCGAAACCTCGTCCCACGTTCGGGCACGGAGCGCACATCGAACTCCCTCATCCGGGTGATCCGGGCGCCGAAGATCCACTTCATGTGTTCGGTTGCTACCACGTCAGCCAGCAGAACACCTTCACCGGCCGGCTCACACCCGCCATGCTCGAGGCCGTCCTCGCCGACGCCGCACACACCGCCGGGCTCGGGCCGGGCCAACATTAAACCCCCGGCTCGATTCGCCCCGAAGTGCCAGTCACGCGAGCGCACTGTAATCACGCTCGTCGTCGTTGCCCACTGGCTACGAGTCGAGATGGCGACTATCACTCAGACTGATGACCTGGCGGTTGCGGAAGAAGTCATCTTCGCGCAGCGTGGTGATGCTGCCAGGGGGCGCCCGAAAGTTGACGTAACCAAGCGCTCCTATCGGCATCCTGATCCAGGATGCCACCACAAAGGTTAAGGCGAACCCGTGGGTCACGATGATCTGATGTTCGCAAGGCCGCTGCAAGATCTCGTCCATCGCCTGGTAGAAGCGCTGCGCGAACACTGCCTTGGTCTCGGCGCCCGACAAACCCTCATCGTGCCCCATCCGATCCCCAATCGCTGGCGGCGGGACGAATCGTTGATCCAGCCACTCCTGCGGTCTTCCGTCTGCGTCCCCATATGACTTCTCTCGCAGTCTGCTATCCAGGATCGGTTTCACGCCGAACGGGTTGGCCATTTCCGTGGCTGCCCGTTCCGCCCGCTGCAAGTCTGAGGAAATCACCTCAACCTGGGCCTGGTCGGGGATTCTGGCCCGCAGCGCCTCGGCGATGGAGACCGCCGCGCGGATGCCGTCATGCGTGAGTTGTGAATCATGCCACCCGCCAACGACTCCCTCGACATGATGCGCCGCCTCAGGATGAGCGACGACGTACAGATTGCGCACCTGTGCGTTCCTCTCTTGCCGGTAGGGCCCTAACAACAGTGTGGACGTGTCACAAGTGTGGCCTATCGACGGTTCTCGTCTTGTTCAGTCCTGGTTGCCGATCGTCCTACAGGACAGCCCCACACCATCACCTCCTGGCGCTGGGGACTGGTGGAGGGGGACCCACAGGACAAAAGGGCATGTGTACTCATGGCGGTAGCGCGGAACTCAGAATCGAGAACCGGTCACCTGCTCTGGATTGCTGCAGCTTTGGGGCACATTTGTGTGATGGGACCAGAGGCAGGGCGGGTGCACCCGAAGTGGGAAGAGACCGACGAGGCGGGCCGGTGGTTGATTGATGAACTCGATCAAAGATCCAGTGTTGGAGCGGTAGTGCCGCGCCGGTATCGGCTGTGCCTGGAGATTCCCCGAACGCGTGTGCAATATCCGGAGCTTGTCGAACCGACCGAGGAAACAGGGATTGTTCGGGCACCCATACTCGTGGATGCCCTCGAGTACCTGACAAAGGGCCAGATCTGCCACTTTGCAGTGTGGGAGGGATGGGCGGATTTTGGGCGACGTTCCTCGACTTCGCGTGCGACCCGGCTGGCGTTTGATATCCCCAGCGAGGGGATACTTCTTTTACCACATGAGCTGCGTTATCACCTTTGGTCAGGCCCGCTGTCCGAGTTCTCCACGTTTACTCCGGAAGGGATTGTTCCTTCGTTCGTGTGGCCCGAGGACCGGCGCTGGTGTCTTGGGTCTTGGGTCGACAGCACTGCGACCTACCTGGGAGGGGACAACGCCGTGGCGGAGGCCATTCTCGGTGCACCGGAACTCGACGCGAGGATCGTGGACCGCAGCGCTGAGCAGGCTAGGTGATAGCAAACTTGCCGATCGCCGAGCTGAGACTGCTTGCCGGGCCCGAGCGCGATGAGATATTCAGTCGGCTCATCGAAGCGGAGGGTCCCGCGCTCGCTAACGCCCAGGAGCAGTTCGGCGCGCCACTACCGGTGTTCGCGCTGTACCCGGTGTCCGCCCGCCCGGCCGCCGGTACCGGCGGCCGGGTGTGCGATCGCCCGGGTCTGCGCATCAACGTCACAGGTCGCTGACATGATTGCGGTATGGCACGAAACCGCGGGTCGCGGAAGAAGCACCCCCAAGGAACAACTTCCGACAAGCCGCTCGCGAAGGAACTGTTCCCAGAGCTGAATGCGACGTTCTACACCGCCGACCCCGCGGGCTTCCTGCGGCTACGGATCGAGGCGCTGTCGCTGATGGCTCTGTCTCGGGAGCAACTCCGGGAGGTCTACGCGGCTGAACGTCGAATTGGATCCCTCGGTATGACCCCGAGCAATCCGCCCGATGACGATGAACGAGAGCGATACATCGCCACCGAGGCCGAGATGATCATCCATCACGCCGTCGAGATGATCCTGCGCATGTTCTTCGCCCATGTGGAGGCACCGGACTGCCCTTGGCTCGACATGGCGTCCTCGACGAGCTTCGCGGACTTCAAGAGAAAGGTCGACAAGGCCCTCACTCACGGCTTCGACAGAGACGACATCGCGATCGTCTTCTTCGGCGGGGAGAACCCACGAGATGCGGCTATCCGTGCCACCGACGAAGAGTTCCAGGACGCCGTCGAGGCCGTGCGACAGCTTCTGCTCTACAGCGCACACCTACTGCTCAGCGAATCGTTCCTCTACAACGCCGCCAAGCACGGACTCACCACCGTGCAGCTGGACGACAGCACAAAGATGACGTTAGAGACTGAAGTCGACGAAATCCAGATCCATGCGGGCCGGATGCTCACCTACCTCCACAAGCCGGCAACACCGAATGCCCCGAAGGACGACCCGAAGTGGCACATCAGCATGACCGGCGCCCAGCCCGACCAGGACCTGGCGGTGGCGACGATGATCTACCACGGGCTCCAGAATCTCTGGCAGGTCGCCCGCCGCAGGTACACCGCACAGAGTGGACAGGTCATTCTCTTCACCACGGAGAGGGTTGAGAGCTGCATCTACGCGCCAATCACCCACTCGCAGAACATCATCAGAACCATAACAATGGAGCTGACGAAGAAGAACCGCGATGGGAGCCTGACCGGAATCGGCTTCAACCTGATCGGCAACCACGTGCCGAAAGGCTGGCAAAACCCACAAGATGCCCACGATTCCCGCACTGTCGAGCTGCCCGTCAGACAACGCGACAAGAAGATCGACTACGACGCACGCAGGTGGCTGCTTCCGTTCTCGCCCAAGAACTCATCGCGGGCCTAGCTGTTGCGCGTCATCAACGGCGCCTGCTAGGTCAGCTCCTCGGCATTCCACCAGCAGGACCGCTACCACTCGTCGCACACGACCTCAACCCGATGTCTGGCTCGGCCAACTCGACCGAGGTCGCGAACATTTCCTGAACGCCGCGAGGTCGCCGGCGATGGTCGCGGCATCGTGCGGATAGAAAGGATGGTGCCTATGTCTACTTCCCAATTCGGATCACTCAAGGGAGGAGACGCCTGCATTCAACCACTGGATGAGCCGATCGAGGTTCGCCAGCTCAACCTCTCGGTGGAGCTACACGTGCAGTTCACCGCCGCTTCGACAGTTCCTCGATGATGTACTTGGCCATGCTGCCGAGTCGCGAACGGCCAGGTTGCATGGTGTCGACGCCGAGGACGGTCAGCGGTGCGGCGGTGACGGGACCGACACAGACAGGCGCTACCGGACCGCGGAATGCGTCCAGAAGTGGAGCGACGAGATCCGCGTCCTTGGCGGTGCAGAGCAGCGAGGACACAGCGGGCGCACTGGTGAAGGTGACGGCGTCGGTTCCACCCGCGATGACATGGTCGACCAAGGCCCTCATCGGGCCCTGGTCGTGCGGCCTGATCCACCGGTACACCGACAGCGCGGTCGTCTCGGCCCCGGCATCGGCCAGGCTGACGCTGAGGTCGATCGTCGGCTCCCATTCGGTGATGGTGCCGTGCAATTGCACCGCCACTCGCAGGCCGTCGACACCCTCGGCGACCAGGTGCTCGTAGACCCCCTCGGACGACTCTGTCTCCGGCGACCACTCCTCACGCAACCCGACGCCACGGACGGCGCCCTTCGCCTTGGGACCCCGCGTGATGATTCGGACCGACCGCAGGGCGGCGAGCAGCGCATCTTCCTGACCCCACGCCCTCGCCGCGTCCAGCCAACCCCGGAATCCGACGGCGGTACTGACCACCAGTAGATCCGGTGGCGACGCGATCACCGCCGACGTGCGTGACCGCAACTCGGAGTCGTCGACAAGTGGCAACACATGAATGGCCGGGGTGTGGGTGACGCGGGCACCGTGTCGCTCGAGGAGCGTGATGAACTCGGCGGCCCGCCGTTCGGCGGTGACGGCGATGGTCAGTCCGGACAGTTCGTCGTTCGACATTCCCCTAGTGTGACGGGTTCTATCGCCTTCCGCCTACACCACCCGCCGTCGTGGGAACCGATCTTGCGACAGCATTCGCCACGCTGACTTTCCACAGGTAGGCCAGCGACGGAATCACTGCTCCAGCCACGAGCAGCAGCGTCCACACCGATACGAGCACGAGCGCGTCGCCGCCCGGCCCTCCGAACATGCAGAACAGGAAGCCGAGCGCCCATCCCACGAGTGGCAGAGCACCCAGTCCGACTCGTCCGGTCGTGGATCGAGCCGCGATCACCAAGGCCAGGTTGACCACAGCGGCGACGAGGATGCTGATCGGAAACGGCGTCGACCCGAGATACAACGGCAGGAAGAGAACCGAGAGGATGGCGCACAGAAAGCCGTCGAATACCAGCAGTGCCAGAGTGAGCCTCCCCAGAACATCGAGCTGTCCGGGTGGCGCAGTGGCGACGGAGGTCATGCCTCCATAGTGGAGCAATCGACCCGCCCCTCCCCCGGCAGGGTCGACGAATGGCTCTGCCGGTCTATCCAGCATCCTCGCCGACACCGGCGAAGAGGTCGCATTCGCGTCCGGTCTCGTCGCGTTCCCCGAGCAAACCACGCGCAAGCACGAAGTGCTCGACGCCGAGCAACGGCCGCACGATGCGATTCGAGAGCATGTACTCGGCACCGCCGGGGGCCACAGCCACCTGGGTGGCGTGCGCCTCGAGCGCGGCCCTCTTCGCGTCGAGCACGCCACGCACGTCGATGGCCGTCGTGACGTCGGCATCGGGCACACTCGGCAATTCACCGGGTTCGGGCAATCGCCACCCTTCGGGAATCTCCCCGATCCGGCAGATCCCGTATTCGAGGGCGCTCGCCTCGGTCACCGTCCAGTACAGTTTGGCGACCTCCCACGGCTCACCGCAGTCGGGGTAGCGCGTCGTTCCCGCCGCCTCGACGGCTGCCGCGGTGATCTCGTGGGCCCGGATGTGGTCGGGGTGCCCGTATCCGCCGACGGCATCGTAGGTGACCACTACCTGCGGACGCAGTTCCCTGATGACCGCGACCACTGCGGCGATCGCTGCGTCCCTGTCCGCGTTGACGAACGCTCGTGGGTTGGCGGCCGCCTTGGTTCCCGCCATGCCGGAATCACGGAAGTGCCCCGCTCCCAGCAGAAACCGCGGCGGCTGCGCACCGAGACGGGACAGTGCGGCCTGCAGCTCACCGATCCGGAACCCGCCGAGTTGATCCGCGGCGGCGACGCGCAATTGCGCCCAGCGCTCGCCGATCACCTCACCTTCCTCGCCGAGGGTGCATGTCAGAACATGAACCTCGGCACCCTCGGCCGCGTAACGCGCGATTGTTCCCCCAGTCGTGAGGCTTTCATCGTCGGGATGGGCGTGGACCAGCAGAAGTCGTCGTTCGCTCATTCGTTGATAATGCTCCAGTTCTGTGCGTCGCTGAAGATTCCCACGGGCACCGCGCCGGACAAGGACACTCCCGCGACGCCAGGACCTGCCGCAACCAGCGTACGGTCCTGCATGATCGGCAACACCGCGGCAAGATCCCACAGTCGGGAATCGGCATCGGCGAGAGCCGCTGGAACATCACCTGATCCGCGCAGCGCCGCGTCTATCGCCGGCTGAAGGGCCGGATCGCACACACCCGACAGGTTCAGCGGCGCCTCGGCCGCCATCCACGACTCGAGCTCGAGATCGCTCGATTCCGCGTTCGGGTGCGCCCCCTCGATCTCCACGGACGGGCAGCTGTGCCGAGAAGCAAGTGCCGTTGCCGGGTCGGAGCCGGCACGCGACCACCCCACGATTGCGCCGATTTCGCCGTTCGTCAGCGCCTGCCCGTAGAGTTCCTCCGCAGGTAGGTATTTCACTGTGGCGACGATTCCGGCGTCGCGCAACTGGTCTGCCGCAGTGTTGGCCACCGCGTTCGCGGTGCCGTCGCCAACGAGCGTTCCGATGACGAGTGCCAGCGGAACACCGTCCCGAAGAAGCCGCGGCGGGAGAACGATTCCGTCGGGATTAGCTGTTTCCGTAGGCATTTCGGCAACGTAACCGGACTCCGCCAGTTGAGCGAGCACCTGCTCGCGGCTCGGTCGCGACGGGGCCGTGTCTGTGTATTCGGGATCGGAAGGGGCGTAGACCTGGGACCGCGCGGGCACCGCTGACGCCTGGCTTCCCGCGCCGACGATCGCAAGCGAATCGGTATCGAGCAATTGGAGCAAGCTTCGGCGGACCCGCACGTCGGCGAGTTCGGGCACCCGGCCGTTCAGGGTGAGGTCGAGGCCGCGAGGCTGGAACGACCAATCGGTCCGCACCGTCGGGATCGCGTCGAGTTGCGCAGAAACGTTTGTGCCACCATGGATCTGGACTATTTGTGCATCGTTCTTGCGCATCGCCGCAGCGAGTTGGGATGGCGATCCGTCCCGCCGCATCAGGATCTGGTCGGGTGCCGCCGGTTGGTCCCAGAACCGGTCATTGCGCTCGAGTAGAATTTCGTCACGGCCACGGTCGATCGATTTGATTCGAAAGTGCCCACCCGAGACGGTGATGTTCTCTGACAATCCCGTCTCGAAGCCGCCCGGCGAGTCCTTGATGAGGTGGGATGGGAGAAGGTCGGTGAACAGCTCGCGCCAAGCCGGGTACGGAGCCGTCATCACCACATCGACCGTCTTGCCTCCACCGGACGACCTGACGTCTTCGATCAATTCGTAGCCGGCGGCATCGACCACACCCGGGACGTTGATCATTTGCTGCCACAGGTAGTGAAAGTCCTCGGCCGCAATGGGGGCACCGTCTGACCATTGCGCCGCGTTCCGCAACTGGTAGGTGATGGTGAACGGCTCGGTCGACGTCACGTCCGCGGAAATCAGGAGCGAGGTGTCGGAAACCCAGTTGCTGACACCCGGACGCTCGGGGTCCGGCACCGGCCGAAACGGGCTCGGCAACACCAACGCGCTCACCGCGGCGTTGGCCGGAGACTGATCCGACAGCAGGTGCGGGTTGAATCCGTTCCCCACATCGTCGATCGCCACGACGATGGGGCGCCTCTCCACGGGCGACACCGTCGGGCTGAGGCTGCCTGTGCTCTCCACCGGTGGGGGCGGATCGGCCGTGCAGGACACCAGTAGCATCGTCGACAATGCCAGCAGCGTCGCGGTCACTCCCCGACCGTTCCGACGGGTCGAGTGATTCCCGAAGAGGCGGGGCCTCCGGCTCCGAACCACCTCAGATCCTGCGAGTCGACCGCCTACAGCCACCGCGCCGCCTTTCCTCTCGAGCTTCCGTTACAGAGCCGCCTTGTCACGGGCCTTCGTGCGCGAACGCTCGCGGGCACGATCCGTCGCCGACAGGTGCACCTTTCGCACGCGCACGGCCTCGGGGGTGACCTCGACGCATTCGTCGCCGGCGCAGAACTCCATCGCACCTTCGAGATCGAGCTTGATGGGCTTGGCCAGCGTTTCCATCACGTCTGCGGACGATTGCCGCATGTTGGTCAGCTTCTTCTCCCGGGTGACGTTGATGTCGAGGTCTTCTTGGCGCGGATTGATACCCACGACCATGCCCTCGTACGTGTCGGCACCGGGTTCGACGAAGAACGTTCCGCGGTCGGCAAGCTGGATCATCGCGAACGGGGTGACCGAACCAGTGCGGTCCGACACGAGCGAGCCGGTGTGACGGGCACGGATTTCGCCGGCCCACGGTGCGTAAGCGTGAAACACGGCATTGGCGATGCCGGTTCCGCGGGTTTCAGTGAGGAAGTCGGTACGAAAGCCGATGAGCCCGCGCGACGGGACGATGAACTCCATCCGAATCCAGCCCGCACCGTGATTCGTCATCTGGACCATCTTGCCCTTGCGGCCCGCCAGCAACTGAGTAATGGCACCCAGGTATTCCTCGGGGGAGTCGATGGTGAGCTCCTCGAAGGGCTCGTGCACCTTGCCGTCTACCTGACGGGTGACCACCTGCGGTTTGCCCACGGTCAGCTCGAAGCCCTCGCGGCGCATCTGTTCGACCAGGATGGCGAGCGCAAGCTCACCGCGCCCCTGCACCTCCCAGGCATCTGGCCGACCGATGTCGAGAACCTTGAGGGAGACGTTTCCCACGAGTTCCTGGTCGAGGCGGGACTTCACCATGCGGGCCGTCAGCTTGTGTCCACTGACCCTGCCGACCAGCGGCGACGTGTTGGTGCCGATGGTCACCGAGATGGCGGGCTGGTCAACCGTGATCCGCGGCAGCGGAACCGGGTTCTCGAGGTCGGCGAGGGTGTCACCGATCATGATGTCGGCGAAACCCGCAACGGCGACGATGTCGCCGGCGACCGCCTTCTCAGCGGGCTGACGCTCGACACCGACCGTGGCGAGTAGCTCGGTGATCTTCGCCTTGGTGACGACGGGCTCGCCATCCACTTCGCGACACCAGGCCACGGTCTGTCCCTTGGTCAGTTCACCGTTGTGGACGCGGACCAGCGCCAATCGACCGAGGAAAGCCGAAGCGTCGAGGTTGGTGACATGGGCCTGCAGCAGGGCATCGACGTTGCCCTTGGGAGCCGGCACATGCTCCATGAGCACGTCGAACAGGTCGTCGAGGTTCTCAGCATCCGGCGCCTGACCGTTCTCGGGCTGGGCCTTCGACGCCTTGCCTTCCCTGCCGGAGGCGTACAGAACGGGGAGATCCAGCGCGAGTTCGGCAGCTTCTGCAGCCTCGTCGTCGAGGTCTGAAGCCAGGTCGAGCAGCAGGTCGTGACTCTCTGAAACGACCTCGTCGATGCGGGCGTCGGGGCGATCCGTCTTGTTGACGACGAGGATCACAGGCAATGAAGCGGCGAGTGCCTTGCGGAGGACGAAGCGGGTCTGGGGCAGCGGACCCTCGGAGGCGTCGACGAGTAGAACGACACCGTCGACCATCGACAGCCCGCGCTCGACCTCGCCGCCGAAGTCGGCGTGGCCGGGGGTATCGATGACATTGATGACCGTGACACTGCCGTCGCCGTGATGCCTGTGGACGGCAGTGTTCTTCGCGAGGATGGTGATGCCCTTCTCGCGTTCGAGGTCGCCGGAGTCCATGACACGATCGACCAGTTCGGCGCGCTCCTCGAAGGCCCCCGATTGACGCAGCATCGCGTCGACGAGGGTGGTTTTGCCGTGGTCGACGTGTGCGACGATGGCAACGTTGCGGAAGCTGGTGATGGTCACGCGGTGGCTCTCCTGGCTGAGTTGATTCGGCCACGCGAAAGTTCCCTCGCACGGCGTTCCTGCGGCCGCACTGTCATCTCGACTCGAGAATCTTCGTCGAGGCGATGGAAAAAAGCCTGTTACGGGCATCGCGGCCAGGTGAATACTACCCGCATAGGGCGCTCCTTCACGCATCGCCGACTACGCGCGAACTTCACCACCAGCGTAAAGTGACATGCGCCACGCCGAATTCGACGGCGTGGCGAGGCACGTCGAGGTCGGAGCAGAGGGAATCTCGACTCGAACTGAACCGATGAATCCGACCGGTCAGCCGAATCAGAAAGGCCGAGCCGAGTATGGGCAAGGTGAAGGCCGGCAAGGTATCGGGTCTCACTCCCAAGAAGAAGTGTTGCCGCAAGAAGACGCGCTGTATCCGATGCCCTGTGGTGATCATGCGGATGAAGAAGCTCGAGAATGAGGGCGCATCCAAGAAGGAACTGAAGAAGGGGTTGAAGAAGGCTCGCGCCGCCTGAGAGGAAGCGGCCGGAAGATCAGCTCGAGCCGGCCAGGTGGCGCACCAGATGGGGAACCCAGCCGCGATCATTGCCGACGAGATCGATGCCACCCAGTTCGCGAGCATCCACCCACCGAAGCGCTGCGTGGTCGAGCGCCGTCGGGGTCCCCGATATCAACTTCACCCGGTAGGCGCGAAGCACTCGCCCGTCGGGTAGTGGCACGTCCTCGCCGATCCTCTCGCCGACCGACACCTCCACCCCGAGTTCCTCCCGCATCTCCCGGCGCAGCGCGTCGCGGGCCGCCTCCCCGGCCTCAGCCTTCCCTCCGGGCAGTTCCCACAGTCCGGCAAGTTCCGGGGGTCGGGTCCGCTGGGCGAGCAGCAACCGGCCGTCGACGATGATCGCGGCGGCGACCACTTCAGCTGCTTCGAGATCGGGCCTTGCACGTTGCGCTGACATCGCACCATCATGGGTTATGGCTGAGTTGCTGTCAGACGGACGCATAGACGCCGCGCTCACAGGATTGCCCGGGTGGCGACGAACCGGCGATTCCCTCGCCCGCACCATCGAGTCGCCGAGCTTCCCCGAAGCTATCGAACTCGTCCGAAAGGTCGCCGAGGCAGCCGAAGCTGCAAACCACCATCCCGACATCGACATCCGGTGGCGCAAAGTCACCTACACCCTGTCCACGCATTCCGCCGGAGGGCTCACACAACTGGATCTGGATCTTGCCGCTCGGATCGACGCACTGGCGCGATGATGGCGGCGCCCGCTCGGGCCTCACGTTTGGTGCGGCGCCCGGCGTAGACCATCCAGGCGTAGACACCGAAGGCGCCGACGACGTTCACGGTGCCCAGCCAGGAGAGCACCCCGGGCCGGGAAATCTCCCAGATGGAGGGCTGGAGAAAACTGAGGACCCAGGGAGCGCCGACGAGGGTGGTCAACAACCAATAGCCCGCGAGGACGCGGCTTCCGAGCATCGCGCCGTAAGGTCCGTGCAGCAACCAAATCAGCATCGGGATCACCCACACCCAATGGTGCGACCACGAGATCGGTGAGACGAGTAGGCCCAGCAACTCGACGATGACGAGGGTGCCGAGCCGATCGTCTGAGGCGATCGCCCGCCAGGCGAGGAATGCGAGGACGCCCGTGAGCGCGACGGCCACCAACCAGACCGCGCCAGTCTCCACGTCGTACCCCAGCAGTCGGGACAGCGCGCCACGCAGGGACTGATTCCATACCGAACCGACTGGACCGATCCGATCGGCATCGCCGAGAAGGTCGGCGAAGTACACCCGCGCTTCCGCCCCGATCAGCAGGTAGCTGACTCCGACCGTCCCGGCGAACGCGACACCCGAGAAGGCCGCAGCTTTCCACCGGCGCTGCATCAGAAAGTAGAGGCCCGTTATGGCTGGGGTCAGTTTGATCCCGGCCGCGGCACCGACGAGCAGACCGGACAACCACCACCGCGCACTCCGGATCGCAGTCATCACGATCAGCGCCAGGAATACGTTTATCTGCCCGTAGTCGAGCGTAGTGCGCACTGGCTCCAGCCAGACGCCGACGGTCGTCCACAGCACGGCAACCGCGCGCCAGTGCGGTCCACGCGCGGCGTCACCAAGCACCAGAGACAAACTCATTCGCACCAGCGCGTACAACGCGAGGATGGTGAGCAGTTGCCACCCGACTCCGACCACCGGGAACGGCAGAAAATGTAGGGGAAAGAAGATGAGCGCGGCAAACGGCGGGTAGGTGAACGGCAACGGAAAGTCCGGTGTCACTTCCGAATACGTGAAGGAGTAGAGACTGCCACCGCGCAATGACTCGGAACCGTCGACGTAGACGTGCAAGTCGACGAGGTTCATCCCATTCGGACTCAACAATGTCCAGGCCAGGCGACCGAGTACCGACAACGCGAGAAGCGCGGGTGCATAGCGCAACAATGCGTTCAGCGCAGAGGACGGTCGGTCGGACACTGGTTGGTCGGACACAGTCTGGCGCTCTCCCGTGAGGTGTGTGGATATATCTCAGCCGATCCCGGAACGGTCTCGCACAGCCTAAACCGCCGCCTTGACGCTCTGTCGGCATCCATCACTGCACGTAACAGTTGCATCAACATTCACACTATTCACAACTGTCACAAGCTATTGTCACCGGAGCATCATCGTCGGAACCTGTATGCAATACACTCCCACCGGGGTGCCGCAGCTACCGGTAGATCGAATTCGTGAGCTGCACTACCCAAGGGCCGCCGCAACAGGGTGGTCACATAAGCCGTCAGACGTGGAATGGGTTGTAGTCCACGCTGTTATGACAAGGATGGGGACACAGTGCTTCGAACCCAAGGTATGAGGAGGGCAGCGACTGCCCTGACACTTGCCACAGCAGCCGCGATGGCACTGCCCGCGCATGCGGTTGCGCTTCCGACGTTGCCTCCCGTGCCCGAAGGCATCCCCGCAGAGACGCTCGCGTCCTTCGCACCCGCGATCATCGGCGCAGCCGCAGGTACCGGAGATCCCGCCGCAGAGCCACAGGACGAACTGCTGGAACAAGCCCGCAACATCCTCGAATCTGCCAATCTCCCTCCGGAGATCTCATCCACCCTCGAGAGCGTCATCACCTTCCTTGACGGTAGCGGTGGGGGCGGTCCGGACATCCCGATGGAGAACGCCCCGGTCATTGCACAGTTCCTCTACCCGACCGTCGGCCAGAACTGCATCGGCGAAGGCTCGGACTCCGTGGGCACCGCGCTCGCGGTCCCGGGTCCTGCCGAGCTCCCCCCGCCCGGCCCCGGACCCGGCCAGGCCGGCTTCGTGTTCACCGCGCTCGGAACGGCCCCGGTTGCTGCCGAACAGGTTGAACCACTCACTGTGTCGTGGGTCAACGTCGACAACCAGCGGCGCGAAACCCAGACCCTCACCGACGAGGCAAGGATCAACCCGGACGGGCCCGCAACGCTGTCGGTCATCGCGGACACCGGCCCCGGCCGCGTCCTCGCGGTCATCTCGGGTGGATTGACCACACAGCCCGAGGATGCCGCGCCGATCAGCTGCACCTTCCTCCCGACCGTCGGAATGTTCCAGGTCGCGTAAGAATCGGCCACAAGCTCGAAACTAAGAGAAAGTAAGGGCCCCGGAATTCCGGGGCCCTTCTTTCGTATTTTCTTCTCGCTTCACTGTTTGCCCGGCGCGCCCCCGTGGTAGACGGTGGAATGTCCTCGATACAGCACACTCGGTCTTATTCACTGCGATCACAGCACGCCCCGCGATCGATTCTCTCGATCCGCTCAGAAGGGTCGATTCTCTCGATCGGGTCGGTCGGGTCCATTCTGTCCATTGGCAGTATCGGCTCGGTGCTCTCTATCGGGTCAGTCGGCTCCTTCGGCTCCGCCCTGAGTGCAATGTCGTTCGCCAGTCTCGGGTCCGCTTTGTCGGGCCTGTCACGATGGTCAATGTTGTCGTGGCGTGGCTTGCACGACTCGCCTCAGGATGATCACCCACGACTTACAGTCATCGCCGAGGAACCTGATCTCACACGGGATTCCACCGCACACGTTCAGTCATGACCCGATTCGATCAGCGGGTCCGTCCGCCCGCGGCCAACTGCGGCCCTCGAGCCGTTCGATCCCTGCGTTGAACGTCATGAGCAGCCGACACAACTCGCCGCGATCATGATCACTCCACTCGGCTACGACGCGTTCGACGCCTGCACGACCCAAGCGTCGGTCGGCGTGCAGTTGCTCGAGCCCGAGCGCGGTCGCTTCGATCTTGCGCGCAATTCCTCCTGCCGGATCGAGCACGCGCTTGACGAGGCCCAGGCGCAGCAGGGCACCGACTTGCCGGTTGATCGTCGATATGTCGAGACCAAACGCCTCTGAGAGTTGCTTCAAACTCAGTGGATGTTCGAGTTCGAGTCGACCGAGAAGTAAGTAGGCAGACCTGTCGAGCACGAAACCCTCGCGCTTGGCATGGACGTAATGCCTGGACAAGAGCGTCAACTCGTTTTCGATTCGGGTCGTCACGGCGTCGCGATCAGACACTGCCACCTCCAGTTACTCCCTGCGCTCTGCTCAAGTGTGCAATTGTGCGCTATACACATTATGTGTAGTGTGCACATTCTGGTCCAGCAACAACTTTCAGCACTACCTGCCGCCCGAAGTGATCGCCGCAGCATCCGGGGAGTGACCGCATGATCTCTGCACGCACGGACACCGCCGACACCGTACGAGCACCCGGGCTCGTCCTGGCAGTGCTTTCACTGTGCGGGATCGTGGTTGCGCTGATGCAGACCCTTGTCGTCCCCATCGTTCCCCTCCTCCCCCACCTGTTGGACTCCAACCCCGTCGACACTTCCTGGGTCGTGACGGCCACACTCCTCGCCGGCGCCGTCACCACGCCGATCAGTGGCCGACTCGGCGACATGTTCGGCAAGCGCCGCATCCTGGTCGGCAGCCTCACGTTGCTCGTCCTCGGATCGCTGGTGTGCGCGTCGACGAGTTCCCTGATACCGATGATTATGGGGCGGGCGCTGCAGGGCGCAGCCGTCGGAGCCATCCCACTCGGCATCGCCATCCTGCGCGACATGCTTCCACCCAAGAAGGTTGTCGGCGCGATGGCTGTCATGAGCGCAACTATGGGCGTCGGTGGGGCCGTCGGACTACCGATCGCCGCCGCGATCGCCCAGTACGCGAACTGGCACATGTTGTTCGTGGCCTCGGCCATCCTCGGCACCGCCTGCATTTCCCTGACCCTGCTCGTCATACCGGAGTCGCCGGTGCGGCAACCCGGACGGTTCGACTTCATCGGCGCTCTGGGGCTCAGTCTCGTCCTGATCACGCTGCTGTTGCCCATCACGAAGGGTGGAACCTGGGGTTGGTCGAGTTCACTCACATTGGGTCTGTTCGCGATCTCACTTGTGAGCCTGCTCGGCTGGGGGCTGTTCGAACTCCGAGCCGCGGCACCTCTTGTGAACCTCAGAGTGAGCGCCCGCCCGCAGGTCCTGTTCACAAACTTCGCCTCTATAGCAGTCGGGTTCGCGATGTATGGAACCTCACTCGCCTTCCCGCAATTGCTGATGGCTCCCGAGTCCACCGGATATGGCTTCGGACTGTCCATGATTTCTGCGGGTCTAGCTCTCGCACCCGGCGGGTTGGTGATGATGGCGCTGTCACCGGTCTCCGCACGCATCTCGGCGTGGCGTGGACCTAGAGTCACGCTGATGGTCGGTGCGGTTGTGATCGGGAGTGGCTACACGATCGCCTATTCGACGGTCTCCACCATCTGGCAGGTGGTACTCGCTGCGATGATGGTGGGTGCCGGTATCGGCTTGTCGTACTCCGCCATGCCGGCATTGATCATGGGCGCAGTCCCCATCACCGAATCAGCCGCCGCCAACGGACTGAATTCGCTGATGCGTTCGATCGGCACCTCCACGTCCGCGGCCGTCGTCAGCGTGATCTTGGCCGGGATGACAGTCACCGTGAGCAACGCGGTGATCCCGTCAGTCGACGCTTTCCGCGCAACGTTCCTGGTGTCGATAGTCGCCTCGGCGGTCACATTGACCTTGGCCTGGCTGATCCCGACACCCCGCCGCGACTCACGACGATCCGTTGATGAACAGCTCCGTGAACAAAGCCGAGCCGATCGTGTACAGAAAGTTGATGACCAGGTCCATGGTTGAATCCTCCGGGTTCGAATGGGTTGCGACCTACAGCAGTAATCGCGGCGGCCGCGGGCAGCGTTTCAGATTCGGCTGATCTCCTGCAAATGCGCAGGCAAGCGATGCAAAAATCCCCTTCGTCCACCTTCGAGGCGAACGCCCGGTCCAACGCTTGCGCGCATGTATATACAGGACTAGACATGATCGCGGACGCATAACTCGACACGGCGCGAACGGCCTGTCGGCCGATCCACCAGCACAGCCCAGGGAGATCGACCGTGAAAGACTCCGCCGCGATCCCCACTCGGGGAATATTGACTCGAGGTCTGACGACACGCCACATCAGGTTCATCGCGCTGGGTTCCGCGATCGGGACCGGCCTGTTCTATGGATCGGCGGAGGCCATCAACCGCGCAGGACCATCGGTGCTGTTGGCATATCTGATAGGCGGCGCGGCGATATACATCGTGCTCCGCGCGCTCGGTGAGATGACCGTGAGAAACCCCGTATCGGGTTCGTTCGGCGAGTACGCGAGCCGTCATCTGGGTCCACGAGCCGGATTCATGACCGGCTGGACGTATACCTTCGAGATGCTCGTGGTGTGTCTCGCCGATGTGACCGCCTTCGGCATCTATATGGGGTTCTGGTTCCCCGATGTTCCGCGGTGGATCTGGGTCCTGTCGATAGTGTTCTTCATCGGTGCCATCAACCTGCTTCACGTCAAGGTGTTCGGTGAGGTGGAGTTCTGGTTGTCCCTGGTCAAGATCGTCGCAATCGTCGCGATGATCTTCGGAGGAGCAGCGATCCTAATCTTCGGATTCGGAATCCACGACACCGGCGCAGGTGTCGGCAATCTGGTGTCGAACGGCGGATTCTTCGCAACCGGCCTCGGCGGCTTCATCAGCTGTTTCGCGATCGTCATGTTCGCTTTCGGTGGCACCGAGATCATTGGCATCACGGCCGGTGAGGCAAGAGACCCGGACCGCACGATCCCACGCGCGATCAACTCGGTGCCCGTGCGAATCATCCTCTTCTACGTGCTCACCCTCGCCGTGATCATGGCCATCAACCCGTGGCAGTCGATAGGGACCGAGGGCAGCCCGTTCGTGCAGATCTTTCAGGGCCTCGGAATAGGCCCGGCGGCGGCGGTACTGAACGTCGTGGTCATCACTGCGGCACTGTCCGCGATCAACAGCGACGTCTTCGGCGCCGGTCGGATGATGTTCGGCATGGCCCAGCGCGGCCAGGCACCTGCGATCATGAAGCAGGTTTCCCGCAACGGTGTGCCATGGATGACCGTGGTCATCATGATGCTCACACTGCTGGTCGGGGTGCTTCTGAACTACCTGATCCCCGACAGGGTGTTCCTCGTCATCGCGTCGATCGCTACGTTCGCCACGATCTTCGTCTGGCTCATGATTCTGGCATCGCACTACCGTTCACGGCGGCGGATGGATCCGGCCGAAGTCGCAGCGCTGAAGTTCCCGGTGCCGTTCTGGCCGTACGGGCCGCTGATCACGATGGCCTTCTTGGTGTTCGTCATGGCGGTAATCGCCTTCGACGCCGACACCCGCGTGGCGCTGATCGTCGGAGCCGTGTGGCTGGCCCTGCTCGCCGTTGCCTACCGCCTGTGGGTACGGCCCGTGCCGGCACCCAACGAGGCCACACTGGCGGACCAGACTTCCCGATAAGGCGGAGGTAATCGGTAATCGGCCAGGTATCACCACTGCCCGTAGTCGGGCTGAAGGATGTTGTTCCGGTCGATGCCGATTCCGTCCACACTGCGCTTGTCGATCTCGAACTGGTGCAGGTGCGCCCGTGGGTGCACGTATCCCACTGGCGTGCCCCAATTGTGTTGCCAGTACCACGATCCGAGGCCGGCGAGCATTGCCAGATCCAGCGTTCCTGAGTTGGCGTAGATTCCGGTATTGGCCTTGCCCACCACCGACTGCCACCCTACGAGGTAAGGAGCGATCTGCGTGACGAAGTCGAGGATCGTGGGATTGTCGTCGATGGACGCATAGATCGGACGATCCTCCGGACCTCCTGCGGCAAGATGCAATTCGAGTCC
This sequence comes from Rhodococcus sp. WMMA185, assembly GCF_001767395.1. Classification (NCBI taxonomy): domain Bacteria; kingdom Bacillati; phylum Actinomycetota; class Actinomycetes; order Mycobacteriales; family Nocardiaceae; genus Rhodococcus; species Rhodococcus sp. WMMA185. Next base: position 600,295 of record NZ_CP017014.1, on the reverse strand, counting down.
GCGGGCGGCGTGGCGTTTGCCTGCCTCACACCCACCACGCCAATCGGCCGTCGCGCCCTTGCCGTACTGGTAACACGACACCACCGAAAGCCCGGCGTTGCGCAACGCCTGCGCCTCGTCGGCTCGCATCGGCTTGCCCATCATCCATTCAGCACCGGGACGCCGATCGGATACATAGCGGATGGCGCCGTCGTATCCGGCTTCGCGAATCGAGGCTGCGGACGGCACGCCCGCCGAATAGTCGATCAGGGTGCCGAAGCTGCGGGCCTGCGCAACGCCGACTGAGGTCGTGGTGGATGAGAGCGCCGTAATTCCGGCGACTGCCGATCCCGCTGCCACGTACCGGAACATGTCCCGTCGGGAAATCTGCACTGCGGCCCCCTATCGAATTCACCACGCACCTCGGCGTGTCTCCGACGTTCGGCTTTGCTCAGTCGATATGTTGTCCTGCTGCATTCCACCACATTCACACGGATCCCGCAGGCCGCTTAGGTCACATTCGCCACACAGGACACTCGAAAACCAGAGATTGCCCGAGGAGTGCTGTGGTCAGTGGAAGAACACCGCTGCGTGGTCCGCCAGATCCAGCACCGATTGCGGCAAGATGCCGAGCACCACAGTCACCAAGACCCCTAGTGCAATGGCGGCGGACGTCAACAGACTGGGGACCACGACTGTCGGGGAATCGCTCTCCGGTTCCGTGAAGAACATCAGCACGATGACCCGCACGTAGAAGAATGCCGCGATTGCACTGCTGATTACACCGACGATGACCAGTGGCGCGGCGCCTCCCGCGAGCGCGGCCTGAAAGACCGCGAATTTGGCGACGAAACCACTGGTCAGGGGAATTCCCGCAAACGCGAGCAGAAACAGGGCGAAGACCGACCCGAGCAGCGGGGACTGCCTACCCAGCCCGGCCCACCGGGACAGGTCCGTCACCTCGCCTCTGCTGTCTCGCACCAGTGTCACAACTGCGAACGCACCGAGCGTGCTGAACCCGTATACGAACAGGTAGAACATCGTGGACGACAAACCCTCGCGGTTGGCCGCGATCAATCCGGTGAGGATGAATCCGGCGTGCGTGATCGACGAGTACGCGAGCATGCGTTTGACGTCGGTCTGGGTGACCGCCAGGATCGCACCGACCACCATGGTGAGAATGGCGACGGCCCACAGCACGGGCCGCCAATCCGAGTGAAGATCCGGTACGGCAACGTAGAAGATGCGCAGCATCGCCCCAACCGCGGCGACCTTTGTGGCAGCCGCCATGAACGCCGTGATCGGGGTGGGCGCACCCTGATAGACGTCAGGGATCCAGGAGTGGAACGGCACCGCGCCGATCTTGAACAGCAGGCCCACCGTCAGGAGAGCGGTACCGATCACCGCCAACGTCTTGTCATCTCCACCGCGAGCGAGCGCGTCGGCGATGCGCGGCAACTCCACCGTGCCCGCGGACCCATACAGCAACGCCACACCGAACAGGAAGAAGGCCGATGAGAACGCCCCGAGCAGGAAGTACTTCATCGCCGCTTCCTGGGACAGCAGACGGCGGCGGCGGGCCAACCCACACAGCAGATACAAAGGGAGCGAAAGAACTTCGAGCGCCACAAACATGGTGAGAAGATCGTTCGAGGCAGGGAACAGCAGCATCCCACCAATCGCGAACAGCGTAAGAGGATAGACCTCAGTGTGTCCGGGAGCGGCCTTCGTGGCCTCTCTCTCGGCGGCACTGCCGGGGACGGCGAAGGCCTGGGGCGTGAAGGCGTCGGTCCGACCTTCCCCAACATTGGCTGCTGTCGCAGCGCCGACGCTCGCCGTCGCGACGGTGGCACCTACCGCATCCGTATCCGCGGTCACAGCGACAACCCCGCTGTCGACACTCCGCTCCGCGATGAGCAGGATCGCAGGGATCGAAACCAGCAGGATCGTTCCCTGGAGGAACAGGGTCGGGCCGTCGATGGCCACCGCACCCGCAACAGCCGAGTCCCTGGTGCCCGCGAGTAGGACGACAGCCACGAACGCGGCTGCCAGGCCGCCGAGAGCGAGAACGAGGTGGCTCGCGTAGCGGGTCCGGCGGGGAAGGAACGCTTCTACGAGCACACCGACGACGGCCACACCGAAGACGATGAGCATGGGTGAGAGTTGGCCGTATTCGATGTCCGGCGCGCGCAACGTCCCTGCTTGGGCGAGAGTTGCCACGTGATCGGAGGGACTCATCTGTGTGTACCTCCCTGTTGGCCCTGCTCTGCAACGATCGGTGGTGGGTCTTGCTCACCGACGGTGACCAGGACATGGTCGACCGCGGGGGTGATGACATCCAACGCCGGCTTGGGGTAGACGCCGAGAACGAGCAGGAAGACGATGAGCGGAGCCACCACCGCCACCTCGCGGCGTACCAGGTCACCGACCCGTTCGTTGCCCTCCTTGACCGGTCCGCCCATCATGCGCTGGTACAGCCACAGCACGTAGATCGCGGCGAGGACGAGCGCGAGGGTCGCCACCACGGCGGCGACCTGATACCGCGAGTACGTCCCGATGAGGACGAGGAACTCGCTGATGAACGGCGCCAATCCCGGCAGCGACAAGGTGGCGAGGCCTGCGATGAGGAAGGCCCCGGCCATTACCGGCGCGACCTTCTGCACCCCGCCGTAGTCGGCGATGAGACGGGTACCCCGCCTCGAGACCAAGAATCCCGCCACCAGGAACAGCGCTGCAGTCGAGATGCCGTGGTTGACCATGTACAGCGTCGACCCGGCTTGGCCTTGGCTTGTCATCGCGAAGATGCCGAGAATGATGAACCCGAAGTGCGAGATCGACGTGTAGGCGATCAGGCGCATCACGTCGGTCTGGCCGATGGCGAGTATCGCACCGTAGACAATCCCGATTACCGCCAGCGCCGCGATGAACGGTGCGAAATAGGTCGATGCATCCGGGAACATCTGCAGGGCGTAGCGCAGCATGGCGAAGGTGCCGACCTTGTCGACTACGGCCATCATGAGCACCGCGCTGGCCGGCGTGGATTCCACGGCTGCACCCGGCAGCCATGTATGGAACGGCCACAGTGGCGCCTTGACCGCGAATGCGAACATGAACCCGAGGAACAATGCCTTGAGCACGCCGGGATCCGCGTCCAGGCCTTCGGCGACGATCGTCCGGAAATCGAAGGTTCCACTCCCGAAGGCGCCGCCCTGATCGGCCGTCACCACGTACAGGCCGATGACCGCCGCCAGCATGATCAGGCCACCGAACAGGTTGTACAGCAAGAACTTCACCGCGGCATACGACCGCCCGGCCCCGCCGAAGCCACCGATGAGGAAGTACATCGGGATGAGCATGGCTTCGAAGAAGACGTAGAAGAGCAGAACGTCGAGGGCGATGAACGACATCAGCACCATCGACTCGACCATCAGCATCAGCGCCACATACGTATGGACTCTGCGCCGCCGCTGGTAGTCGGGCGCCGATTCGCCGTCCTTCCAGCCGGCCAGCATCAGCAGCGGCACCAGTACCGCGGTGAGGAGCACCAGGACGAGTGCAATGCCGTCGAGGCCCAGGGTGTATCTGGTACCGAACGCCGGAATCCAGGCGTGCGACTCGACGAACTGGTACTGCTCGCCGGTCGGGTCGAACCGAATCGCCAAGACGACCGCCAGGCACAGGACGACCAGGGACACCCCCACCGCAAGCGATTTCGCGAGCGTGCGCCTGTCGACGGGCACCGCCAGGACGACGCCGGCACCGACGAGGGGCAGTGCCCACAGGACGCTCAACCACGGGAAGCCGCTCACCACAGTGCCACCAACATCATCGCGATCAGGAGGGCCGCGCCCAAGAACATGAAGAGCGCGTAGGACCTGACGAACCCGGTCTGTGATCGGCGGAATTTCGTCGATATGCCGCCGATGAGTGCGGCGAATCCATTGACGACACCGTCGACGCCGCGATCCTCGACGGTGACCAGAGTGCGAGTCAGCTCCTGGCCCGGACGCATGAACGCCGCCTCGTTGAACGCGTCGCCGTACAGGTCGTTCCGGGCGGCCACGGTGAGCGGGGTGACCGACACCGGGGCGATCTCGGGGATCGGCTTGCGTGCGTACTGCCGGTAGGCCACCGCGATGCCGACGAGTACCACCACCAACGTCATCCCGGTGATAGCCCACACCGGAAGTGGTAGCTCGCCATGATGAGTACCCACTACAGGTTCGAGCCAGTTCTCCAGCGCGGAGCCGAGACTGAGCAAGCCGCCGGCGGCCACGGAACCGACCGCCAGAATGATCATCGGCCACGTCATCACACCGGGTGATTCGTGCGGGTCGGCAACGTGGACATCTCCTGACGCTTCGCTCGCATCAGAAACCCAGCGGGGGCGTCCGAAAAAGGTCATCAGCATCACCCTGGTCATGTAGAACGCGGTAATTCCCGCGCCGAGCAGAGTCACCGTTCCGAGGACCACTCCCTCGAACCCCTCCGTGGCGAACGCCGCTTCGATGATTTTGTCTTTGGAGAAGAATCCGGAAAACGGTGGAATGCCAATGATGGCAAGGTATCCCAGTCCGAAAGTCACGAAGGTGATCGGCATGAGAGTGCGCAGGCCACCGTAGTGACGCATATTCACCTCGTCGTTCATCCCGTGCATCACCGAGCCCGCACCGAGAAACAGTCCGGCCTTGAAGAAGCCGTGGGTGAGCAGCAGCATGATCGCGAATGCGTACCCGGCCGGGCCGAGACCCGCGGCCAACACCATGTAGCCGATCTGGCTCATAGTGGAAGCCGCCAGTGCCTTCTTGATGTCGTCCTTCGCGCAGCCGATGATCGCGCCGAACAGCAGCGTGACGCCGCCGACTATCACCACTGCGAGTTGAGCGTTCGGCGCCGAGTCGAATATCGGATTGGACCGGACGATCAGGTACACGCCGGCCGTGACCATGGTCGCGGCGTGGATGAGCGCCGACACCGGAGTCGGGCCCTCCATCGCGTCGCCGAGCCAGGACTGCAGCGGAACCTGCGCCGATTTGCCACAGGCTGCGAGCAGCAGCGCGAGGCCGATTGCGGTGAGCGCTCCCTCCCCGGCTCCTTCGGCACCTGTGAAGACGTCCGCGAATTCGACCGAGCCGAAGGTGGAGAACATGACCATCATGGCGACGACCAAGCCCATGTCGCCGACACGGTTGACGATGAACGCCTTCTTTGCAGCGGTCGCGGCGGAAGGCTTGTACTGCCAGAATCCGATGAGCAGGTACGAGGCAAGGCCAACGCCCTCCCAACCCACATACAGGCCGAGGAAGTTGTCTGCCAGAACCAGCAGCAACATCGCCCCGAGGAACAGGTTCAGGTAGGCGAAGAACCGGCGCCGATCCGGATCGTGCGCCATGTATCCGACAGAGTAAATGTGGATCAGTGATCCGACGCCCGTGATCAGCAGGACGAAACACATGGACAGCTGGTCGAGTTGCAGACCGAAGTTCACCTGTAGGTCCGCGACCGGAACCCAGCTGAACAGTCGCTGGTGTGCCACCCGCTCCGCGGCATCCTGGCCGAGCATGTCGACGAAGAGGATCGAGCCCAACACAAACGAAGCCAATGCGGTTGTGCACCCGAGGATATGGCCCCAGGAATCGCTGCGCCGCCCCGCCAACAGCAACACGGCGGCACCGAGAAGCGGAAGGGTCGGCAAGAGCCATATGGACGACGCGAGAATCCCGTTCATGGCGTACCACCGATCGGGGAATCGCTTTCAGGCAAAGTCAGCTGCTCGACAAAGTGTGTCATCTGGACCCGTCAGTTCTTGAGGAGGTTGGCGTCGTCGACGGAAGCCGAACGGCGGGAACGGAAGATGGTCATGATGATCGCTAGTCCGACGACGACCTCAGCCGCCGCAACCACCATGGTGAAGAAGGCGAACACCTGCCCGTCAAGATTGCCGTGCATGCGGGCGAACGTCACGAACGCCAAATTCGACGCATTGAGCATCAACTCGATGCACATGAACACGATGATGGCGTTGCGCCGCATCAAGACTCCGGCCGCACCGATCGTGAACAGCAGCGCCGCGAGGTACAGGTAGTTCTCCGGATTCATCGTGGGCCTTCCTCACCGGAGTCCTCGGTGTCAGGAGCCGAGCCATCCGCGGGGCCGAGCGCGGGCGGTGGGCCCGCGCGCCGCTCGAGCGACCGGCTGACCGAGAGTTCGGAGAACGACCCGTCCGGCAGCAACGCCGGTATGTCGACCGCATTGTGCCGTGCGTAGACACCGGGACTCGGTAGCGGTGTGACGCGGCCTCCCTCACGGAACCGCTCCTCGGACAACTCCCGTTGGTCCTTTCTCCGCTCGAAGCGTTCTCGGTGCGCAAGCACCATCGCCCCGATGGTCGCGGTGATCAGCAACGCGCCGGTGAGTTCGAACGCCCACACATACCGGATGAAGATGAGCTCGGCCAAGCCTTGGACGTTTCCCCCTGCGTTGGCCTGGCCCAGCCCTTCGAATACTGCGACCGAAGCCCTTCCGAGACCGGCGATCAGGAGGATTCCGAATCCCAGTCCCACCAAGATCGCGGCCACCCGCTGACCGCGCAGATTCTCCACCAGAGATTCCGAAGAGTCGACTCCGATGAGCATGAGTACGAACAGGAACAGCATCATGACCGCGCCGGTGTAGACGACGATCTGCACGACACCGAGGAAGAGTGCGCCCTGCGCGATATAGAAGACCGCGAGGATGATCATGGTCGTGGCCAGAAAGATCGCCGAGTAGACGGCCTTGGTGGCGCTCACCACCCCGAGTGCGCCGATGACGGCGAGGGTCCCGAGAATCCAGAATTGCACCCCCTCACCCGTCGAGGTCTCCGTAAGGGGCTGCGCCACCACCTGGGCCGCAGACGTCATCGCGTTCATCACGCCGACTCTCCTTCTCCCCGCGACTCGGTTTCTTCAGGTTCCGCATTCACATCCTTGGGGCGCCCGGCAGATTGCGCGTCCGCATCCTTGGGGCGCTCCGCAGGCTGCGCGCCTGTACCCACTGCCCCGCGGTAGTAGTCCTCAGCCGTGGTTCCTGGGGCCATCGGGTGCGGCGAATCGACCATGCCGGGCTCGAGTGGGGCGAGCAGTTGATCCTTCTCGTAGATCAAGCCCGCCCTGTTGTCGTCCGCCATCTCGTATTCGTTGGTCATCGTCAACGCCCGGGTCGGGCACGCCTCGATACACAAACCGCACCCGATGCAGCGCAGATAGTTGATCTGGTAGACGCGGCCGTACCGTTCCCCTGGCGAGTAGCGTTCCTCGTCGGTGTTGTCTGCGCCCTCCACGTAGATGGCGTCGGCCGGGCACGCCCACGCGCACAGCTCACACCCGATGCACTTCTCGAGCCCATCCGCATACCGGTTGAGCTGGTGCCGGCCGTGGTACCGTTCCGCGGTCGGCACCTTCTCCTCGGGGTAGAACTCGGTGTTCGGCTTCTTGAACATCGTCTTCAAGGTCACGCCGAAACCTGCTATGGGACCGAGGAATTTACGCATCGCTGTCCTCCCGTGTCGATCCGATGGGGCGCGGGTCGCGCGTGCTTGAAGCTGAAACGGGTGTGCGGCGGAACGTCGGCAGCGTCTGGCCCGGCATGGGAGGCACCGGGAACCCACCGGCCATGGGGTCGAACGGTTCGAGAGTTTCCGGCGACGTTTGAGAGCGCGGCTCAGACTCGACACGTTCGCCGGGCCCCTCGATGCGGCTCCGACGCAGGCGGTTCCACAACAGCGCCAGTACGACCAAGGCGACGATCAACCCCGCGAGAACCAGGGCGATCGAAGAAACCTCGTAGCCCTCGTTGCGGAAAGCACGGACCGTCGCGACGACCATGACCCACACCAGGGCGAACGGGATGAGAATCTTCCACCCGAGACCCATGAACTGGTCGTACCGCAGCCGGGGCAAGGTGGCTCGCAGCCAGACGAATACGAACAAGAACGCCCAAACCTTGAGCGTGAACCACAACACCGGCCACCAACCGGAGTTGGCGCCTTCCCACAGGCTCAACGGGAAGGGGGCGCGCCAGCCGCCGAAGAACAAGGTGGTCGCGAGCGCCGAGACCGTCACCATGTTCACGTATTCGGCGAGCATGAACATCGCGAAGCTCAGCGAGGAGTATTCCGTGTGGAAGCCGCCGACCAGTTCCCCCTCAGCCTCGGGAAGGTCGAACGGGGCCCGATTGGTCTCCCCGACCATGGAAATGGCATAGATGAGGAACGATGGCAGCAGCAGCAACACGTACCAGGTACTCTCCTGGGCCGCGACGATCCCCGAAGTGGACATGGTCCCCGCATACACGAATACGGCCGCAAAAGTCAGGCCCATCGCGATCTCGTACGAGATCACCTGCGCCGTCGAGCGCAGGCCTCCGAGCAGCGGGTAAGTGGAACCCGACGCCCAGCCGGCCAGGACGATGCCGTAGACGCCGATCGAGGTGGCCGCGAGAACGTAGAGGACCGCTACCGGCAGGTCGGTCAATTGAAGCGCGGTGCGGTGGCCGAAGATCGATACTTCGGGGCCGAAGGGGATCACGGCGAAGGCCATGAACGCCGGCACCGCCGCAATGATCGGCGCGAGGATGTAGATCGGCTTGTCCACCCCTTTGGGGACAATGCCTTCCTTCAATGCGAGTTTGATGCCGTCGGCCAGACTTTGCAGCATCCCCCGGGGCCCAACCCGGTTGGGGCCGACCCGCATCTGCATCCAGGCCATGATCTTGCGCTCGGCGAGGATAGTCACCAGCGGGGTCAGTATGAGGAAGATGAAGATGGCCAGGGCCTTGCCCAGCACGAGCCACCACGGATCGTGACCGAAAAGCGTGGGGTCGGGGTAGATGCCTTCGGCAGTCATTGGGAACCTCCCGAAGTGACGACGTCGGAATCCGTCGCACGGCGGATGCGCACGACACTGCCCGCCGTGGTGGCCAACTGCCGGTACACCGCGGAACTGGGCGAGTTCATCGGCAGCCACACCACCTGATCCGGCAGGTCGGTGACTGCCAACGGCAATGTGACCGTTCCCCGTTCTGAAACGACGGTCACCAAATTCCCTTCAGCGGCACCGATCTCCGCGGCCGCCCTCGCAGACAGCCGCACGACCGGGGTGCGCGCCGTGCCAGCCAGGTACGGTTCACCGTCCTGCAACCGACCCGCGTCGAGCAGCATCCGCCAGGTCGACAGCACCACCTCGCCGGGACCGGGGACCCGTTGTGGCCGCTGCGGGTGGCGCGGTGGAGCCGGGAAGTCACCATCCCATGCCCCGAGCCGGTCGAGTTCGCGCCGCGCGTTAACGGCGTCGGGAAGGCCGAGCGCTACGCCCATCTCACCCGCGAGCGCGTGTAGCACTCGCTGGTCCGGCATCGCACCCGTGTCTCGAAGGGCGGTGTCGAAATCGCGTGTGCGACCTTCCCAGTCGAGGAAGGTACCCGGTTTTTCCATCACCGGCGCCACAGGGAAGACGACGTCCGCACGATCGGTGATCGCACTACGACGTAACTCCAGACTCACAACGAATCCGGCGGCCTCGACGGCTGCGAGTGCAGCCTGTGGGTCTGGGAGATCGTCGACCTCGACGCCGCCGAACACCAGCGCTTCGAGGGTCTTTGCCTGCGCAGCCTCGAGGATGCCCTCGACATCGCGGCCGATGGTGTCCGGCAAGTTCTCGAGGTTCCAGACCGCAGCGACCTGCCGCCTCGCCTCCGGGTTGTCGACGGGCCGGCCACCGGGCAGAAGGTTCGGCAGGGCACCGGCTTCGAGCGCACCCCGTTCACCCGCCCGCCGCGGCACCCAGGCCAACCGAGCCCCGGTGTCGTCGGCCAATCGCACAGCTGCGGAGAGCGCCCCGGGGATGGCGGCGAGTCGCTCACCGACCATGATCACCGCACCCGGTTTCCGCAACAGCTCGGTGATTCCCGGGTCGGTGCTTGCGATGCGGATCGCGTCGAGGATTCCGGGTTCGGCACCCGGTGTGGCCTTCAGCAATCTGCCCGACATCTTCTCCAAACCGCGAGAGGCGTAGGGGGCGATCGAGTACACCGGCAGCGCCCTTCCTCGCGCCGCCTTGCGCAGCCGAAGGAAAACGATCGGCGACTCCTCCTCCGGCTCGAACCCGGCGAGCAGGACGACAGGTGCCTCGTCGAGGTCTTCATATGTGACAGCGAGTCGCTGCCCCGCCACGCGTGCGGCCAAGAACTCGGCTTCCTCGACGGAATGGGATCGAATCCGGAAATCGATATCGTTGGTGCCGAGTGCGATTCGCGCAAACTTCGCATAAGCGTATGCATCCTGCCACGTCGACCGCCCCCCGACGAGGACTCCGGCGTTGCCCTGGGAGGCGGTCAGCCCGCGTGCAGCGACGGCCAAAGCCTCGGACCAGGATGCAGGCGACAAGGTACCGTCTTCGCCGCGGACCAAGGGCGAGGTGATGCGGTCGGGTTCAGTGGCGTAGGCGAACGCCCACCGCCCCTTGTCGCAGTTCCATTCCTCGTTGACCTCGGGATCGTCGCCGGCCAGGCGGCGCAACACCTTGCCCCGTCGGTGGTCGGTGCGCTGAGCGCACCCACTCGCGCAATGCTCGCAAACGCTGGGACTCGAGATCAGGTCGAACGGACGGGCGCGGAACCGGTAGGCCGTTCCCGTCAACGCACCCACTGGGCAGATCTGCACAGTGTTGCCCGAGAAGTACGACTCGAACGGTTCCTTTGCGTAGATGCCGACCTGCTGAAGCGCTCCGCGCTCCTGGAGGTCGATGAAGGGGTCGCCCGCGATCTGCTCCGAGAATCGGGTGCAGCGGGCGCAGAGAACGCATCGCTCACGATCGAGGAGAACCTCCGTGGAAAGCGGAATCGGCTTGGGAAACGTGCGCTTGACCCCGCCGAACCGCGAGTCGGCCCGGCCGTTGGACATTGCCTGATTCTGCAGCGGGCACTCGCCACCCTTGTCACATACGGGGCAGTCCAGCGGATGGTTGATCAGCAGCAACTCCATCACGCCCTTCTGCGCCTTGTCTGCCACAGGTGAGGTGAGCTGAGTCCGCACGACCATGCCCTCGGTGACGGTGGTGGTGCAGGAAGCAAGCGGCTTGCGCTGTCCTTCGACATCGACCAGACACTGCCGACAGGCTCCGACAGGATCGAGCAGTGGGTGGTCGCAGAACCGCGGGATCTGGATTCCGATCGACTCTGCCGCGCGAATTACCAACGTACCCTTGGGAACACCGACCTCGATACCATCGATAGTGATATTGACGATTTCTTCACTCACGGGCGACTCGGCTTTCACGCGTGCACCCCCGCCATGAGGGTGGACTGATGCGGATCGAACGGGCAGCCGCCCTGCTCGAAATGTGCGAGGTATTCGTCACGGAAGTACTCGATGGAGGACATGATCGGGCTGGCCGCACCGTCACCGAGCGCGCAGAACGCCCTGCCGAGAATGTTGTCCGAGATGTCGAGCAGCTTCTCGAGATCCTCCTCGGTGCCGTCCCCTCGCTCGAGACGCCGCAGGATTTGCACCAGCCAGTAGGTACCTTCCCTGCAAGGCGTGCACTTGCCGCAGGATTCGTGCGCGTAGAACTCGGTCCAGCGCAGCACTGCGCGTACCACGCAAGTCGTGTCGTCGAATATCTGCAATGCCTTGGTGCCCAACATTGATCCGGCTGCTCCGACGCCTTCGTAGTCGAGTGCAACATCGAGATGGGCATCGGTGAATATCGGCGTCGACGAGCCGCCGGGGGTCCAGAATTTCAGTCGGTGCCCGGCACGGACGCCCCCTGCGTATTCGAGCAACTCGCGCAGCGTGATCCCCAGTGGCGCCTCGTATTGTCCTGGGCTGGTTACATGCCCGGACAGGGAATAGAGCGTGAACCCGGGCGACTTGTCACTACCCATGGACCGGAACCACTCGACACCGTTCACGATGATCGAGGGCACGCTGGCGATCGACTCGACGTTATTGACGACCGTCGGCGATGAATACAACCCGGCGACCGCTGGGAACGGCGGCCTGAGCCTCGGCTGGCCGCGGCGCCCCTCCAACGAGTCGAGCAGCGCTGTCTCCTCACCGCAGATATATGCGCCGGCACCGGCATGAACCACCAACTCGAGGTCGTAACCGGTGCCCAGGATGTCCTTGCCGAGGTAGCCGGCCGCATAGGCCTCGACGACGGCAGCCTGCAGCCGCCGTAGCACCGGGACCACCTCGCCGCGCAGGTAGATGAACGCGTGGCCGGCGCGGATGGCATACGCCGCGATGATGATGCCCTCCACCAGGGTGTGGGGCGTGGCCAGCATCAGCGGAATGTCCTTGCATGTGCCGGGCTCGGACTCGTCGGCGTTCACCACCAGGTAGTGCGGTTTGTCATCGCCCTGCGGGATGAACGACCACTTCATCCCGGTCGGGAAGCCCGCACCGCCGCGGCCGCGTAGTCCCGCGTCCTTGATGGTGGAGATCACCTCGTCCGGGTCCATGCGCAGCGCCTTCTGCGCGCCCTCGTACCCGCCGTGTCCACGATAGGTGTCGAGGGTCCAGGAGGTGGAATCGTCCCAGTATCGGCTGAGGACAGGGGTCAGTGGCATGTCAGTTCCCCTTGCGTCCGTTGTCGGCGGGTGGTGGTGCTTCCGCGGTGGTAGCAGCCTCTACTTCCGAAGGGTCCGGCGCCGTCATACCCAACTCCCGTGCGACGCGCAGGCCGGCCAGAGTAGGTGCGCCCGCGATCCCGCCCTCGACCGCTCCGGGGCGTTCATCGGGAAACCCTGCCAGGATGCGGGCGGTCTGACGGAACGTGCAGAGCGTCTCTCCTCTGCTCGGAGTAACCGCCTCACCCGAACGCAGATCGTCCACCAGCGAACTCGCCGACTCCGGCGTCTGGTTGTCGAAGAACTCCCAATTCACCATCACGACCGGGGCGTAATCACAGGCCGCGTTGCACTCGATGTGGTCGAGCGTGATCTTGCCGTCTTCGGAGGTTCCGCCCGGGGCTAGATCGAGGTGCTCTTCCAGTGCGGCGAGGATTGCATCGCCGCCCATGATCGCGCACAGCGTATTGGTGCAGACGCCTACGTAGTACTCCCCCGTCGGTTCACGGCGGTACATCGAATAGAATGTGGCCACCGCAGCCACCTCGGCACCGGTGAGTCCGAGCGTGGTGGCACAGAATTCGATACCGGCCGGGGTGATGTACCCGTCTTCCGCCTGTACGAGATGTAGCAACGGCAACAAGGCGGATCGGGAATCCGGATAGCGCTCGACGATCGATGCCGCGTCGGCTTCGAGCCTCGTCTGCACATCCGGCGGATACTCCTCGCGGGCACCCGGCCGGACCAGTTGCGTCTCCTCCTCCGGCCTGGGGCCGAACTCTATGAACACAGGATCTCTGCTCGCTGCACCCACGGGTGTCACAGCCAGGCCGTGTGTCGCTGCCTCGTCACTCATTCGCTGCGCTCCCTTTCCCTCCACGCGAGACCCAACCGCTTGGTCGAGAGGACCCTGTTCATCGGTCGACACCGCCCATCACGGGATCGATGCTCGCGACAGCTGCGATCACGTCGGCGATCATCCCGCCCTCGCAGGTTGCGGCCACCGACTGGAGATTGGTGAAAGACGGGTCGCGGAAATGCACCCGATACGGTCGGGTACCCCCGTCACTGACCATGTGGACACCGAGCTCGCCTCGCGGTGATTCCACAGCGGTGTAGACCTGCCCTGGGGGAACCCTGAAGCCCTCGGTCACCAACTTGAAATGGTGGATCAGAGATTCCATCGACGAGCCCATGATCTTCGCGACGTGTTCGGGTGAGTTACCCAGGCCGTCTGGGCCAAGTTTCAAGTCCGCCGGCCAGGCGATCTTCTTGTCCTCTGCCATTACCGGGCCGGGCCGCAACCGATCGAGGCACTGCTCGACGATCTTCAGCGATTCCTTCATTTCGTCGACCCGGATCAGGTAACGGCCGTAGGAGTCGCATGTGTCGGCAGTGCTGACCTCGAATTCGTAGTTCTCATACCCGCAGTACGGTTGCGACTTGCGCAGATCGTGCGGCAGACCCGTGGCGCGCAGCATCGGTCCGGTGACTCCGAGAGCCATGCACCCGGTGAGATCGAGGTACCCGATGCCCTCAGTGCGCCCCTTCCAGATGCGATTGTCGTTGAGAAGGTTCTCCATGTCCCGCAGCCGCTCCGGCATCAACGTCAGCAGTTCACGCACCTTTTCGACCGCTCCCGGCGGCAGGTCCTGAGAGAGTCCACCGGGCCTGATGTACGCGTGGTTCATGCGGAGCCCGGTGATCATCTCGAACACGTCGAGAACCAATTCGCGCTCACGGAATCCGAAGAGCATCGCACTGACCGCGCCCAGTTCCATGCCGCCGGTGGCGAGGGCTACCAGGTGCGAGGAGATGCGATTGAGTTCCATGAGCATGACCCGGATGACGTTGGCCCGCTCCGGGACCTGCTCGGTGATGTCGAGCAGTTTCTCGACGCCCAGGCAATAGGCCGCCTCGTTGAAGAACGGCGACAAATAGTCCATACGGGTCACGAAGGTGACACCCTGCGTCCAGTTTCGGTATTCGAGATTCTTCTCGATTCCGGTGTGCAGGTAGCCGATCCCGCACCGGGCTTCGGTTACGGTTTCGCCCTCGATCTCCAGGATCAACCGCAGAACACCGTGCGTCGACGGATGCTGCGGGCCCATGTTGACGACGATCCGTTCCTCACGGGACTCCGAATCCGCGTCTCCCGAGGCCGTCTTCACCGCATCGACGACCTCATCCCAGTCTTGACCGGAAACGGTGTAGACGGTGTCTTCGCTCATCACTTGTACCCCCGGCGTTCGTCGGGTGGCGGAATCTCCGCGCCCTTGTACTCGACGGGGATTCCGCCGAGCGGGTAGTCCTTGCGCTGCGGATGGCCGGACCAGTCGTCGGGCATCTGGATGCGGGTCAGCGCCGGATGCCCGTCGAAAACGATGCCGAAGAAGTCGTACGTCTCCCGCTCGTGCCAGTCGTTCGTCGGGTATATCTCGCTCAGCGAAGGAATGTGTGGATCGGCGTCCGGGACCGCAACCTCGAGCAGTATGCGACGGTTGTGCGTGATCGACAGAAGCGGGTATACGGCGTGTAATTCGCGACCCGCGTCCTGCGGGTAGTGCACCCCGCTGACGCCCAGGCACATCTCGAAACGCAGATCGGGCTCGTCGCGCACGGTACGAGCGACCTGCCGCAGATACTCTCGGCGCACACCGAAGGTGATCTCTCCGCGGAAGACGACGACCTTCTCGATCGCCTCCTCGAAGGCCACGCCCGCCTCGGCCAACGCCGCATGAAGGCCGTCCGCGACGTCGTCGAAGTATCCGCCGTAAGGACGTGGCGTACTTCCCGGTAGCAGGACGGGGCGAACGAGACCCCCGTATCCGGAGGTGTCACCTGTGCCCTGCACACCGAACAGTCCACGGCGTACGTCGATCTGTTCGGGGACACCACTCAATCCGCTTTCGGTCGGCACTACTTCGTCCCGGGATGGCTCACCCGCCCCCGAGCCACTCAACGGAGGAGACCTTTCATCTCGATCGTGGGAGTCGCCGCCAGTGCCGCCTGCTCTACTGCACGCGCCACCTCTTCGCGGTGGACACCGAGAGGCATCTCCTGGATCTTCTCGTGCAACGTGAGGATCGCGTTCAGCAACATCTCGGGGCGCGGAGGACACCCTGGCAGGTAGATATCGACGGGTACCACGTGGTCGACGCCCTGCACGATTGCGTAGTTGTTGAACATGCCGCCGGACGACGCACAGACACCCATAGCAAGCACCCACTTCGGCTCGACCATCTGGTCGTAGATCTGCCGCAGAACGGGGGCCATTTTCTGACTGACTCTGCCTGCGACGATCATCAGATCAGCCTGTCTCGGCGAGGCGCGGAACGCCTCCATGCCGAAGCGGGCGAGATCGTAGCGTCCACCCGCGGTCGCCATCATCTCGATCGCGCAGCAGGCGAGCCCGAAACTTGCCGGCCACAATGAGCCCTTACGGAAGTAGCCCGCGAGCGACTCGACCGTGGTCAACAGGAAGCCACTCGGCAGCTTCTCCTCGATGCCCATATCCGACTTTTCCCTTCCGACTTCCCTTTTGGATCGCTTTCGAGACCGATCAATCCCAGCTGAGACCGCCACGTCGCCACTCGTATGCGTAGGCGACGGAGACGTTGAAGATGAACAGGGCCATGGCAACCAAACCGAAGACACCGAGCGCGTCGAAATGCACGGCCCATGGGTAAAGGAACACGATCTCGATATCGAAGATGATGAACAGCATGGCGGTCATGTAGTACTTCACCGGGAAACGGGCTGAGCCGATGCCGTGCGGCGCCGGCTCGATACCGCATTCGTAAGCTTCGAGCTTGGCGCTGTTGTAGCGCTTGGGGCCGACGATTCTCGATATGACTACGGAGAAGACCGCGAACGCTACCGCGACCGCTCCGAGCACGAGAATCGGCACATACACATTCATGCCAACCCCAACTCCCCTCTTCACGAGTTGCCGCCCGATTCCGGACTGTCGTTTCCGAAGCTACGCTCTTGTGAGTTATCGCACAGCGTACAAGGCTTGTCGTCAAGCCCGGCGGGTTTGAGCGAGCGAGTTACGACAGATCTCGCAGAACGGAATCCCTATGCGGCACAGGATGTTGGTCGGCTCGTCAACGGGCCGGAATTGGCTCCGAAAAACCTAGGCAGGCAGTCGGGTGCGCAGGAGCGCTATGACCGCTTCCGACAATTCGAGCGGATCGATCGGGTGCGGCACCGCCGCCTCGGCGCGCGACCAAGAGGCCAGCCAGGCGTCGTCGGGGCGCCCGGTGAGGACAAGAATCGGAGGACACCGGTCGATCTCGTCCTTCAACTGCTTGGCGATCCCCATTCCGCCGGCCGGTACTGCTTCCCCATCCAGAATGGCGAGATCGATGCCGCCCGCATCCATCTGCGCGATCACGACCGCAGCGGTCGCTACCTCGACGTACTCCAACTCCGGCAGGTCTGGGTGCGGACGCTTTCCCAACGCCAGGATGACCTTCTCACGGGTGTTCGCGTCGTCGCTGTAGACGAGGACACGCAGCCGATCGGGACGGGTCTTATCAGCGGTCGCGTCGGTCACGGACTCGATGCTACCGGTCTGACGACCTCGAGACCTGCGGCACGCGGTGACCGAGATCGGAAGATCCAACCCGAATCGAAACGCCAAGAATGCGCTCGGCTACAACCTCTCGGCAATCGCGAGTGCGGTTGAGCCGAGCCTGGGCAGCCGGAAGTCCGCGAAGGGTGTCAGCATGTTACCGAGCCGGTTCGTGACGAAGGCGACCGACAGCCCCGTATCCGGATCCGCGAAGGCACCGGATCCTCCTAACCCATAGTGCCCAAACGTATTCCGAGGTTGCCTTCTCCGGGCTACCATCCCCGCGTGATACCCGAGACGCCAATTCATCGGGATGCCCAGCACGTAGTCTCGCGCGGTCGTTTGCACCTCGCTCACCTGCGCCACCACCTCCGGCCGGAGGAACTCGCTGCCGCCGACTGTGCCGCGGTTCGCCAACGCTCCGTACATCCTGGCCAGGGCCCGGGCGTTGAAAACCCCATTCCATCCCGGCATAACGCTGTCGTGGATCGCGGGGTTGCGGACGAGGAGATCGAATCCGGCAGGCATGCCGGCATCCGCCACGTCGCGCAACCCGGGCAATCGCGACATTGCGAACGAAGTGGCCGCCCACGGGACCCCGAAGGGGTTGATACGTGGGAAAGTCTTCGCGATCCGGCCACGTTCACCAACGGGCACCTCGTACCAGAATTCCTTCACCCCGAGTGGTTCGGCGATCTCGGTGCGCACGAGGTCGGTAAACGGCATGCCTGATGCCCGGGAAGTCAGTTCGGCAACGAGCGCACCGAACGTCACCGCGTGATATCCGGGCGCTTTCAGCCTGCGCGGATCCGGTTCGGCAGCCGCTAGGGCCGCGCTGACCAGGGAATGGTCCATCAGACTCAGCGGACCGGGAACGAGCCCACGAACTCGGTGCAGCCCGGCACGATGCGACAGCAGTTCACGGACGGTGATGGCTTCTTTGCCCGCCGCAGCGAACAACGGCCAGTAATGCGCTACCGGCAGGTCGTAATCGATGATGCCTCGATCCGCGAGACGGTGCAGCACGGTGGACGCAACACCCTTGCCCGTAGAGAACGTGAGGGTGACGGTGTCTTCCTTCCACCGGGTCTCGCGGCTCGACCAGCCCGCCCACACGTCCACGACCGGTTCTCCGTGCAGGTATACGGCCAGCGCGCCGCCGCCCTGACGGGTGTCGTGGAAGAGTGCAAAGAACTGATCGACGAGCATCCCGAACCGGCGGTCCACCAGCATTCTCGCCGGAGCCCGTACGGTACGGCCCATCAACGGCCACGGCGTCGTGGTAGTCATAGCGACTCCTCTCGCCGTCCTTCACGTGAATGCGATACACGTTTAACATCCTGTTTACACACTTCAGGACGGTCGCGCCCGTCGCTCTGGGCCTGCGTGATCGCTTCGTGCCCATACCGCAACGGGAAAGTATGCCCCGACCAGCGGTTTGAGGCCTACTCTCGATTATTTGGGTTCTAGAGAGTTGAAGTACTCCAACCTGACCTCGACATCCTCGACGAGCCTCGTAGTGGTCTGGATTCCCAGCGAATGCTCCTTCAGCAAGTCACACAACCGGTCGCCGTCGATGAGATCGATCGGCGGCGCGCCATCCCTCTTCGACTCGGTCCGGGCGTCACCGGTGAATGTGCCGGTGGTGATCAGCAGACCCTTCTCGCCGCGGCCCGCCATCGCTCCACGGAAATCGCGCACCGCTCCGGCGCCGACACTGCCGCGCTCGCGCTTGCACTGAAAGAACACCGGGAAGCTGAGCAGGGAGAGCTGGTACACCCCGAGCCCCTCGACGTCCCCATCACCCCCGCGCGCGGTAACGGACGCACTCGAGAATCCCGCCTCCCGCAGCAACCGTTGGGTCAACCGCTCGAACGCCGGCGGCGACATCTTCAGAACGGTGTCGAGCAGGAGGTCCTTCCAATCCGCATCGTTCTCGGCCTCGGCGATGTTCGCATCCGGTTCGTCGCTTCGACGTGAAGCAGCCTTCGCCGACTTGCGGGCCGCATTCCGCTTGCGGTTCTCCGCGGAGAACTCGGCGTGCAGGGGGCGGATCTCGCTCTCGGTCACCTCTCGCCCCTTCTCCGTCACGCTCCACACTCCGCGCCGACTGTTGGTCAGCAGGCCCATCCCCTTCAGATACGTCCGGGCCCAGGCCAACCGGTACTCGATTTCCGTGCTGGGACCGTCGCCGTGCAGAACCGACTGCACGTCGGACGAAAGACCTTCGCGCTCAACGACCGCACTGTCGAGTTCCTCGTTCGACGCCGAGCCACCGAGAGCAATGGCGGCCTGAAGCGCCGGCCACAAGAGGTCAACGTACTGGGGAACATGAACGGTCATGACCACAAGCATGCCGGAATCGCCCGAGTCGCCCGCACACGGACCCCGATCCGTTCATCCCGCCCCGCCCTGCCGCCGTAGGGCTTCTTCACGGTTCTCGACCTGAGAGCGGTAGATGGTCTTCCCCGACCGGCGCACGATGAGGTAGGCGATTCCCACCGCAATCATCCCGGGCACGAGCACGCCGATGCTGCCGGTCATCTCTGCCACCATCAGCATCACCGCCAATGGGGCGCGGGCGATGCTGCCGAAGCAGGCCATCATTCCGACGATGACGAACGGCGCCGGACTGTCCGGAATGCCCGGGGCCCAGGGTTCGAGCACGCGCCACACCGCAGCACCCGTGAACGCACCGATCACCAATCCGGGTCCGAAGATACCCCCGGACCCACCTGAACCGATCGACAGCGAGGTCGCCAGAATCTTCGCGAGCGGCAGTACCAACACCACCCACAACGGGATCGCCTCGAGGTCGATGCGCGACATCGACTGCTGGATCCAGCCGTACCCACTGCCCAACACCTCCGGCAGCACCAGCGCCAACAGTCCGACCAGCAAACCGCCGACCGCGGGTTTGAGGATCCGACTTCCCGGAAGCAGGCGAGTGAGATCTACCGTCGTATAGAAGGTTCCGCTGTAGAGAAGTCCGACCAAACCACCGAGGACGCCGATCAGGGCAAACCAGACCAACTCGAGTGGTGCGACGAAGACGTACTCCTCCGCGGCGGTCCCGAACAGAGGTCCGAAGCCGACCAAGCGGCCGAACACCGCATAACTGACTATCGACGTGACAAATGCTGGGATCAGAACGTCGAAATCGAAGTCCTCCCGGTACGGGATCGTGCAACACAACACAGCGCCCCCGAGTGGGGCACCGAAGATTGCACCTATGCCCGAGCCGATTCCGACCGCCACGGCGATCCTGCCGTCCCGCGGTGACAGGTCGAGCCGACGAGCCAGCAACGACCCGAAGCCGGCCGAGATCTGGGCCGTCGGACCCTCGCGGCCGCCGGACCCACCTGACCCGATGGTCACCGCCGAAGCCACGATTTTGACGAGAACGACACGCACACGGATCATTCGGGGATCGCGATGAACGGCGTCGATTGCCGCATCGGTGCCGTGACCCTCGGCTTCCGGAGCGAGCTTGAACACGAGGATCCCCGAGACCAGACCGCCCAAGCACACCACGAGCGGGATCGCCCAGGGCCGCTCGAATCCCCTGCTTTCGCTCAAACCACCGTCGCCCGCTGCGGTCGGTGGTTGGTAGCCCCCCAGCTCCACGAGCAATAGTCGAGTAGCCTCCGCCAAGGCGAAGTAGAACGCGGTCGCTCCCAGACCCGCTATCACCCCGATGGCCGCGCCCAGAACGATCCATTTACGCAGGTAGGTTGCGTTGTTGATCCAGGTTCTCGCGGACATCTCGATCTTTCGCGCAGACCGCGATCCTGCCACCACCGCCGATCACCCGAGTTTTCCGAAAACCGTCTGGCCCTCCATGATCGTGGCGAGGACGTTCAGATCAGCAATCTCGTCTGGGTCCACGAAGAGCGGATTCGACGACAGTACAACGAAATCGGCGTGCATACCCGGCTTGATCGCCCCGATGACATCATCACTGTGCAGATGCCAAGCCGAGTTGATCGTCTCCGCGCGGAGAGCCTCCATGACGGAGATCCGCTCCTCGGGTCCGAGTACGCGTCCCGACCGAGTACGGCGTGTGACGGCGTCGGCGATGTTGCGTAGCGGGTTGGCCGGGGTGACCGGGGCGTCGTTGTGGAACGAGATACGCTGCCCCGCGGCAATTGCGGAAGCAGCTGCCGCCCAGGATGATCCACGCTCCGGACCGAACAAGTCGTCGACGAGAACGTCTCCCCAGTAGTAGAGGTGGTCGACGAACATGCTGCACGTGACGCCGAGTTCGGCCGCACGACGGAACTGGTCCGGGGTCATGGCCCCGACGTGCTCGAGCCGCAACCGGTGGTCCTCGCGCGGTGCCTCCGCGAGCATTCGCTCCCAGGCGTCGAGCACGACGGTGACCGCATCGTCTCCGTTCGTGTGAGCGGAGATCTGCCAGCCTTTCTCGAAGTACGGTTGGCTGATCTCGAGAACCTCGTCCTCGGTGTAGTTCGCCTTGCCGCGGGTCCCGGCGAGGCCCATCGCGCGCGTGGCGTCCGAATCGATGTACGGAAAGCTGGTGGCCGCGTTACCTACCCAGGGCGAACCATCCGCCCATATCTTGATGCCTACCTGCCGGACCAGGTCGTTGCCCACACCCGGAGACACCTCGGTGGAATGCTCCGGGTTCGACATCTCGTACAGACGAAGGCGGGTGGTGAGCGCGCCCGATCTCGAGAACGCGGTCAAGGCGGTCCGGAAGTTCGGGTCGAACGCCATCTCGCTGGTCGTGGTGACACCGGCGGCGTTCAATCGCGCACATTCCGCCGACAGCAGTTCGGGGAGCCGAGCGATGCCCCCGGCAAGTAGCTTTGCGGCTACCGCCATCACCGCGGGCGCCTCGAAGGCCGAGCCGTCGAGTTCACCGGTTTTGTCCCGGCCGAAGCTGCCCCCCTCGGGATCCGGCGTGTCACGGGTCAACCCAGCCTCCCGCGCGGCCACGTCGTTGAAGAAGGCAACGTGCCCGCTGTTGTGCAAGATCACCAGCGAGCTGTCCGGGCCGACAGAATTGAGCCACTCGCGGGTCGGTTCCGGTAGACCCCTCTGCAACAGGGGGTCCCAGCCGTTGAGGACGGCGCCGTCGGGATGGTCGTCGACGGCCTTGTGCACGGCCGCTACAACTTCTTCCGCATCGGCGATGGTGACCGGCCTGATGTCCACTACCGGTTCGCCGAGAAGCAGTGAAGAGTTGAGCGGGTGCCCGTGCGCTTCTACGAATCCGGGTAGCACGCAGGCTCGTCCGAGGTCGACGGTGACCGTGGTAGGCCCTATCAGGGGAATTACCGCAGCGTCGTCGCCGACAGCCGCGATCCGCCCGTCGCGCACCGCAACGGCCTGAGCGTGAGGCCGGTTGTCATCCATGGTGACCACGTCACCGAAAAGCACCAGATCGGCAGTCTTGTCAGACTTCTTGCCCATCAGTGCACCCTCCCGTCGGACCGGGCGAGGACGACCCCCAACGCGCCGGCAGCGAGTGTCGACCGTGATTTCACACTACAACTACTTAGCAGGCGAAATGTGCGAATAGCGCGTATGTAATACACGTCGGCCCGACGGTTCGATCAGTTCTCTGACACCGTGATCTCGGCCTGATCGACGTTGACGTCTCCGCCTGGATTCGCGGTTCCCTCCGTGGAGATCCGGTCCTTGTCTATCCCCTGAGCTTCGAGCGCGCTGGCGACGGAATCGGCACGTTCCTCTGCCAATTGTTGCGCAGCAGCCTCGTCGGACATGTCTGCATATGCCTCGATCTCGATTGCTGCATCACTCGTCTTCAGCGCTACCGCGATGGCCGTGAGCGTCACATTGGAGACCGGGTTCAATTCCGAACTGTCGGCTTCGAACTGGATCGGCACAGACGAGATCGCCGCATTGATGGCATTCTGGGTAGCCTCGATCGCCGCGTTCACCGCGGACGTCGCCGTAGCTCTGATACTGGTAGCCGCGCCCTCCAACGGGCCGGGCTCCGACATCGTGGTGGTTACCGGAGTTTCATCCGAATCCTCGCTGGAACAGCCGGCTACCCCGGCAAGCGCAATGGCAGCCACTGCGCCGCCGCTGACGATCGTCTTGCGAATCATCTCGATTCCCCTCGCGGTCGATATCGTCCGGAATGCCTACCCTTCGTGAGGATAGACCGGGTGCCCCGGACGCAAGGGCGAATCGACCGCCCCGTTCAAGCGATGGTCGTGTGCCACACAATGGCCGCGGCGAGCGCACCCGCGCCATTCAGCGCCCAATGCAGCGCAATCGGCGCGATCAGGCTGCCGCTGCGGCGGCGCAGCCAGGTGAACACCATTCCCGCACCCGCAGTGGCGACCACCGCCGCCGCAATGCCGAGAATCTGCCCGATCACACCGCCGCCGAGAATGCTCGACAGTCCCTTGTTTCCTGAGGTCAGCCCCAGCGACGACGCGATGTGCCACAGACCGAACATGAGCGATCCCGCGGCGAAGACTCCGCGTGCACTGCACACACGGTCCAGCGTGCCGTGGAGCACACCACGGAATGCCAGTTCCTCGGGGATCACGGTCTGCAGTGGGATGACGATCATCGAGGCGACGAGCGCACCGGAGAGAGTCGCGTACCGGTCGGCCATGAAGAAGGGGCGAGTCAGCGGCAACGCCGCTCCGATCGCGACAACGGAGATCACCAGGCCCATCGCACCGAGGGCGTACAGCGAACCCCGGCGCCAGTGTCTCGGGGAAAGCCCCAACTCGGCCCAGCCGAGCCCTCGGCGGCGCGTCAGGACGAGCAGCACGACAGCGGCGATCGGCACCGTCGCGATGCTGGCCCACGCGGTGGTGAAGTGTGCGATCAGATTCGTGCCCACCAGGACGACCACGACGATCGCGATATCCAGATAGGCGTGCAGCCTCGGCCGCCCCGCCCGACCCCCCGTTGACTGTGTGTATATGGCCCCCGCGGAGTTGGATTCGATAGTCATACGTGCGGCCGGTCTCCTTCGAATTGCATCCGGAGAGTGTACGGATTTACCGGCTCCGACCTGTATGAGCTTTCCCACTCTGTGTGGACCGACGCACCCTCGACACGCGGGGCCCCATCGCCGCGGCTAGCCTGAGTGCGAACTTCAGACCACCCGCTGTCCAGGAGATAGAATGGCCGACTTCGTGTACGAGGACCTGCTGCCGATCGGTGAGGACCGCACCGAGTATCGGTTGCTGACCACCGAGGGGGTATCGACCGTCACCGGACCGGACGGCCGTACCTTCCTGTCCGTCGAACCCGAAGCGCTGCGCCTGCTCACCGAGACCGCTCTCCACGACATCTCGCACTACCTGCGCAGCGATCATCTGAAGCAGCTCGCAAGCATTCTCGACGATCCGGAAGCGTCGAACAACGACAAGTTCGTCGCGCTGGATCTACTCAAGAACGCCAACATCGCCGCCGCGGGTGTCCTGCCCATGTGCCAGGACACCGGTACCGCGATCGTGATGGGCAAGCGTGGCCAGCACGTTCTCACCCCGGGTGACGACGAGAAGGCGATCGCGCGGGGCGTCTACGACGCCTACACCCGGCTCAACCTGCGGTATTCCCAGAATGCGCCGATCACGATGTGGGACGAGAAGAACACCGGAAGCAATCTCCCGGCACAGATCGAGCTCTACGCCGACACCGCAGCCGGCCACGAGAACGCCTACAAGTTCCTCTACATGGCCAAGGGCGGTGGCAGCGCGAACAAGTCCTACCTGTTCCAGGAAACCAAGGCGATCCTGAACCCCGACGGCATGATGCGTTTCCTCGAAGAGAAGATTCGCGCCCTCGGCACAGCGGCCTGCCCGCCGTACCATCTCGCGATCGTGGTCGGCGGTACCTCGGCCGAGTTCGCGCTCAAGACGGCCAAGTACGCGTCCGCGCACTACCTCGACGAGCTCCCCAACGAGGGTGCGATCACCGGCCGGGGCTTCCGTGACCTCGAGCTCGAGGAGAAAGTCCTCGAGCTCACCCGCAAGATCGGGATCGGTGCCCAGTTCGGCGGCAAGTACTTCTGCCACGACGTCCGCGTCATCCGTCTTCCGCGTCACGGCGCTTCCCTCCCTGTGGCACTCGCCGTATCGTGCTCGGCGGACAGGCAGGCCAAGGCGAAAATCACCCCCGAGGGCGTCTTCCTCGAGCAACTCGAGTTCAACCCCGGCCAGTTCCTCCCCGAGGTCACCGACGCCCAACTCGATGCCGAGACCGACGGCGTCTCCGGCACGGGCAAGGGTGCCGCCGTCAAGATCGACCTCACCAAGCCGATGCCGCAGATCCTCGCCGAGTTGTCGAAGCATCCAGTCAAGACCCGGCTGTCGCTGACCGGTCCACTGGTCGTCGCCCGCGACATCGCCCACGCCAAGATCAAAGAACGCCTCGACGCCGGCGAGGAGATGCCGCAGTACCTCAAGGACCACCCGGTGTACTACGCCGGGCCGGCCAAGACGCCCGACGGCATGGCATCCGGTTCCTTCGGTCCCACCACGGCCGGCCGGATGGACTCCTACGTGGAACAGTTCCAGGCTGCGGGAGGGTCGATGGTGATGCTCGCCAAGGGCAACCGCTCCAAGCAGGTCACCGACGCGTGCAAGTCGTACGGCGGTTTCTACCTCGGATCCATCGGCGGCCCCGCGGCACGTCTGGCCCTCGACTGCATCAAGAAGGTCGAGGTGATCGAGTATGAGGAACTGGGCATGGAAGCGGTCTGGAAGATCGAGGTCGAGGACTTCCCCGCGTTCATCGTGGTCGACGACAAGGGAGAGGACTTCTTCGCCCACACCGGTGAGGTCACGTTGACCGTCGGAAAGCGCCCCGGCCTATAACAACTGAACGGATCTCATACATCCGGCGACGCGGCACTCATCGACTTCGCCCACGAGCTTGTTCGACGGCCGCAGAGATGTGCATGGACACCACGGGACCGTGACCCGGCACAATGGTCTCCGCGTTGAGAACTGCGAGGTGATCCAGGGCGGCGACGGTGTCCTGCTTCCCATGGTCGAAGACCTGAGGGAGCAGTTGCGGACCATCGACTTTCGACAGCGCATGCGCTGTGACCAGCGCATCGCCGGTGATGACCACACCGTGTTGGGGAAGGTGATACGCGCTGTGCCCCGAGGTGTGCCCGTGGGTAGCCACCGGGACCGGAGCACCGGGCAGGTCGAGCGGGCCGCTCGAGCCGAACGCCTGGGCGTCGTCGATAGAAAGTGACCGGGTTGCACCGACGCGGGCGATGCGTAGGAGCCAGGGCAGCACGCCGTGCTTGTGCAGCATCGGGATGAAATCCTTGCCTTTTGCCTGCTCGAGATAATCCCTTCGCGCATGGGCGACTTCGGTTGGGTCCGTGAACACCGGAGTTCGGTAGCGTTCATGGAAGCTGACGATCGCGCCCATGTGATCGATGTGCGCGTGGGTGAGCAGCATGCCCTGCACATCTTCTGGGCTTCGACCGAGCGAGTTGATTGCGTATTCCACGGCGCTGACGTCACCGGGATAGCCGCCGTCGATCAAGGTCAGGGCGTCGCCGTCCCGCAGAATCACTACGTTCACGTCGGTCCCGGAAGCACGGAACACATTGGGTGCTACTTCGTCCGCGATTGTCACGGTTCAACTCTATGCATCTCGCAGGATCTATCGGCTCGCTACGAGTGCGTCGATCCACAGGTGAAGGGAAGTCCGCAGTGTCTCGGTTTCATCGGCGAGAGAAGCGTCCGCGCCCAGCTTCCTTGCCCCGAAAGCGAAGTCGAAAACCAGCCCCTCGAGCAAGGTGATGAGATCACGCGCGGCAGCCGAGGGGTCAGATGCACCCAGAGAATCCATCAGTACCGTCGCTGCCGAGAGCGAGAACAGGCACGATGCCAGCCCCTCTTGTAGCTCGTCATCGCCCGCTGCATCGGTCATCAGCGCATACCGCGCGAGTACGTCTCTACGACGTTCCACCATGAGCGCTTCGAGTTGGGACACGATCAGGCTCGCCGCTTCCCGGGTCGTCTTCGGAGGGGCGGATGGCGCGGCGTCGCGGAACTGCTCTCTCGACCGGCAAGTCAGGTGTGCGATGGCAGCGGATACCAGGGCGCGGCGGGTGCGGTAGTAGTACGAGGTCGAACCCCGCGGCAGGCCGAGACGTGCGTCGACTCTCTGGTGCGTAAGCGCGTGATTGCCGCCCTCGGCGGCGAGATCCAACGCAGCACCGCATATGAGGTCACGGCGTGAACGACGGTGAGACATATCTCGATCCTCCCAAGCCTCTACGATAGTAGAGTTTTGCCCATGCGTTGGAGTCGTCGAGCTTCACGATCAAGCCGCCCCTTACAGCTGGATCCCGCTGTATTCGTTACGGCAGCGGAAGAACTGGGATTCACGCTCGATGATGCGCAACGGCAGGCGATAGATGCCCTCGCGACTACCGATCGGAACCTGTACCTGTGGGGGCCATCGGGTCGGGGCAAGAGCTGGTTGATGGCTGCCTACTTTGCTGCACTGCCGACCGACAGGAAGGGGCGGATTCATTTCCACGAGTTCTTCCGCGACCTTCACCTGGCTATCCGGCGGCACGGCAACGACCTCGCTGCGGCCCTGGAGGATCTCCTCGGTGCGCTGGATGTCGTGTGCTTCGACGAATTCCACATTCACGATCCCGCGGACGGCAAATTCATCGCCCGGCTGCTGCCCGCGCTGCTCGACCGGGAGATCCGGGTCATCTTGACCTCGAACTACCAACCACAATCCTTGCTGCCCAACCCGCTCTTCCACGACGACTTCGTGCCCACCATCGAGTTGATCGAGCAGAATCTGACTATCGTCTGCGTCAACGGCCCCGTCGACTACCGCACCATCTCCAACCACGAGGCCGGGTTCGCCGCCGGTTTGTGGGTCAGCCCCGGATCCCCAGAACAGGTCCATCATCTCGGTCTCAATCCACCGAATTCAGACGAACGCACGATACTCGCGCCGGCCGGGCACCCCGTGCATGTCCGCCGCGCAGCGGACGATTGGCTGTGGATCGAATTCCCCGACCTGTGTGGGAGGACCACCGCACCGATCGACTATCTCGCACTCGCCCGAGACTTCCAGAAGTGGGTGATCAGCAACGTACCTGACCTCGACACGGCCGGACGCGAACCAGCGCAGCGGTTCGTCAACGTCATCGACGTCCTCTACGACCGCGATGTGACTCCCGTGTTTCTTGCAACCACGCCCCTCGACGTCCTCACCAACGGCGCGCAACTCCCCGTCGACATCGAACGAATCAAGAGCCGCCTCGGTCAACTAGGCCGAATCGAATCCGACAAGGCCGAGTTCTAGGGGGCGCGCGGCAATTCACCCCATCCTCGACCCCGCCTACACTCGGCAGAGGATTTCGGTGTGGAGCAGAGCGAACCAGCCGTCGCGCTCACGCACCCACGAATGCCATCCTGCCGCAATGTGTTCCAGATCGGCTCGAGTGGCGAACCCTAGTTCGATTGCGCGGTCGGCGGTGGTCGAGTGGAGAACGCGATCGGCCCAGGATCCGCCCCACCACGCGCGATCGGAGTCCGATGAAAAGCACCACGTGCTCGCTGTGGTCGCGAAGTCGGCGAGACCGGCCTCCTGTGCCCATGCCCGAAGACGCCGCCCGGCATCGGGTTCACCCCCGTTCGCCCGCGCGGTGTCCTTGTACAGCGCCAGCCACCGGTCGAGTTCCGGCGTCTCCGGATACCAGGTGAACGTGCCGTAGTCAGCGTCCCGGGCGGCGACGATTCCCCCCGGCTTGCAGACACGCTTCATCTCGCGCAGTGCCTGCACCGGATCGCTGACATGCTGCAGCACCTGGTGTGCATGCACGACGTCGAAGGTGTCGTCGGGGAAGTCGAGTGCGTGAACGTCCGACACAGACGTCTTCGTGTTCACGACACCACGTTTCGCGAATTCGGCGCGTGCCAGGTTCAGCGCCTCGTCATTCACCTCGACGGCGGTGACCACCCCGGGAGCTACGAGCTCCGCAAGATCTGCGGTAATGGTCCCCGGACCGCAACCGACGTCGAGCAGCGTCATTCCTGGGTCCAAGTGCGGCAACAGGTACCCGGCAGAGTTCTCCGCCGTACGCCACCGATGGTTGCGTAGCACCGACTCGTGATGACCGTGCGTGTAGACCCTCTCCCCGTTTCCCATATTCGCCAGGTTAACCACCTGTACCGGATTATGGGATAGGAATCTCACATAGCGAGATCACATACGGTCCGGGTCGGATGGAATCTTCGCTCAGGTCCAGAGCGCCGCAACCAGAACGGTGACGATGGACAGCCCGCCGACCACATGCGCCACGTTCGGGTTCTCGGACCCCTTCTTCTGCTTGCTTCGGAAGATCTCGGCCAGCGCAAGAATCACGAGCGACAGTACGAGCTTCACACCGATCTTGATGTGGTTGTAGTCCTTGTCGAGTGCACCCTCGCCGAGGCCGACGAGAATGAGTCCGGTCACGAATTGGGCTCGCGCACCCCACACCATCACCTCGGAGATCCGCGGCGCGGAGAGTACGGCGAAGTAGCCACCGACGAGAGCGGCCATACCGAGAAGATGGCTGACGAAAACAAGGTTGTACAGGACTGTCATGCCCACAGCTTAGAGGCCGGACTCAGCCGCTCTGCAGCGGGAACCAATTGTGACGATTGAGTGGTTTGTTCGGTTTGGATAGGCTGGTAAACGGCTGTAGGTACTTTCGGTGCCGACAGCCATGCCACCGAAATCCTCGTCACAGACCACGCGGCTGAACGCTCACCACAACAACAAAATAGGAGTGTGTGATGCCCGACTTCACGATCAATCGCCAGATTCAGGCTCCCATCGAGAAGGTGTGGAGCGTACTCAACGACTTCGGGAACATCGCCCGGTGGAACCCCGGGGTGAAGAACTCCGAACTGACATCGGACGGGCCGGTGAGCGAGGGGACGACCCGGCATTGCGATCTCGCACCCCTCGGCGGCGTCGACGAACGAATCGACACCTACATCCCGAACGAACGCATGACGGTGAACCTCTACGAGACGTTCAAACTGCCGATCTCCGGCGGCGTAGCCGATTTCAACATCGCACCGCACGACGACGGCACGGAATTGACTCTCCACTACAGCTACACGCCAAACCTGTTGGGGCGTCTAGCGAAGGGTTCCACTGACAAGCAGTTGCGCAAAGGTATCGGTGGCTTGGCCGACGCCCTGCAGGAAGAGAGTGAACGCAGCCCCGCCGGCTGATCAGCCAGACACTATCCCCGCCTCGATCGCCGCCTCTCGATAGGAAGCGGCCAAGGTGGCGACGGTTTCGTGCGCGTTCAGCCCGCTCGGGTTGGGCACCACCCACAGCTCCGCGCCCTCGAAGCCGCGCGGCTGCTTTCCCTTTTTTGCTTTCCGGTTCCCCAAAGCGGTGCGATAGGCAGTGACGCCCGCAATCGCAACGACCCGAGGAGCGTTGTCACGCACCACGACTCGAAGCCGATCGGCGCCTGCCGTCAACTCCTGGGCCGTCAACTCGTCGGCCTTCGACGTGGCGCGCGGCACCAGATTGGTGATTCCGACACCGCGCTCGACCAGATAGCTTCGATCCGCATCCGACATGCCGTCCGTCGGGTCGATCGGGCGCCCGATGATCCCGGCGGCCAGCAGTGCCGGATAGAACCGGTTGCCCGGCCGGGCGAAATGCGCCCCGGTCGCGGCCGTCCACAATCCCGGGTTGATTCCGACGAACAGCAGGCGGCAGGCCGGCCCGATGAGGTCTGGGACCTCAGCGCCTCGGAAAGACTCCAACTCCGCGCGGGTGAAACTCACAGCCGACCCGCCTCCGCATTCCCCTGTCCGACGAAACCCGTTCTCCCCCGACCAAGCGAGGAAGCGAATCTACACCGTCCGGGCCAGGCGGTTGGCGAGCATCGAGGTGAAGTGCGCGGGGTCTGCGAGTTCACCGCCCTCGGCGAGCAATGCCATGCCGTAGAGGAGTTCGGCGGTCTCGCCCAGCGAAGCGTCGTCGCTACGTTCGCTCTGAGCATCCCGCAACCCGGTTACCAAGGGGTGAGTTGGGTTCAGTTCGAGGATGCGCTTCGTAACAGGTACCGGCTGCCCTGACGCCCGGTACATCTTCTCGAGCGTCGGCGACATACTGAAGTCGTCGCCGACTATGCAAGCCGGCGACGTAGTCAGCCGAGAAGACAGCCGCACCTCTTTGACCTGTTCATCCAGCGTCTCGGTCATCCAGGTGAGCAGGCCGGCGAAATCCTTCTCCTGCTCTTCCCGCTCGGACTCGTGTGCCTTCTTGTCTTCCTCGGTATCGAGATCGACCTCGCCCTTGGCGATCGACTGGAACGACTTGCCTTCGAATTCCGGAACGGAGCCGACCCACATCTCGTCCACCGGGTCGGTGAGGAGCAGTACCTCGTAGCCCTTCGCCCGGAAGGCTTCCATGTGCGGCGAACCTTCGAGCAACTGCCGGGATTCGCCGGTCGCGTAGAAGATCTGCTCTTGACCGTCCTTCATCCGCGAGACGTAGTCCTCCAGTGAGGTCAGCTCGTCCTCGCTGTGTGTGGACGCGAACAACGAGACGTCCAGCAGCATGTCCCGATTGTCGGTGTCCGACATCAGGCCTTCCTTGAGCGCGCGACCGAACTCCGCCCAGAACGTCTTGTAGTCGTCGACACGCTCCGCCTTCAGGTCCTTGATGGTGGTGAGAACCTTCTTGGTGAGCCTGCGGCGGATCGCCCGGATCTGCCGATCCTGCTGAAGGATCTCACGAGAGACGTTGAGCGAGAGGTCCTGTGCGTCAACCACACCCTTGACGAAGCGCAGGTACTCGGGCATCAACTGGTCGCAGTCGTCCATGATGAAGACTCGCTTGACGTACAGCTGGATGCCGGTCTTCCGATCTCGCATGAACAGGTCGAACGGCGCGTGCGACGGAATGAACAGCAGCGCCTGGAACTCGAACGTGCCCTCCGCCTTCATGGGAATGACCTCGAGTGGGTCGTCCCAGGCGTGGGCGATGTGCTTGTAGAACTCCTTGTACTCGTCCTCGGAGACGTCGTCCTTCGAGCGGGCCCACAACGCCTTCATCGAGTTGATCGTCTCTGACGTGATGGTGACCTCGTCCTCGCCGTCGCCCTCGGCCGGGACCTTGCGCTCGACGTCCATGCGGATCGGCCAGGCGATGAAGTCGGAGTATCGCTTGACGAGTTCCTTGATCTTCCATTCCAACGTGTAGTCGGGCAGATGATCTTCGGTGTCCTCGGGCTTGAGATGCAGTGTGACCGAAGTGCCCTGCGGCGCGTCGTCGACCGCTTCGATCGTGTACGTCGCCTCGCCGCTCGACTCCCAGCGCGTGGCTCCGCTCTCTCCGGCCTTGCGCGTCAGCAGAGTCACTTTGTCTGCGACCATGAACGTCGAGTAGAAGCCGATGCCGAACTGTCCGATCAGCTCCTCGGACG
Organism: Rhodococcus sp. WMMA185; assembly: GCF_001767395.1. Taxonomy (NCBI): domain Bacteria; kingdom Bacillati; phylum Actinomycetota; class Actinomycetes; order Mycobacteriales; family Nocardiaceae; genus Rhodococcus; species Rhodococcus sp. WMMA185. The sequence goes on along the minus strand of NZ_CP017014.1, from coordinate 567,668 downwards.
TGGCGGCGTCCTTCGCTTCCCGCAATTTCTGGCGCAGGTCTGCCGTGCCGGACTTGGCAAGCGTGCCGATGAGGTCGACTACCTCGTCGTGGGTCATGCCGATGCCGTTGTCGCGGACGGTGAGTGTGCGGTTCTCCTTGTCCACCTCGATCTGGATGTGCAGATCCGAGGTGTCGACGTCGAGATCCTTGTTACGGAAGGCTTCCAGCCGCAACTTGTCCAACGCATCCGAAGAATTGGAGATGAGCTCCCGAAGAAACGAGTCCTTGTTGGAGTACACCGAGTGGATCATGAGGTCCAGGATTTGGCGAGTCTCCGCCTGGAACTCCAGTTGTTCGATATTCGTGCTCACTTCGATTCCCTTCGACAGCAGAACCCTCTACACCTGATTTGGCCTACACCTGATTTGGCTGTGCCAGATTCGTCGTTCAAATGATAACCCGCTGCTCCGAAGCGCGATCTTCGGTAACCCGGCGATCAGCTACCGCCGAGCAATCCAAGCAGCCGGCCCTTCGTCGGCATGTGTTGCCGTGCAAGCACCTTCCAGACGATGCCGTCCGAGCGCGATAGGCCGAGTACGGGGATCCGCCCTCGCCAACCCGACGCCGTGATCGCGAAGTCGCACGCCCTACGGCGTCCCCAACCGGTATCGTCGGGAGGGACCCATACGACAGTCCCGTGGTAAGGGGTGGCCGTGACGATCGAAAGCGATCTGATCCGCAATATCGCTTTGGTAGGGCATCAGGGCAACGGCAAGACGAGCCTCGCAGAGGCAATGCTTTTCCGCGCCGGTGTCATCACCCGCCCCGGACGCGTGGAGAACGGCACCACCGCACTCGACACCCAACCGGAAGAGCACGACCACACCCAGTCGCTGACGCTCGGTCTGGCGTCCTTTTCCTGGGGCGACCATCGGATCAATCTCCTCGACCCGCCCGGCTACGCCGATTTCGTCGGCGACGCAATGACGGCACTTCGTGTCGCGGACGTCGCCGTGTTCGTGATCGACGGTGTCAGTGGACTACAGGTCAGCGACGAACTGCTGTGGCAGGCAGCCACCGAACGATCGATCCCCCGGATCCTCTTCGTCAACAAGTTGGACAAGGAGCGCGCGTCTTTCGACACTGTTCTCGCCGAGATCCGCGAACGGTTCGGCTCCGGAGTCGAAGCGATAGACATGCCTATCGGCGAAGCATCGGCCTTCTCTGGGGTCGCCGATCTGCTGACCGAACACGTCATCTTGTACAACGCGGGTTCGGCGACCACGAGCGACGAGCTCCCGGCCGACATCGCCGACCGCGAGCACGAGCAGCATGAGCATCTCGTGGAAGACGTGGTCGAGATCGAGGACGATCTGCTCTCCAAGTACCTCGATGGGGAAGACATCGGGGTCGCGGAACTCGAGCGCGCACTCCGAGTGGGCTTTCTCGACGGCTCACTGTGGCCGGTGCTCTGCGGGTCGGCCGTCGACGCCATCGCCGTCGATCACCTGCTCGACTTCGTGTGCCGGATCGCCCCTGCGCCGACCGAGGGCCCCGGCGTCGAAGTCCTCGGCAACGGCCGGCCAGGCGAGGTGCGTTGCGATCCGTCGGGTGATCCACTGGCGTACGTCTTCAAGACGCAAACCGATGAATACGTCGGCCAGGTTGCGTTGATGAAAATTGTTTCCGGCACCGTACACGCCGACGACGTCTTGGTGAATCAGCGAACCGCAGTGAAGGAGCGCCTACACAATCTGCTTCACGTCCTCGGTAGCAAACACACCACGATCGACTCTGCTGTGGCGGGCGATATCGTCGGGGCGATCAAGCTGACCGACGTCGCAACTGGTGACACCCTGGCGCCGATCGGATCCTCGCTCACCGTGCCGCCGGCCGAACACGCAGCGCCTGTATACGGCATCGCTGTTGCCGCCGAGAGTGCAGGTGACGAGGACAAGCTGTCTACCGCTCTGGCCGAACTCGTCAGCGACGACCCGACCCTCGAAGTAACCCGCGACAACGAAACCCATCAGACGGTGGTCCGGGGAGCCGGGGACATCCAGGTGCAGGTGGCCCTGGCACGACTACAGCGGCGATACGGGATCACCCTTCGGACCGAACCGGTGAAGATCGCGTACCGCGAGACGCTACTCGGATCCGCCGAAGCGGAGGGCCGGCACAAGAAGCAGTCCGGCGGTCACGGCCAGTTCGGAGTGGCAAAGGTCCGCTTCGAACCCCTTCCCAGGGACGAGGGCTTCGAGTTCTTCGACGAGACTCGCGGCGGGGTGATCCCCAAGTCCCTCGTCTCGGCGGTCGGCAAGGGTATCGCCGACTCCATGGGACGCGGGGGGCGGCACGGGTTCCCGCTCGTAGACTTGCGAGCCACCGTTCTCGACGGAAAACACCACTCGGTCGATTCCGATGACTTCAGCTTCAGGATGGCCGGGGCGCTCGCCCTCCGTGCGGCAATCGACAAGGTCGGCACCCTCGTCCTCGAACCCGTCGACCGTCTCGAAGTGACGGTGCCGGCAGCCGCCCAGGGCGATGTCATGGCAGATCTCGGGCGCCGGCGGGGCCAGATCGAAGGCACGGAACCGGCTCGCGACGGCGAGATCACCGTGATCGCCTCCGTTCCGACGAGCGAGATCACCGACTACTCTGTTGCGCTCCGATCCATGACCCACGGGCGCGGCCGTCTCACATTGAGCTTCAAGTGCTACCAGGAGCGACCGGAACCGCGCTGACTAGACACCGATTGACAGGGAGTTCTCAGGTTCGACCGATCGTTTACTTATCCTCGATCGGCAGGATGTTCCTCATGCCTGACGTGACCGTTCTTGCAGTCGGTGGCACCGGAGAGTCCTACCCCGATGACAACCGCACGCATGTGTGCGGAATGCTACGCAAAGTTACCGACGCACTCGATGGCCGTTTCACATCACGCTGGATCGGCTATCCGGCGTCATACGGACCGGTCGCTGCGGGCGGGCTGAGCTATCGCCATAGCACCGAGGCCGGCGCGCGTAAGTTGATCGACACCATCGAGAGCACGCCCGGATTGATCATGCTGATCGGCTATTCACAGGGCTGCACCGTGATCCGTGAGGTGCTGGGCAAAATAGCCACCGGCGAGATCCGCAAAGGCAACGTCTGCGCCGCGGGCCTGATCTCCGACCCCGAGCAGCCCGAGGGAGTCGTTCCAGGCTGCTGTGGGCGGGGCGTCGCGGGCGAAGGAGCACCGCTGTCGGACGCGATCCCTGTCCTCTGGATCGCGGACCCGAGCGACATGATCTGCAACGCCAGCGACGACAGCTACGTACGCGACATCGCCGACCTCACCCGGTGGATGTCGTTTCGAACGCATCGAGTATGGCTCGCGCAGACCTGGAAACTCCTCCATCACAACAGCTTCCAAAATGCTGACAAGACGAGAATCAGCCCGAAGCAATGGCGTACCGACATCAACCGGCTCCGGATAGCGATGGTCGAGATACTCGGCTATCTGCCGCCACGGCTCGCCTGGCGCGGCATAAACATCGTCAACTCACGGGGCGGACGACATGTCGCCTACGCCAGCGAACCGCTCGATGCGAGTGGTTTGACCGGGTGCGAGATCCTGGCCCAGTGGCTGCAGGTACAGGCGACGTTCACGCCACCGGTACGCGTCCTACCACCGCTACGCCTGGCAATGTAGTCCCGATCGGCCGGGCTCACGCCCTGCCTGGCTTCTACCCCGGCCTGGCTTCTACTCTGTGACGTCCCCGCACAGGATCGGGGCGAACAGCATCGTCGGGGTTCCGTTGTCGGCGATTTGATCCGACGCACCCATGTGCACATTCACGTACCAGCCCGTTGCGGGCGGGGGCGAATCGACGTCGTCGATGGTTGTGGTGGAAGTTGCCGAACCTGATTCATCGGCCTGTAGGTCCGGTACCGGATACACCACGTCCCCCTGTGCTGCGCACGACCCGGAGTGGACATGCACCGCATGGGTGCTGTCGGGCTGCAGACCGGTCACGTCAACTTCGACGCCGAGGGTGCGATCATCGCTGTTGTAGTTCAGCGTGGCCGTGCCTCGAGGAGTCTGGCCCTCGAGCGGCGGGGTCTGCATGTCCAGGTCCGCAGGGCCCGCCGACGTCGTGTCCGCGGGAATGTCCGCGCAAGAGATCGGGGTGAAGCTCACGTCTGTCGGAGCGCCGAGTTCCGCCGACGGAGCGAGATGAATATTCAGGTACGACTCGGTCGGGATTCCCTCCGGCACCGGGTCGCTGACGACAGTTTGCTGAACCGCCCCGTCGGCGTCCGCGGATATGTCCGGAAATGGCACCGAGGGCGGCTGGGTCTGGTTGGCGCAGGTCCCTGGGTGAATGTGCATCGCATGACTGCTGTTCGGCGTGAAGCCGTGCATGTCGATCGTCGCGGTGATCTCCATGGTGTCCGGATCCCAGCTCAGCGAGGCTGTTCCGGTCGGCATGTCATCGAGCGTGATCGTCGACGAGGCGGCTTGCGCTGCCGGGCTCGTGGCGGGCGAAGTGGTGGATTCCTCCGAGGTGGACGAACTAGAACAGGCGCCTAGAACGAGCACACTCGCAGCGGCAAAACATGCACCGGCACTTCGTAACATCTCGAGTCTCCCTGAAGTGGGCCAAGAAGTGACTGCCGTCTCGAACGCTAGGCCTGCTGGAGGAGAACTGTCAACCCACGACCCGACCCCTATACCAACGATTGCACGACAAGTGAATTAAGAATCTATGACGCGACGACGAGCTTGCCGAAATGCCGACCGGACTGCTGGTGGCGCAGCGCATCGGCCAAGCGATCGTAGGGGTATTTCGAATCGATGACGGGTCTGACCGCGAGGCCCTCGAGCCCAGCCACCATCTCCTCTTGATGTTCTTTGCTCCCGACCAACAGACCCTCGATGGTGACTTGCTTGGTCAGCAGCGGTGTGAAATCGACGGTGGACGACGCCCCCGACATGATGCCCAGCGCGGCGATCCTTCCGCCAACCTTCACAGCCGCGAGAGATTGATCGAAGGTCGCCGGCCCCCCGATGTCGAGCACGTGATCAACTCCGTTCCCTGCCAGGCGGAACACCTCGAGTCCCCAGTCTGGATTTTCCCGATAGTTCACGGCGAGGTCGACGCCGAGGCCGACGAGTTTGTCGATTTTGTCCGGTGAAGAGGACGTGCCGACGACGTGGGCTCCCACCGCCCTGGCGAGTTGGATAGCGAACAGCGACACCGTACTCGAACCGGGAACGAGCACGGTCTGACCCGGCCTGAGCGCTGCCGTTGAGAAAAGCGCTCGCCACGCAGACAGTCCCGCCGTCGGCAGGGTCGCAGCCTCGGCGTATGAGTAATCTTGCGGGATCAGGGTCAGCGCGGCGGCCGGCATCGTGACAAACCGGCGGGCGTACCCGTCCACGCCGTCGCCCGGCGAGTTCGCAAACCCGTCGACAGTGGGCTTCCCGTGCTGCCAATGCGGCAAATACGTCGTCATTACGCGGTCGGCGAGGCTGAACTGGGACTCTCCGTCGCCGATCGCAACAACCTCACCCGCCGCATCCGAGAGGAGGATTCGCGGGGAATCCGTCGTGATCGCGCCGCTCGCGACAAGGACGTCGTGGTGGTTCAGGGAGTTGGCATGAACCTCGATCGTGACTTCACCTGGTTGCGGGTCGGGCGCATCGATTTCGCGGGTGACGAGGTTGTCGAGACCGCCGGGCGGTACTACGTAGATTGCTGAGGATCGCATGTCGGCACAGCTATCGTTGTTTATCTAGATGTTTCGGCTTCAGAGCAGTGCCGCTTTGAAGCCGCCGTCAAGGATCAGGCTGCTGCCGTTGCACCACGACGACTGGTCACTGGCGAAGAACACCGCCGCAGCAGCTACCTCCTCTGTGCGCCCGTAACGCGTCTGCTTCGCGGAGACCAGGTCATCGAACCCACCGGCCTCGAGGCCGAGCGCTTCCTCGAAGGCCGGCTGATGGGTCTTGACGAGGTCGGTGTCGATGAACCCGGGGAGCAGCGCGTTGGCGCGGATGTTCTGGAAACGGAGTTCGGCAGAAAGAGTTTCAGTGAGGTTCCGTACCGCGGCCTTCGCGGCGGCGTAGCTTCCGATGAGGGCCGATCCGGCAGTCGACGAGATCGAGGAAATGGTCACGATCGACCCACCACCGGATTTCAACATTTCGGGCAGGGCGTGACGAATGGTCAGAAACACCCCGTCGAGGTCGACCGACATCACCTTTCTCCACTCCTCGAAGGAGGTCTGCACCAGCGGCTTGGTCGTGGCGATACCCGCGTTCGGAACTACCACGTGCAGACCACCGAACTCGGCGACCGTACGCTCGACAAGATTCAGTACCTGTTTCTCGTCGGTTACGTCGGCTGTGACCGCGATGGATCCATCGATCGACGACGAAACCTCCTTTGCCGCATCACTATTGATGTCCGTGACCACAACGCGCGCGCCCTCTGCGCCGTAGGCTCGGGCGATCGCGGCACCGATACCAGCACCGGCCCCGGTGACGATGGCTACCTTGTCGGCAAGCAGACCAACCATGTGCTTTCTCCTGCGGTGAGTGCGGTTGATGGGCCTCCCCGATGAGTGACGGTGACCACAAGGTCCGCAACGCACTCAACTCTAGTTTTTCTTTGACAACTGTCAAGAAAAATAGGGGCAGGTGTCAAGATTCTTGGCGCTATCCGGGCATGTCCGACTTTTCGGTCAGGCCTGGCTGCAGGGGCTGACCTGCACTGCCGCGCAGGGGGATACTCGGGGAAGATCGCCGCCCGCGGGCGGAGTCCAGCCGTCTCGAGGATGTACTCATGACCGAGCCCGAGTCCGAGCCCGTCGACGGGAACACCCTCGTCGTCGATGCGCTCACCGCCAACGGCGTCTCGACGATCTACGGGGTCGTCGGAATTCCGGTCACCGATCTCGCCCGCGCGGCCCAAGCTCGGGGCATGCGCTACCTAGGGTTCCGCAACGAGCAAGCCGCCGGGCATGCGGCAGCAGCCGCGGGCTATCTCACCGGTCGCCCCGGCATCTGCCTGACGGTGTCGGCGCCGGGCTTCCTCAACGGGCTGGTGGCGCTCGCGAACGCGACAGCCAACTGCTTTCCCATGATCCAGATCAGCGGATCGAGCGACCGCGCGATCGTCGACCTCGAGCAGGGCGACTACGAAGAACTCGACCAGCTGGCCGCCGCGCGTCCGTTCGCGAAGGCCGCGTACCGCGTCGACTCCCCCGAACTGATCGGTGTTGGCGTGGGCCGAGCGATCCGAGCCGCCATCTCCGGGCGCCCCGGCGGCGTGTACCTCGATCTGCCCGCCAAAGTCCTGGCCGCCTCTGCCGCAACCACGACCCGCCCCCCGATCGTCGATCCTTCGCCACGCCAGATCCCGGCACCCGAATCGATCGACCGCGCGGTCTCCCTGCTCGAGCAGGCTCGGCGCCCGCTGATCGTCCTCGGAAAGGGGGCGGCATACGCGCGCGCCGACACCGTGATCCGCGACTTCGTGGAGGCGACGGGTGCACCGTTCTTGCCCATGTCGATGGCGAAAGGACTGCTGCCCGACGACCATCCCCAGTCGGCGGCGGCGGCGCGATCGACGGTGCTGGCCGACGCCGACGTCGTCGTCCTGATCGGTGCACGCCTGAACTGGCTGCTCGAGCACGGCCGACCGCCGCGATGGTCCCCGAATGCGCGTTTCGTCCAACTCGACATCTGCGCAACCGAATTCGACAGCAATCGCCCGATCGAGGCACCGGTCCTCGGAGACATCGCCTCGTCCGCGGCCGCACTGCTCGCAGCGATCCGTCGGAGCCGTGTCGCCCCGGCGCCGGAATGGCGGGAGCGGATCGACGCGAAAAAGCGCGCAAGTATCGAGAGAATGGACGCGCAACTGCACGCCGACGTGCACCCGATGAACTTCGCCGTCGCGCTGCGGGCGATCCGGGACGTCCTCGACGATCACCGTGATGCCATCGTCGTCAGCGAGGGTGCGAACACCCTGGACAGCGCGCGCAACATCATTCCGATTTACTCACCCCGGCACCGACTCGACGCCGGTACGTGGGGTGTGATGGGTGTCGGCCTCGGATACGCGATCGCTGCTGCCGCGGAGACGGGTGCGCCCGTCGTCGCGATCGAAGGAGACAGCGCCTTCGGTTTCAGCGGCATGGAGATCGAGACAATCTGCAGGTACAAGCTGCCGGTCGTCGTGATCGTGTTCAACAACGGTGGGGTGTATCGGGGCGACGAGGCCAACGCCTACTCCGACGACCCGGCACCGACAGTGTTGCTGCACTCGAGTCGGTACGACGTGCTCATCGAGGCATTCGGCGGTGTCGGGTACCGCGCCGAGACGCCCGGCGAGGTGGCGGCGGCACTCCGAAAGGCACTCGCGAGCGCGGCCCCGGCGCTGATCGACTGTGCGATAGACCCAGCCGCCGGCACCGAGAGCGGCCACCTGCAGAAGCTGAATCGACCGGTACGCGAGGAGGAGCTATGACTGATTACGACGCCGACGGATACCTTGATCCCACCAAACCTCGAGCACTCGAGGGGATTACGGTCGTCGACTTCAGCCGGGTGCTCGCCGGGCCGACCTGCACCAGAATGCTCGCTGACGCGGGCGCCCGAGTCATCAAGATCGAACGACCAGGCGTCGGCGACGACACCCGCCAGATGGGCCCGTTCGGCGACGACGGCAGCTCCGAGTACTACCGTCTGGCGAATGTCGGTAAGGAGAGCATCGCGGTAGACCTGAAGGATCCGGACGACATGGAACTGGTGCGGTCGATGATCAAGCACGCCGACGTGGTGGTCGAGAACTTCCGGCCCGGAGTGATGGCCGGGCTCGGTCTTGCACCTGACGACCTCGTCGCGCAGCATCCCCGGCTGATCGTGTGCTCGATCTCCGGGTTCGGCCAGTACGGCCCGATGCGTCAGGAACCGGCCTACGACACGGTTGTCCAAGCCCTGTCGGGAATCATGGACGGCACCGGTTGGCCGGATGGTCTCCCGACGAGGGTCGGCACGTCGATTGCGGATATCGCCGGCGGGATCATGGGCTACAGCGGCGTCGTGACCGCCCTCGTCGCGAGGGAACGTACCGGCCGCGGGACCACCGTCGACATCGCGATGCTCGACAGCACCTTTGTCTTGATGCAACAGTGCCTGATGGACGTACTCGGACGCCGCGTGCGCCCGACGCGGCTGGGCAACCGGCACCCGTTCATGTACCCGTTCGACACGTTCGAATGTAGCGATCGACCGATCGCGATCGCCGTCGGCAACGACCATCTGTTCGAAATCTTGTGCAATGCACTGGGTCTGACGCATCTTCCGGCCGACGCACTGTTCGCCGCCAACGTCGACCGGTGTGCCAACCATGTCGAACTGAAGACCGCGATGGAGGAAGTGCTGCGCACCGACACCTGCGAAAGCTGGCACGGCCGTCTGGTCGATGCGGGTGTGCCCGTCGGAATGGTCCTCAACATCGAGGACACCTGCAAACTCGACCAGATCACGGCACGTGACATGATCAAGAACGTGGGCGGGTTCGACGTTCCGGGAACACCGCTCAAGTTCGGCACGTGGGATTCGGTGGGCACAACGATTCCTTCCCCGGACCTGGACGACTGCGGGGAAAAACTCCGGCGGGAGTTCGCGCCGCGGGGCGATGCCTGACGCGGGGCGCAGCCCGAGTGATCAGGCGCTGAACCAGTAGGCCATCACCTCACCCCATACCACCTGGAGCGCAATCGAACAGCAGACAGATCACCAGCGTGGGGACGCCTACGGAGCCAGCGAACGAGCCGGCTGCAAACCATTCGAGCGAGCCGGGGATGGGTACCTCGTCGTCTTCGCCGGTGTCGACGACCGGTGCCGCCGTCGTCACGCGGGCCACCGCCTGGATGCTGTTCTCCGACGGCGCAGCGTTCGCCACGGTGACACCAAACCCACCACCGACGAGCCCGACAGTGGCAGCAACAATCAACGGCTGCCGAATGGAACGAATCACAAAATCCTCCTGAAGTTGGCCAGAAGTCGACTCGGTGGAGCCTGACGCGAATCAGTAACCCCCCGTGCCGAACTCGGGTTTATCGACACCCCGACGCACACAAGCTAACACGTTCACTAGGACACACAAGCGGTCTCGGGCATGGTGCGGCCACGCCATCATCGTCGGGCCGCGACCGCCCAAACCCCCAAGAAACGCGAGGGTTGGCCTTCGATCAGCTGAGCACGTCGCTGAACTCGATCAGAGTCAAGGGGAGGCCTACGGAGCCGCCGAGCACGCCACCTACCAACGAGCCGAGCGCAAACGACCCGAAGTCGAGCGAGCCAAGGGTCGGTAGCTCGTCGTCTTCGCCGGTGTCGGCGACCGGTGCCGCCGTCGTCACGCGGGCCACCGCCTGGATGCTGGTCTCGGACGGCGCAGCGTTCGCCACGGTGACACCAAACCCACCACCGACGAGCCCGACAGTGGCAGCAACAATCAACGGCTGCCGAATGGAACGAATCACAAAATCCTCCTGAAGTTGGCCAGAAGTCGACTCGGTGGAGCCTGACGCGAATCAGTAACCCCCCGTGCCGAACTCGGGTCTATCGACACCCCGACGCACACAAGCTAACACGTTCACTAGGACACACAAGCGGTCTCGGGCATACCGCGTCCACGCCGAGGTCACGACATGAGGCGTCTCGAGAACGCCGGAATCTTCTACGGGGCAAGAACTCAGATCACTTCGCGCATCACTCGTCGTCATCAAGCACTATGTCATCTTTGGCGTCGGGCTGCCTCATAACCGGTCGACCCGACCCATATCTCCAAATCGCATGATCGAGATCGGTCGCATTGACGCTCAGCAAGCCTGCGGCGTCGCGTACCAAGCCAGCAGCACGTTCCGGCGACAGATCGGACACCCCGACCGCATCAGAGACGAACCGCACGACCATACGATCGGCCTTCGCGCCGGGTAAGCCCGCGAGCATCAGGGCGTATTCCCAAGTAATGCCCGATGATTGAGCCTCTACGGAGGTCCACAGCTTCTTCGTGACACGCCTACGCTCGTCGTTTCCCGGCTCCCTCGCGCCATGTTGACGCAGATCTGCGGCTGTCCGTACACCGGCATCGTGGAGCTTTTGCGCTACCTCCTGAATAACAGCCGCCTTCAAGGAAGCACCAGCGCGTGTGGATGCGGGCTTCTGATTGCCGATGCGTTTCGCCCAGCCTGATACGCCGCCGTAATCCTCGAATGACGTCAGCAGTTCCGGCGTTCCGTCCGAGCTTGCCGCTCCATTACGCGATGCTCGGTACCGCTTCACGACATTGACAACGCTGTTGTAATGCGAGCCTGTCGATTGAATCGAATCGATGATGCACAGTGCCAAACCATCGTTGTAGCGATCAGGTCGGAACCACAAAGCGCGGTCACCGAGAACATCGCATGCTTGGGCCAACTTCGTTGTGTCTTGATCCACGATTCCCCCATCGAGATGCGGACATGTCGTACGCAGGTTTTAGCCCTGCCCACCAATGCGAGGAAATTGTCTCGCATGCCGCACTTGTACGCGATCGAATTGAACGCTCCGATGAGGCGCAGAACCCGCGGCGCCGCAGACGAGTTGTTCCGAGCCTTGGCGTGCCTTTGCTTGCCTTTGCGGATTCTCTGCGGACGGAGGGGTGTAAACGGCGAGGTCAATCATGTTGTCGGCGTCGGCTAGATGATCGACCGCGCGCTTTGCGGGTTGCCCCTGCAAAGTAGCCGACCTACTCGGTTTGAGAGTTCGGGGAAGGAACACGCCAGGGCAGCTCGTCAGGTCGTTTTCCGGGCTGTTTTGGGGTGTGTTTCGATCGAACACCCCTTTATCCGCGCGCGCCCCTTGGCCTCAGGGGGAAGAGAGCCAGTGACCGGACGGAGTGGTGTCGGCCGAAACTTGTAGTGATTGCAACCCCACCCCTACAAAGGCCCGGGAGCGAAATACTCACGGGGCCTTCGTGGTCTCGAGTCAGCTGTCGAAGATCGATTCCAGCAGCTGGCTGACGAAAAAGTTCACGCTGCCGAAGGTTCGATCTTCGAAGGAGATCTCGAAGGCCTTGGCCGTGCCCACGAATGTCCCCCAACGCTCGCCGCCATCGGAAGCCTCACAAGACCAATCGATGGTGTGGTCCCCGCGCACCTCTGCGGTAACCCTCGCACTATCCACGCTGCCGGGTTCGACATCCATGATCACGTCGAGAAACATAAGGTCTCCCGAATGGCCGGATATAGGCGGGGCTGTGGACGCTCTGCAGTCGATCTTCGACTCGCTGTTGTTGGTGATGGTCACGATCATGTCCTTGCCCTCGGTTGTCGCCGAGAGGGTGACGTCCTCCGGCGCCGCCTGGGCAGGTGCCGCGAACACGGCGGCCAGGAGCGGGGCGGCCAGCAGTGCGGATGCTGCGGTGCGAACAGATTTCTTCAACGGGTTCCTCTTTCGTCCAGTGATGTTCCGCGAGGCTAACCCACCTCTGCACCCATGGGCGCGAACGACACTCCGGTTGCTCGGCGAGCCTTCACCTTCGCTAACTTCTCCGCAAAGTACTGGCTGTCTTTCAAGAGCCGATTCTGCCGAGCCAGCCCGAGTGCGACATCGACCTCATCGTCGCGGAGGTCGCCCCGCTCCAAACCGGTATCAATGAAAGCGATCAGCTGGGCGACGGCATCCTGCTCGATGCTGTACCCCAATCGCCGACGAGCGTCTTCATCCAAGCCGGCGGTGTACCGGTCAACCAGCCCATCCAGCAGCGATTGGCGACTCCTTATGCATCGAGAGACCTCAAATCGATAGTGGCGCCTGTTATCTGATCAACAGATTGCTTGTTGACTGATTCGGCGCGCACGGTATACGCCCCTCGTAACGCGGGGCAAATCGGGTGGCGTCACAACTCTGGTGTCTCTGGATCGAAGTTGATATCACCAAGCCGACGCTCCGAGATACCCCGAGGCCTGTACGGGAACTACTATCCTGCGCAACTGGATTGGTTTCGGCAAGGTAAGCCTGACCGGTTTGGTATGACTTTCCCTGTGTGGTATCAAACCGGCATGAAACCAAAGAACTTCGCCCGGATCGTCGGCGCACTGATCCTGTTCGGTGGAGGAACAGCAAGCCCCTGCAAAGTAGCCGACCTACTCGGTTTGGGAGTTCGGGGAAGGAACACGCCAGGGCAGCTCGTCAGGTCGTTTTCCGAGCCCCGTGAACCCGCCAGGAAGCAACATCTCGAGCTAGCCGGGGATAGGTCTACCTGAGATTTCCAGGTGCAGAGACCCTTTTGGGCCCTGTTCTGCTGTCGAGTTCACGGTGCACCCCTGGTGAATGTGCCGAGCCCGTTCGCATTGAAGAACTCGAGCACCAGGGTGTCGCCAATGAAGGAGGCCTTGGAAACCATGCCGGTTGGGCCACCCTTACGGGCGGGGGCGAAGGTGAATTCGTCACCGGCCTGGTAACTCAGCGGGAAGACTAGGCCTTCGGGGCCCATCGTTAGAATCAGAGCGCCTTCGCGTTCGGTGACTTGTGCCGCACCGAAGTACTCGTTGGCGTACGAGCCAACATACGTCGCCAGGGGCGATGGTATCGGTGCAGTCGGCACCTGGTCGGTCAACGCATCTTCCGGATCGGGCATCGGCGGAAATTCCTTCTCGTACAGCCCCACCCAATCTTGGCGAACCTCACCAAACTGGACCAACTCGGCGAACTCGGAGGTGAGCGTCTCCGGGACGCCGATCGGTGCGGCATTGGTGAGCGCGACGATTGCGACATCAGCCGACGGGATCGCGACGAAGCTCGTCGCCGCCCCGGACGCAAATGCCCCCGAATGACTGAGAATGATGCGCCCGGCCGGGCTGATGTCGATGTCGAACCCGTAACCGTAGAAACCCGCGCGGGCGTCGGGGGAGGTCGGCGCCGAAGAGACGTTCTGCGGCGAGATCGCTGGTAAAAGCGATTCGGCGGGAATCAACTGCCGTCCGTCGGCCTCACCGTTGGCCAGCAGCATCTTCAACCATGCTGTGAGATCGTTTACGGACGAACTGACGCCCCCGGCGGGCGACTGGGGGTCCGGATCCCGCTCCGCCTGCGCGACATACGTTCCGTCGATCTTCATGTGGCCTACGGCACGGTTTTCGCGCGCTGCGTAGTCCGCATAGCGGGAGCTGGTGGTCGACATGCCTAGCGGCTCGTAGAGTGCCTGCTGCGACAGGGTCGCCCAATCGGTGCCCGACGCGTTCGCCACGGCCTCGGCAGCCGCCGTGAGGCCGAAGTTGGTGTACGCGTATGAGTTCCGGAACGGGTTGATCGGGAGCAGACGCAACCGCTCGAGGATCTGTTGCCGGTCGTAGCCCAGACCCTCGAGTATGTCGCCGGCGTGACCGGGGAGCCCGGAGCGATGTGCGTACAGGTCGCCGACGGTGACGTTCTCGGTCGTATCCGGGTCGGCGAGCGAGAACCCGGGCACCTTCTCGGCGACTGGGGTGCCCCAGTCGACGATCCCCTTTCCGACCTGATGCGCGACGACGGTCGCACCGATCGGTTTCGATAGGGATGCCAACTGGAATACCGTGTCGGCGGTCACCTTCTCCGAAGATCCGACCTCGCGGACTCCGAACCCTTTCGCGTACACGGTCGCTCCAGCGTGCACGACGGCGACGGCCATACCCGGGATACCGGAGGAATCCATCAGTTCCTCGACTCGCCGATCGAGTTGGGCGACAGCATCCGCGACCGCACCCTCGGGAAGCGGAACACCCGCGACCTGAGCGGGATTGACCGGCGTTGGAGTCGCGGACGTGCGCGGTATGTCCTCTACGGTCGAGGTGCATCCGGCCATCAGAGTAGCGGCAGCGAAGACCGCTGCAAGCGGTGAGTATCGGCGGAGAGCGTGCACATCGGACCTTTCTCGTTACCTCGCCCTGAGCCCCACTACACGTGGAACCGGAATTCAGTGCTGGGCGTTTGTTGAAGCTGACAGTTGTTGAGAAATGCACTCTATCTGCATGTTCCACCGTTCGGATTGCTGGCTGGGTATGGGGCGAATCTGATCTACTGCGTGCTCTCTGCGTACCGAGAGGAACATCCGGCGCCCCTGAGGTCGATCATGATATCGACGTCAGCAAGATGATGGCTCAAAACGTGGGCACGATGACCACGCAGACCCCTACGCCGAATACCGCCGAATACCGATCGGCTTCGGCCAGGTGTCCACGGTATGAGCGCCGTTTTTCGTCCAAGAACGGGCTGTTTTGGGCCCTGTTTCGACCGAACACCCCTATGTCCGCATGCGCGGGCGCGACCCCCTCAGCCCGGGAGAGAGAAGCAGGGACCGGGCGGAGTGGTCGTCCTGGTGAACTGCAGCGATTTCGAACCCCTACCCCTGGAGGGCGCACGCACTGTGGACACCCCTGGTCTGAGTCCGACTCATAGACCACTCGGTTAGTCCTCAGGGATTGGGAAGCAGGGCATCGGGAAGGGGGTCTCGACGCTCATCCCATAAAAGGTAAGGGCATATCCCGCGACGGACCCCCCAAAGAGGAGGGGACTCAAGATTGACCCCAGTGACCCCAGTGACTCCACTGACTCCATTGGCGACTCCAGTGACCCCATGAGCACATCCATCGACTCAAATGCGCTGGTCGAGCCCGTTGAACCGGTGGGCGAGCTCTGGTCGGGGCAGGAACCGTCAGGACCGTCCTGATCGTCGCTGACCTGGATAACCATAGGGTCGACGGTGACGTTCCCACCGTCTGCCGCGCTGGCCGGCGTCGCGAACGCGGCAGCGAGGAGCGGGGCGGCAACCACTGCCGTCACAGTGGCACGAACTGACTTCTTCAACGGTTCCTCTTTCGTCGGTGATGTTGAGACTGGCCGGGAAGTGATGGTTCTATGCGTCGAGAACCTCGCAAATCAGACTTTCTTCCCAGAGGGACAATAACGACGATTGGGTCCCCTGCCTACACGCGAGCCGGATTCCGGCGGTTTCCCAGGAGCCGGATTGGACTATTCAAGGAGACTAACCAGCGCCGACGGGGCATGTTCCTCTGGATCAAAGGCCAGGGCGCGGACCATACCTTGCTTAGCGAGGGCGCAGCTCCGGGTTTGTCACCACTGTTCGCTCAGCGACCCGCGCATCGGGCTGACGGCGGCATTCCGTGAGCACTACCCTCCGCAGCCTTACCGAGAGCCAAGAATAAGCAGTTGACCAGGGCCTCTACACGTTGAACCGGAACTCCACCACGTCGCCGTCAGCCATGATGTAGTCCTTGCCCTCCATGCGTACCTTGCCCGCCGCCTTGGCGGCGGCCATCGAGCCGGCATCGACGAGGTCGCCGAAGGACACGATCTCGGCCTTGATGAAGCCGCGCTCGAAGTCGGTGTGGATGACGCCGGCGGCCTGCGGGGCGGTATCGCCCTTGTGGATGGTCCAGGCCCGGGCTTCCTTGGGGCCTGCGGTCAGGTAGGTCTGCAGCCCGAGGGTGTGGAAGCCGGTACGGGCAAGGGCGTGCAGCCCGGGCTCGCTCTGACCGATCGAGTCGAGCATCTCCTGCCGGTCCTCCTCGTCGAGCTCGAGTAGCTCTTGCTCGACCTTCGCATCGAGGAACACCGCATCCGCGGGGGCCACGGAGGCCCGAAGCTCGGCGACCTTCGCCTCGTCGGTGAGGACCGACTCGTCGGCGTTGAAGACGTAGAGGAACGGCTTGGTGGTGAGCAGGCTCAGCTCCCGCAGCAACCCGAAGTCCAGCTTGTCCTTCGCGCTGAACAGGGTCTTACCCTCGTTGAGAACCTCCTGCGCCTTCAATGCCTCGTCGTGCGTGGGCTTGAGTTCTTTGTTCTTCTTCGCTTCCTTCTCGAGCCGCGGAAGCGCCTTCTCCAGCGTCTGCATATCGGCGATGACGAGCTCTGTCTCGATCACCTCGATGTCGGACGCCGGGTCCACGCGACCGTCGACGTGCACGACGTCGTCGTCATTGAACACGCGAACTACCTGGCAGATCGCGTCGGCCTCTCGAATGTTGGCCAGGAACTTGTTGCCCAGGCCCGCCCCCTCGGAAGCGCCCTTGACGATGCCGGCGATGTCGACGAACGACACCGTTGCAGGCAGGATGCGCGCAGAGCTGAATATGTCGGCGAGCTTGGACAGCCGCGGATCGGGCAGTTCGACCAGTCCGACGTTGGGTTCGATGGTCGCGAACGGGTAGTTCGCGGCCAGCACGTCGTTGTTGGTCAGAGCGTTGAACAAGGTGGACTTGCCGACGTTGGGCAGTCCGACGATTCCGAGGGTAAGGCTCACGGTCGTTGGATTCTACGGCGTCCGGATCGAATCACCGACCGTCGGTGGTCACAAGCTCGTGGTATTCAAACTCGAGGTGTCGCCAGTTGCGATCACGACGGCGATCAGGACCACGTAGAAGACCACGAACAGGATCATCAGCGCCGCAAAGATCCAGAGTGCGATCTTGCCGAGGGACTTGGCCCGTTCCGATGCATAGTGAGCGCCCTGGTAGTCGCCCATCGCCCACCGGGGGTACACCTCGTGAACGTGGTTGAACGCCGAGAACGCGAGGGGCCAGAAGAAGACCACTGCGGCCACGGCCCATCCTGCGTTCGACGGCGGCAGCGGCGGCGGGCCGTACTGGCCCGGATACGGCTGCTGCGGCGGTTGCTGCTGGGTCTGGTACTGGAAGCCGGACGAACCCGTGTCGTCAGGTTTCGGCATTCCCTGGTCGCTCGGCCATTGCGGATTACTAGTCGGTTCTGACATCAATTCCCCCATTCGCGGCAACGGAACTTGCGTTCACTATTTCATCCCCTCCCGGAAGCCCTGGAAGTGACTCTGCCGGAGCACGCACCAACACCTGCCTGCAGGTCTTAGTCTCAGGAGGTGACCCGCTGGTTGATCGTCCTCGTGATATGGATCCTCGGGCTCGGCGCTGCGGCCTTGACTGTCGGTCTGGCGCGCGCCTGGTGGTTCGTCGCAGCCGTCCTGCTCACGCTGGCCGTAGTGGGGACGCGGGATCTGCTGCAACGCAGGCACAGCCTCCTGCGGAACTATCCGATACTCGGGCACGCCCGCTTCCTCCTCGAGAAGATACGGCCCGAGATTCAGCAGTACTTCATCGAATCATCAACTGATGGAACTCCCTTCGATCGAGAGACCCGAGACCTCGTCTACTCACGCGCCAAAGGCACTCTTGCGGAGGAGCCGTTCGGCACCGAGCGGGACGTGCACGCGATCGGCTACGAGTTCATGACCCACTCTCTACGCGCAAGGACGGCGCCGTCGGAACCGCCCAGGGTACGGCTCGGCGGTCCAGACTGCCTGCGTCCCTATGACATCGCTCTCTTGAACGTGTCTGCGATGAGTTTCGGGGCACTGTCGGGCAACGCCATCGAAGCGCTCAACGCAGGGGCGGCACGGGGCGGGTTCGCCCACGACACCGGCGAGGGCGCCATCAGCCCGTACCACCGCAAGCACGGTGGAGACCTGATTTGGGAGATCGGGTCCGCCTACTTCGGCTGCCGCACTCGCGATGGCCGTTTCGACGCCTCCGCCTTCGCCGAACTAGCGAGAGGCGAGCAGGTGAAGGCCATTTCGATCAAACTCTCCCAGGGTGCGAAACCGGGACTCGGCGGCATACTGCCCGGGGCGAAGGTGTCGCGCGAAATTGCGGAGACGCGGGGGCTACCCCTCGGGGAGACGGTGGTCTCGCCGCCCGCCCACACCGCGTTCAGAACCCCGAACGAGTTGGTCGACTTCATCATCGAGCTTCGAGCGCTGTCGGGTGGCAAGCCGGTGGGGTTCAAATTGTGTGTCGGTTCCCGCGTCGAATTCCTCGCAATCTGCAAAGCCATGCGCAGGCGCGACGTCACCGCCGATTTCGTGATTGTCGACGGTTCCGAGGGTGGGACCGGGGCCGGTCCAGTGGAATTCGAGGACAACATGGGGATGCCTCTCACCGAGGGGCTGATGCTGGTACACAACGCGCTCACCGGGACGGGGCTGCGCGATCGCATCAAGATCGGCGCCTCAGGCAAGGTCGCAAGTGCCGCAGACATCGTCAAGCGGATCATCCAGGGCGCCGACTTCACAATGTCCGCGCGGGCCATGATGTTCGCTGTCGGGTGCATTCAGGCGCAGATCTGCCACACCAACCGCTGCCCGGTCGGGGTCACCACGCAAGACCCGGAGCGGACCCGAGCACTCGACGTCCCCGACAAAGCCGCACGCGTGTTCCGGTTCCAGAAATCGACAGTCGCCAGCGCCCAGCAGATGGTGGCATCGATGGGCCTCGACAGCTTCGATCAGCTGACACCGGACATGCTCAACCGCCGGGTCGACGGTGTCACCACCGAAACCTATGCTGAACTCTACGAGTGGCTGATGCCGGGTGAACTTCTCGACGACCCACCCGCAAGCTGGTTGAGTGACTGGATCGACGCCGATTCAGCTCACTTCTGACGGCACGACCTCCCCGATCACCGACGCCGCTATCAGTACGATCTGGTGTGCAGGCATTGTCTGCACAGCAGGCTGACGACGCCTGCACAAAGAGGAGGACTATCTGTGGCGGAACGCGGATCCGTGAAACCGGACCGGGGGCACCTCATCGGGGTCGGCGCGATGTGGTTGGCCAAATGGTCTCTGGTTCTGGCAGCAATCGCACTGGGCGCCGTGTTGCTCGGCTGGGTCATCGCGAAGCTGTGGGTGATCGTTCTTCCCGTGGCCTTGGCCATCGTCGTATGCACCGTGTTGTGGCCGCCGACCAGGGCGATGACGAAACGGAACGTCCCCCCGGCGCTCGCTGCCGCGACGACGCTCGTGGTGTTCATCGCGGTCGTCGCCGGAATCGTCGCGGGCATCGTGCCATCGGTCGTCAACCAAGCACCTGAACTAGCCAACCGAGCCACCGAGGGCATCAATACGATCCAGGACTGGCTGAGAGGTCCCCCGATCAACCTGCAGGACGAGCAGATCAACGAGGGCATCCACCTAGTCATCACGAAGGTTCAGGAGAGTGGAACCGCCATCGCGTCCGGTGTGTTCACCGGAGTCAGCACCGCCGGATCGCTCCTGATCACCCTCGGCCTCGTGCTCGTCCTGTCGTTCTTCTTCATCAAGGATGGCCCCCGGTTCCTTCCCTGGCTGCACTCCGTGACCGGTGGGCGCGCGGGATACCACCTCGAAGCGGTGCTCAGCCGAATGTGGAATACGCTCGGCGGGTTCATCCGAACTCAGGCACTGGTCAGCCTGATCGACGCCGTGTTCATCGGCGCAGGACTACTGATCCTCGGTGTGCCGCTCGCACCGGTCCTGGCGATCCTGACATTCATCGGTGGCTTCATCCCGATCGTCGGTGCGTTCGTCGCGGGTGCTCTCGCCGTGCTCGTTGCGCTGGTGGCCAACGGCCTGACAACAGCCATAATCGTGTTGATCATCATCATCGCGGTGCAGCAGATCGAGGGCAACGTGCTGCAGCCGGTGTTGCAGAGCAAGAGCATGAAACTCCATGCGGTCGTGGTGTTGCTCTCCGTCGCGGCGGGCGGTTCCGTATTCGGAATCATCGGTGCCTTCCTTGCGGTCCCCACCGCAGCCGTGATCGCCGTAATGCTTCGCTACATCGGCGAACAGATCGACCTGCGTAGCGAGGAGCGCAACATCGACGACACCCTTGCCATCGACGAAGATCTCGAAGAGGCCGAGCGAGAGGGTGTCACGGTCGACGAATCCGTCTCCGGCGAGAACTCACCGGCGTCAGCCGGCGACCACCTCCAGGGTGGAGCCGGATCGTCCGCGAATCACGTGTAGTCGGTTCGGGATTCGCTGACGCATCTCATCGACGTGACTGACGATTCCGACCACACGGCCACCGGCTCGAAGTTCGTCGAGCACACCCATGACCGAATCGAGGGTGTCGGAATCGAGAGTGCCGAATCCTTCGTCGATGAACATCGTGTCGAGCACGACGCCTCCGGACTCCGCGGCGACCACATCGGCGAGGCCGAGCGCCAACGACAATGACGCCAGGAACGACTCCCCACCGGAGAGAGTCTTGGCCGACCGCACCACCCCTGTGTAGTCGTCGCGGATGTCGAGCCCCAGGCCTCCACGTCGGCCCCGCGGCCCGGCTTCGTCGCTGTGCACGAATTCATATCGCCCAGCGGACATTCGGCCTAAGCGTGCGGACGCCGAAACCGCCACCTCTTCCAACCGCGCCGCCAGCACATAGGACCGCAGCGACATTCGTCGGGAATTCTGACCACGACCTGCGATCACCTCGGCGAGCGCGGCCAGCTCCTCGTGGGCAGCCTGCTTCGGGGCCATCGCCTCGGCAGCCTCGTCGAGCTGCCTGACGAATCGTTCGAGGTCGAGTAGCCGGCGCTCGGCATCAGCTGCCGCTGCGACGGCAGCGTTCACCGACTCCGTCGCGACATCGTGCGCGTGTTGGACGGGAGACAATTCCACGGGTTCGACGCCCGAGACGGCAAGCACATCCGGATCATCGAGCACTCTCCGGGCGCCGACCTCCGCGTCGCGAGCCGCCGAGAGAACTGCCTCGATCTCACCTTGCCGAGCCGTTGTTCTCACTGCAGACAGGGCTTCGTCGATGTCCCCGAAATCTGCACTCTCAGCGAGCGCTTTCGCCTTTGCGGTGAGTTCACCGGCGGAAACCTCCGCCGAAACACCCGCATCACGTGCGTCGAGAAGACGTGAAGCCGTCTCGGCAAGCTCCTCGAGCCGCACGCGGCGAGCTTCCACACTCGGATCCTCGCCTGCGGCCGCTTTCACTCGGATTTCGATCTCGTCCAATTGCGCCGCAGTCGCTGCGAGCTTCTCGTCCACGGTTGCCGCGTCTGCGCCCAGTTCCCTGAGGCGTTCGTGCAGCTGGCTCTCACGATCCCGAAGGTCTCCGAGTGACTTGGCCCGCGCCCCTACCTCGTTGGAGAGTACGGTCGCCTCTTGCACCTTCCTGTCGGCTTCGGTGTGTGCCTGTGCGAGCTGGTCCACGTCACCGTCACCACAGCGCTGAATCAGCACCTCGATCTCACGCTCGACCACGGCCAGCTCGTCCCGCGTGGCGGTCAACGCGACCGCCGCACGCTGCTCCTCGCCTAGTGCCTCGTCCTCTTCCGATTTGGTGACGGATAGTTCAGACGGCTCGGCCGGACGCGGATGCTCGAGCGATCCGCACACCACGCAGGGCTCACCGTCCTCGAGGTTGCCCGCCAGTTCCGCTGCCATCCCGACGATTCGACGCTGCAGCAGGTCGAGCCAGCTTCCGCGCGCGTCCTGATGCGACTGCCGGGCGTCGAGCACCGCCTGCTCGAGCCGATCACGCTCGAGCCGGCGCGGCCGAAGATCTGCTGCAGCCGAGGCGGCATCGGCCGCACGGTCTCGGACGTCCACGAGGGCGGGCAGAGCGGCAGCGGCCTTCTGCGCCGACTCGAGCTCCCTCTCCGCTACCTGCAGCGCGAGAGGCAGCTGCTCGCGTTCCTGCGACAGCGCCTCACCAGCGCCGGTGAGTTCGACTCTCCGTTCCCGCAGGCGATCGAGTTCGACGGAGAGGCGTGCGGCGGCGGCGGACTCGACAAGGGCGGCGTCGAGACGCACGACCTCGTCTCGCCAGGAACGGATCTTCGACCGGATACGCTCTCGATCGGAAGACGCCGGTGGCCAGGGCAATTCGGCCACAAGGTCGTGACCACCCATTCTCGAACCAAGGTCCTCGGCGATCACCTCTGCCCTCTGCAGAGCGCTGGCCGACTTGGTCCGAGCATCCTCAGCTTCCCGCGCCACGGCTGCCACCGGTTCGGCGCGGCGCGCATCGGCCAACTCGGCGGCGAGGACGGAGCGCTCGCCTGCCCCTGCCGCGTGGGCGGCAAGTTCCTCCTCCGCCCGGCGTCGACGGTTCTGCAGTTCGAGAATCCGGCGGGCCTCGGCCAGTGCGTCACCGGCCGACTTCGCGTCAGCTTTGGCCCTCTCCAGGTCATTCGAGGCGGCTTCATGGACCTCACGGGCCTGATTCCCGAGCTTGTGGGCCCAGATCACGGGATCGGCGTCGGCGCCCGCCTCGATTCCCGCTGCTGTCGCGACCTTCGCGATCAGGACCTCGATGCCCCTCTGATGTTCGTCCAAATCCTGGGCGCTCGTGCGCCTGCGGTTGAGGAACCACTCTTCCACCGTCTGGAAACGGGTGGTGTCGAACAACCTCTCCAGAAGCTGACCGCGGTCCTCGTTGTCGGCGCGCAGGAACCTCGCGAACTCACCCTGCGGCAGCAGGACCACCTGGAAGAACTGATCGGCGCTCATGCCCATCAGCCGCCCGACTTCCTCGGCGATGTCGGGGATGCGGGACAGGTCTTCGCCGCGACCGTCGAGCCAGCTGAGCGTGGCCTTCGCGTTCTCCTTGATCGTTCCCGACCCCCGGCGCTTCAGGCGCTCGAACTCGGGGCTGCGCACGATTCGCAGATGCCGACCGGCAATCGTGGCCTCGAGTGTCACCGTCGGAACCGAGCCGGCGGGCGCATGGTCGGAGAGGAGCCGCTTACCTTCCTTTCGTGCCCCGGGAACGGTGCCGTAGAGCGCGAAGGCCACCGCATCGAGAACAGTGGTCTTACCCGCGCCGGTGTGACCGTGCAGAAGGAACAGACCATCGGCGCCGAGACGATCGAAGTCGACTTCCACCGATCCGGCGAACGGCCCGAAGGCTTCGATCTCGAGTCGGTGCAGTTTCATGCGGTCTGCTCCATTGCACCAACTTCGGCGGTGCGCTCCCCTGCCCGGTCTGCGAATCCGAGTGCGGCTTCCACCAACCTCACCTCACCCGGCGACGGATCGCTGCGTACATCAGCCAGGAAGCTGCGCGTGATCTGCAAATCGCTGCGCCCACGAATCTTGTCTCGGTACCGGAGAGTCTCACTGCCCTCCGGGCGTTGCCACTCGAGATGGACGGCGAAGGGGAATCGGGTCTGCAGCGCGCGCATGGCGTCGATCGGACGCTCTGGGTCCGTGAGGACGGCTGACACGTAGCAATCCTCGGCGTCTTGGTATTCGTCGTTCTCCAGCAGCTCACGCACCGTGCCCGTCAGTTGTCGCAATCCGCGGACCACCGGCAACGCGACACGCTCGACGGCTCGCAGTCCGTCTGCGTCCATCTCCACGATGAAGACCGCCTTGTCGTGGGTCCGCTCTCCGAACGAGTACGGCAGCGGTGAACCGGAGTACCGAATGTTCTCGGCGAGAGTCTGAGGCGAATGGAGGTGGCCGAGCGCCACGTAGTCGACTCCCTCGAACGCCGAAGCCGGAACCGTCTCGACACCACCGACCGAGATGGACCGCTCCGATCCCGTGGGCTCGGCACCCACGACGAACGCGTGCGCGAGCAGCACAGACCTGGTTCGAGCAAGGGTCTGACGCCGGACATCGAGATCGGCGCGAACACGGCCCATCGCGGCATCGAGGATCTCGGCGTGCGACCGGGCGGACGGCACCCCGAGTCGATCGCGGGTGATCTCCGGTTCCAGGTAGGGAATGCCGTAGAACGCGACCGGACCGTACTCGTCCTCGAGAATCACAGGTGAGCCGATACCTGCGACCGTCGTCATCAGATGCAGGCCGCCGGCACGGGAGAATGCCGCGCCGGCACCCAACCTGGCAGCAGAGTCGTGATTGCCGGAGGTCGCGACGATGACCGCGCCGGCGTCTCGGATCGCTTCCAATCCGCGGTTGCATACGGTGACGGCATCAGCGCTGGGGATCGAACGGTCGTAGACGTCTCCAGGAACGACGACGACGTCGACACTGCGCTCGGCGACGACGGCGGCGATGGCATCGAGCGCACAGGCCTGGTCGGCGAGCAGATCCACCCCGTGGAACGTGCGTCCGATGTGCCAGTCCGAAGTGTGCAGGATCCTCATACCCCGAGACCGTAGAGCACCACGGTGACATCCTCGAAACTTCCACCGCACGGCGCCGAATCGATTCCACTTGTCGGTGGCTTGGTGCACCATCTTCCTCATGAATGCACTCGCTGCACTCGGCATGCTCCTCGCGCTGGCCGCGGGCACTGCCCTCGGGTGGTTGCTGCACGCAGCACGCAGTGGTGACCGGGCCGCGCGAGCCGAAGCCCAACTGGCTGCACTGCGGGAGAACGAAACCCTACTGCGGCAATCGTTGACTGCTGCCAGTGAAGACTCTGCGCGACGCCACTCGGGCGCGATCGGCGATCAAGTCTCTCGCCTGGTCGGACCCCTGCAGGAGGCGGTCGGCGCGTTGGCTCGGCAGGTCGATCACGTCGAACGCAATCGCGTCCACGCCTATGCCGGACTCACCGAGCAGGTCGAGGGCATGTACCGGGCCTCACAGACGCTGTCCACACAAACCAGTCAACTCGTCACCGCGCTTCGCGCGCCGCAGGTCCGCGGCAAGTGGGGCGAGATCCAACTCGAGCGCGTGGTGGAGTTGGCCGGAATGGTCCGGCACTGCGACTTCGACACACAGGTCAGCAGGGAGGGTGTCCGTCCCGACCTTCTCGTGTATTTGGCGGGAGGCAAGCAGATCGTGGTCGACGCGAAGGTCCCGTTCGCGGCCTTCCTCGACGCCGCGCAGGCAGAAGATCCGAGTGCACAGGCAAAGCACCTCACCCGCCACGCCCGGCAACTGCGCACCCACGTCGACCAGTTGGCCGACAAGGCGTACTGGGAGTCCTTCGACCCGACGCCGGAGTTCGTGGTCCTGTTCGTTCCTGGCGACCCGTTCCTGGACGCGGCGCTGACCACCGACTCCGGACTCCTCGAGTACGCCTTCGAACGGAACGTAATCCTGGCCACACCCACCACACTGATCGCGTTGCTACGGACCATCGCACACACGTGGCGTCAGGAATCCTTGTCGCAGGACGCTGCGAAGATTCACCAACTCGGCCGCGAGCTGTACTCGAGATTGGGAATCGTCGGTTCGCACCTCGACCGATTGGGCTCACAACTCGGCAAGGCAGTGGACTCGTTCAACCTCACCGTCGCCTCGATGGAGTCCCGAGTAACAGTCACCGCCCGTAAGCTGCACGACCTCGAGATCTTCGACGGCGATTTACCCGAGGTCGAGCCCGTGGACTCCTGGCCGCGACGCACAAACCTCGAGGATCTGTCACCCTCGAACGGACACGCCAACGAGGCCATTTAGCAAGTTGCGGTTACTGTCATTGTGTGTCTGCAACGCAACGTGCTCGCTCTGGGGTGCCACTCGACAGTAGGTCGGTCATCCCAACGATCCCGGGACTCCCCTGGTGGGGCGTCGTTCTCCTGGCCGTCGGAGTCACTTTTGCCGGACTCGCCGTGGATGCGACTCGAGGCACCGAACTCACGGCGGCGTTCTCCGCGTTCTACTTCCTCGGCTGCATTCTCGCCGTGCTCGCCGCGGGGAATCGGGCGCTGTTCACCGCGATCGTCCAGCCGCCGCTGATCCTGTTCGTCGCTGTACCGCTAGGTCAGAGCCTGATTGCAGGAGAAAGCAGCACGGCTCTGAAGGATTTGGCGATCAACGTTGTATATCCGCTGATCAACCGGTTTCCGCTGATGCTCGGGACCACCGTTGTCGCGCTCGTGATCGGCGGGATTCGATTGGTTCTGCTCAAACAACGCCGCGCTGTACGCACACACAAGTCGACGCGACGACCTGAGCGAACGGCTCGGGCAGCCCGGGCGCGAACCGCGGGCGAGGAAACGTGGCAGGCTCCCCCGCGAAGGGCAAGGGAAGCGGGCGCACCGCCGCGCCCCCGCCCCTCCCCACGACGTGACGCCGCACCTCAGCATCCGCGTCAGTCTCCTCGACAGGGACCAGGCCACCCTCCGCGGCGGGGGCAACCACCGCGACAGCAACAACCGCCGCGGCAGCAACAACCCCAACACCAGGGGCAACCACAACCTCGCCGGTCGTCGTATGCAGGTGGCCGTGCTGCACCACCTCCAACCGTCGACCGACCCGCACAGGCGCCATCCCAGTGGATCCAACCGCGCCCGACACCTCGACCGCAGAGCGGCAACACCGAGGTCCCCGCGCATCCGATCCCGCGGGTGCGCTACCGAAGCAGCGGCGAGCCGCCGTACGGGACGGAGCACCCGCGCTAGAGGTGTGTGCCGGTTCGATCAGGATTCGCGGCGCTCAGGTCCTCGCGGCACGAAGCTCACGCGGTAGCGCGAAGACGAGCGTCTCGTTGGCGGTGGTGACCGATTGCACGTTGTGGAATCCGTGCTCGTCCAGCAGGTCGATCACGCCGCGCACAAGAATCTCCGGGACCGAGGCACCCGAGGTGATTCCGATCGTTTCCACCCCGTCGAGCCAGGCAGGGTCAATTTCGCGTGCGTAGTCGACGAGGTACGCTGCCTTCGCCCCAGCGCCCAGTGCAACCTCGACGAGGCGAACTGAGTTCGAGGAGTTCCGGGAGCCGACCACGATCACCAGATCACACTCGGGTGCCATGGCCTTCACTGCCACCTGGCGGTTTTGCGTGGCGTAGCAGATGTCGTCACTCGGCGGATCCTGCAAGTGCGGGAACCGCTCACGCAGTCGTGCCACTGTCTGCATCGTCTCGTCCACGCTCAACGTGGTCTGCGACAACCAGATGACCTTCGTTTCGTCACGGACGGTGATCGCATCGACCGAGTCGGGGCCATCGACCAATTGGACGTGATCGGGAGCCTCGCCTGCGGTACCTTCCACCTCCTCGTGGCCTTCGTGACCGATGAGGAGAATGTCGTAGTCGTCGCGGGCGAAGCGCTTGGCTTCCTGGTGAACCTTGGTCACCAGCGGACACGTGGCGTCGATGGTGCGGAGACTGCGGGCAGCAGCCGATTCGTGCACCGCAGGCGACACACCGTGGGCTGAGAACACGAGCAGCGAGCCCTCTGGTACCTCGTCCGTCTCGTCGACGAAAATCACACCCTGATCGGTGAGCGTCTCGACAACGTGC
This sequence comes from Rhodococcus sp. WMMA185, assembly GCF_001767395.1. Taxonomy (NCBI): domain Bacteria; kingdom Bacillati; phylum Actinomycetota; class Actinomycetes; order Mycobacteriales; family Nocardiaceae; genus Rhodococcus; species Rhodococcus sp. WMMA185. The sequence continues at coordinate 539,670 of NZ_CP017014.1, read as the reverse complement.
CGGTTGTGCACGATCTCCTTGCGAACGTAGATCGGCGCTCCGTGCTTCTCCAACGCCTTCTCGACCGTCTCGACTGCGCGATCGACCCCGGCACAGTAGCCGCGAGGTTCCGCGAGCAGAACCCGCTTCTCACCATCGGCACGCGACGCTCCCGAACCTGCCGAACGTGTAATACCCACATCGAGTGGAACAGCCGAAGACATGGCTTCAGACTACTGGGCACCCCCGTCCGCTACGCCACCGCCGGCCCGAGGCGGCGAACCGTGTGTGCTATTGGGCGGACTCGAGCCGACGCAACTGTGCGGCCTCGGCGAAGCTCTGGGCACGTCGGCTACCAAATCCTGGCGCCGTAAGGCAGGATTTGGGGATGATTCGTCCCCCTTTCGTGGCGCGTGTCGCCGCCGGAATCGCCGTGACGGCCGTCGAAGAGGCAAGAAGACTGCCCACCACCGCTGCAACGCTGCCCATGACCGCGCTCAGCCAGGTATTGCAGACCACAATGCGGGTCCAGCAGTCGATCACCGCCCTCGCTATCAAAGGTGACCAGGCTTTCGCCTTGATCAATTGGACCCACGACGATGAACAGCCGGAGTGGGCCGTCTTCGACGAGGACACCAATCCAGATACACCCGCCCCGGGCGCGTCCGACAACCGCTCGGCCGGGGCGGGCCGATTCGCCCTGTACTCGCTGAACCCTCAGGACGAGAGCACGGTCGAGGAGACCTCCACCTCGAAGTCTGCTCCCGCTGCCAGCAACGGCTCCACGCGAAAGACGAAGAGTAAGTCCGGCAAGAAGTCCGCCCCAGCCACTCCCCCGGTGTCCGAACCGGAGATCGCCGCTCACCTCGATTACGGTTCACTGACCCTCGCGCAGCTGCGTGCCCGGCTGCGCACCCTCTCCGTCGAGGACCTCACGGCACTGCTGGATTACGAGAACGCCACCCGGGCGCGGGCACCGTTTCAGACCATGCTTACCAATCGCATCACAACCGCCAAGACCAAGTGACCTCCGCCCAGCCCGGCGCAGCCAGTGTGGGCCCCAGTACCGCCGAGCATCCTTGGCCCGTCCGAACCGTGTCGGCCAAGGTCGCCCAGTGGATCGATCGACTCGGAAGCGTCTGGGTCGAAGGCCAGATAACCCAGATCAATGCCCGCCCAGGCACCCGGACGGCATTTCTGGTCCTGCGGGATCCCTCCGTCGACATGTCACTGTCGGTGACCTGCTCTCCTCGACTGCTGGAGAGCTCACCTGTTCCGCTCACCGAGGGCAGTCGCGTAGTGATGTTCGGCAAGTTGTCGTTCTACACCGGCCGTGGGTCGGTGTCACTGCGTGTGACCGAGATCCGAGCGGTCGGGATCGGTGAACTCCTGGCCCGGATCGAGCGCTTGCGGGCGCTGCTTGCCGCCGAGGGGTTGTTCGACCCCCGGCTCAAGCGCCCGCTGCCGTTCCTGCCCGGCACCGTCGGGCTGATCACCGGTCGTGCCAGCGCCGCCGAGCACGATGTCCTCAGCGTGGCTCGGCGGCGCTGGCCGGCCGTGAAGTTTGAAGTGCGCAACACCCCTGTGCAAGGTGCGACGGCCGTCCCACAGATCCTCGACGCGTTGAAGGAACTCGACGCGGACCCTCAGGTCGATGTGATCATCCTCGCCCGCGGCGGCGGCAGCGTGGAGGACCTGTTGCCGTTCTCCGATGAGACGCTCTGCCGCGCCATCGTCGCCGCCACGACTCCGGTGGTCAGCGCGATCGGGCACGAGCCGGACAGCCCGCTCAGCGATCACGTGGCCGACCTGCGTGCGGCTACGCCGACGGATGCCGCGAAACGCGTGGTACCGGACGCCGTCGCCGAACTGGCACTGGTCGGTGAACTACGGACCCGGAGCGCAGCGGCATTGCGCAACTGGGTCCAGCGTGAGTCGCACCTGATCACCCAGCTTCGCAGTCGGCCGGTACTCGCCGACCCCCTGAGCTCGATCGACCAAAGGTCCGACGAGGTCGAACGGCTACGCGATGCCGCACGACGCGACATCAATCGCGCGATCACCGCGGAGAGTACGACGATCGAGCATCTCCGTGCACGGCTCACAACCCTCGGTCCGGCAGCGACACTGGCCCGCGGGTATTCGGTGGTGCAGCGAATCGTGGCGGGCGGCGACCCCGCAGTGCTGCGGTCCGTCGACGACGCCCCGCCGGGCACCCAAATTCGTGTTCGAGTCGCTGACGGCGCACTCCGCGCCGCAGTGATGGGAAAGGACTGATAGCGATGAGTGAGTCCACCGGAAACGACACCGACATAGCCGAACTCGGCTATGAGGCGGCGCGCGACGAACTCGTCGACGTGGTCAAACTGCTCGAGCAGGGTGGCCTCGACCTCGACGCCTCTCTCGCCCTGTGGGAGCGGGGCGAAGCCCTGGCCAAGAGGTGCGAGGAGCACCTCGCCGGAGCACGCAAACGCGTCGAGACGGCGCTCTCACACGCTGAAGAAGCCGAAGAAGAGGAGTGACGCCGACGCGGCGTCAGAGTGCGGGAGTCGACGTCGCCGGGTCTCAGGGCGCGAGAACCGGCGCGTCTGCCACTGCGGTCGCCAATTGCCGGAAATCCTCTTCGGACGCGCTGCCGGTCAGCAGGATCCGGACGTCGCCGAGGTCTGAGACCCAGATCGGCTCGACACCCTCGCCGCCGTACACGATCCAGTTGTAGCCCGCGACATCCTCGGTTCCGGTCGCCGTGCGTGGGCCGCCGGCCACGAACGACACCAGCGCGGTCTCGGTCGCGTCGCTCTGGGTGAGCTGGATGTAGCGCCCGGCTGGAGTGATGAATCCGACGGTGCTCGAGTCCCCACCTTCGTCTCCGCTGACGACGCTGCGGCTTCCCGAGTTGGGCGTCCACCCCTCCGGGATCACCGGCTCACGCACCGGGAACGACAGGTCCTCGGCGTCATAATTCAGCGCCGCGTTCATGTCGAAACTCGGGATCGGACCGCTCGTCGGTCCGCCCGGGCTGAACGTGCACTGGCTGGCGATAGCTGCGATCAGCACACAGAACAAGACAAGGGGAACGAGCGACCACACCATGTCGCGGTTGTTGTGCAGAATGCGCGGTTTATCTGATGCCACAAGCACAGTATCCAGGGTCAGTGCGTAAACGGCGATTCTCGGGCCCATAGGACGCACACGAGCAGCGCACATCACACTTCTTCCGGGGACCTTGTTGCGAAAGTGATCAGGTCATTCTGGGATGATGGGCAGGAAAGACCACCCGATTCCCGGTGTCCGCGAGGCCACCGATACCGCGTCGACGCACCGGGTCGACCGTGACCGCCCCAGGAGGCACTGCCCATGACGGCTAGCACCACTTCGAGTCACCGCGAGGCCCCGGACCGAAATCTTGCCCTCGAACTGGTCCGGGTTACCGAGGCAGGTGCTCTGGCCGCAGGTCGCTGGGTCGGTCGGGGCGACAAGGAGGGCGGCGACGGCGCCGCCGTCGACGCCATGCGCCAACTCGTCCACACAGTATCGATGCGCGGCATCGTCGTCATCGGTGAAGGGGAGAAGGACGAGGCCCCAATGCTGTTCAACGGCGAAGACGTAGGCAACGGCGACGGTCCCGAGTGCGACTTCGCCGTCGATCCTGTCGACGGCACCACCTTGATGTCGAAGGGAATGCCCAACGCCATCTCCGTCCTCGCGGTTGCCGAACGCGGCGCGATGTTCGACCCGTCCGCCGTGTTCTACATGGAGAAGATCGCTGTCGGGCCCGAGGCCGCCGACGTCATCGACATCACCGCACCGGTCGCCGAGAACATCAAGCGCGTCGCGAAGGTTCGTAAGGCCTCGGTCTCCGACGTGACGGTGTGCATCCTCGACCGGCCCCGGCACGCACAACTCATCCAGGATGTCCGCGACACGGGCGCCCGCATCCGCCTGATCTCAGACGGGGACGTCGCCGGCGCGATCGCCGCCGCCCGCCCAGAATCGGGCACCGACATCCTGATCGGTACCGGCGGCACCCCTGAGGGCATCATCGCCGCCGCCGCAATGCGCTGCATGGGTGGTTCGCTGCAGGGCAGGTTGGCCCCGATCGACGACGCCGAACGGCAGAAGGCCATCGACGCCGGTCACGACCTGGACCGTGTCCTGACCACAGAAGACCTGGTGTCGGGTGAGAACGTCTTTTTCTGCGCAACCGGTGTCACCGATGGCGACCTGCTCCGCGGCGTCCGCTACTACGGCGGCGGCGCATCGACCCAGTCGATCGTGATGCGTTCGAAGTCGGGCACGGTCCGCATGATCGACGCCTACCACCGTCTCGAAAAGCTGCGCGAATACTCATCCGTGGATTTCGACGGCGAGGATGGTGCTGTTCCGCCGACGTTCTAGGCCGCTCTGCTCCCGTGTGCCTCCTCCCGCCCGCCCCGGCTCTTGTCCCACCGGGCTCTTGTCCGACGCAGGAAAGGCACACGGGAGCGGCCCCATCATCGCCTCGGAAGTGGCAATGTTTGACCCATGACCGAGAGCAGCGAGCAGCAGTATCGGATCGAGCACGACACCATGGGCGAGGTGCGGGTGCCTGCGAACGCACTGTGGCGCGCTCAGACCCAGCGCGCCGTCGAGAACTTCCCGATCAGCGGCCGAGGACTGGAACGTGCCCAGATTCGCGCGATGGGGCTGCTGAAGGCGGCCTGCGCGCGGGTCAACAAGGATATGGGTCTCCTCGAGGCAGAGAAGGCGGACGCCATCATCGTCGCTGCCGGTGAGATCGCCGAAGGCCGACACGACGACCAGTTCCCCATCGACGTCTTCCAGACCGGCTCGGGCACCAGTTCCAATATGAACGCCAACGAGGTGATCGCCTCCATCGCCGCCGCTTCCGGTGTCTCGGTTCACCCCAACGACGACGTCAACATGTCGCAGTCGTCCAACGACACCTTCCCCACCGCGACACACGTCGCCGCGACCGAGTCTGCGGTGAAGGATCTGCTTCCCGCCCTCGATCATCTGCGATTGGCCCTGCTCGACAAATCGGCCGAATGGAAGACCGTCGTGAAGTCCGGCCGAACGCACCTCATGGATGCCGTACCGGTGACCCTCGGCCAGGAGTTCGGCGGCTACGCCCGCCAGGTGGAGGCCGGAATCGAACGCGTGGTGGCCTGCCTTCCCCGGCTCGGTGAGCTGCCCATCGGCGGCACCGCGGTCGGGACGGGCCTCAACGCCCCGGACGGCTTCGGCCGCAAGGTAGTGGCCGAACTGGTCGAAGCGACGGGCCTCGAGGAGTTGACGTCGGCGAAAAACAGCTTCGAGGCGCAGGCGGCCCGGGACGGACTGGTGGAGGCGTCCGGCGCTCTCCGCACGATCGCGGTGTCTCTCACCAAAATCGCCAACGACATCCGCTGGATGGGTTCGGGTCCTCTCACTGGACTCGGCGAGATCGCGCTCCCCGACCTGCAGCCGGGAAGCTCGATCATGCCCGGCAAGGTCAATCCGGTACTCCCCGAAGCGATCACGCAGGTCGCCGCCCAGGTGGTCGGCAACGATGCGGCCATCGCATGGGGCGGCGCCGCAGGCGCGTTCGAGTTGAACGTCTACATCCCGATGATGGCCCGGAACCTGTTGGAGTCGTTCACACTGCTGACGAATGTGTCGCGGCTGTTCGCCGACCGATGCGTCACCGGTCTCGTCGCCAATACCGAGCACCTGAAGACCCTTGCCGAGTCGTCACCGTCAATCGTGACGCCGTTGAACTCTGCGATCGGGTACGAGGAGGCCGCCGCCGTCGCCAAGCAAGCGCTCCGGGAGAAGAAGACCATCCGCGAGACCGTCGTGGATCGCGGCTTGGTCGGGGATGCGCTCAGCGAGGAAGAACTCGACAGACGTCTCGACGTGCTGGCCATGGCCAAGGTGAAGGACTGACAGCCGGCATCAGGAACTTGGGCTCGAGTGGCTCGACCCTCGTCGGGCGAAGGTCGCTACAGAAGTGCGGACAGTTCCTCTCTGGCCTTGTCGCCTTCCGGACCCAAGTCGGTGCGGGTAGCCATATTCCATGACCGCAGCATCGGGGTGAACACTTTCTCCCCTTGCGCCGCAGGGTCGTAGATTCCGGCCTCCGCGAGCACCGCAGTGCTGTCGGCTCCCCCGGGGAGCACTACCCGCGGCACATCGAACGCCGCGATTCGCGACGCTACCGCCCGTGCAGTCTGGTCCGGCACCAGTTCGAAGGCCGCATCCACGAGGTTCCGGTAGAAGAGCGACTGCAAATCGTCATCTGCGGCAAGCCGCTCGGCGATCACCGCCACCAGTGGGTCCTCCCCGAGTGCTGCGGTGTTGTGGTGCCGCACCGCGGCCGCCTTCTCCTCGAACGCCGAATTCACGAGCATCTCGATCAGATGCATCGGCGGCATTGCGTAGCCTCGCAACATCTCGTCCATTCGCGCACGCTCGAGGGCAACCGGGTCGACTGCCCGCGTCACCATCAGGTAGTTCCGAATCACGATGGAGTGCCGGTTCTCCTCCGCGGTCCAACGGCCTACCCATCGCCACCACGGGCCGACGAGAGCAAGGTGCTTGCCGACCTCGCGGTGGTATGCGGGCAGGTTGTCTGCGATGAGCACCCCGACCGTCAGCGCGAGCGACTCGACGTCACTGAGGGAGGATTGGTCTGCCGACCAATCAATTCCACCGATGAACGCGTAGTTCTTGCCCTGACCCCAGGGAACCAGATCATGTGGCTGCCAAACGTCAGCCTCGGCGATGTGGCGCTTGAAGTTTTCCTCGACGGCCGGGACCAGCTCATGAAGCAACTGCGAGTCACTCTTGTCAATCGCCATCGGAACACCGTAGCGCCGATATGGATATTCAGGGTGCGTAGCCGCGAAATCAATGGAAAACGACACCGTCATCGTGGCAAAACGGCGTGGTCGTCGACCTGCGGTCGATAGCCTGAAAACAACGACTTTCCGAGCCCGCGCGGAGGAGCGCCAGATGCGTAGACACAGGAGCCTGGCGACACTCCTCACGCTCGTGCTCGGCGGATCGCTCGTCGCAGGCTGCACCTCCGACACAAGCGACGCCTCATTCGCCCGTACCTCTGACGTGAACTCCCCCATGGCGTCCACTGACCTGGTAAACCCTGCCACCGTGGCGGGTGTCGACATTCCCCAGGGCCAGATCGATGATGCCGTAGGGCGCCTCGATGAACTGGCGAGAGAGTTGATGGACAGTTCGGGCCTCCCTGGCATGGCGGTGGCCGTCGTCCACGACGGACAGACCGTCTACGCCAAGGGCTTCGGAGTGCGCGAGGTCGGAACCGATCAGAAGGTGGACGCCGACACCGTCTTCCAGCTGGCGTCGCTATCGAAACCGGTCGGGGCGACCGTCGTCGCCCGCCAGGTGGGAGCCGGAATAATCGATTGGGACACTCCGGTCTCCTCCGCGCTGCCCGATTTCTCGTTGGCCGACCCGTGGGTGACCGAACACGTCACGGTGGGTGATCTGTATTCGCACCGGTCGGGCCTGCCCGACCACGTCGGCGACAAACTGGAGGACCTCGGCTACAACCGACAGCAGATACTCGACAAGCTCCGCCTCGAACCACTGAGCCCGTTCCGAATAAGCTATGCGTACACCAACTTCGGTCTCACCGCGGCGGCCGAGGCTGTCGCAGCTGCGTCGGGGACTGACTGGGCCACGCTCTCCGAGCAGGCGATCTACCAACCGTTGGGGATGACCTCCACCAGTTCCCGGTATGCCGACTATCAGGTCGAGGACGACCGCGCCACCGCCCATCAACTGATCAACGGGATATACGTTCCCGCTGAGCGTGACCCCGACGCCCAGTCACCAGCCGGCGGAGTGAGCTCGTCAGCCAACGACATCAGCAAGTGGATGGCGATGCTCTTGGCCGACGGGTCGTTCGACGACAGGCAGATCGTCGACCAGGACGCACTTCTGCCCGCCGTCAGTCCTCAGGTCGTCTCCGTGCCACCGCGTTCCCCGGATGCTCGCCCCGGGATGTACGGATACGGATTCAACGTGTCAACGACACCGGCTGGGCGCGTATCCCTCAGCCACTCGGGCGCGTTCCAGCTCGGCGTGGCGGCGAACTTTGTCGCGATACCGTCTGCGGACGTCGCCATCGTCGCGTTGACCAACGGTACCCCCGTCGGTATCCCGGAGACCCTGACCGCCGAATTCGCCGACCTCGTCCAATTCGGTGCGATCCGTGAAGACTGGCGGTCGCTGTACGCCGAGGCCTTCGCGTCGATGCGCGCCCCGGAAGGAAGTCTTGTGGCCAGGGATGCACCCACCAACCCCGCTCCCGCGCAGCCACTTCACACCTACACCGGCGTCTACGACAACGACTACTGGGGTCCAGCAGTCATCAGCGAAGACGGCGACGCACTCTCGCTCCAACTCGGCCCCGCCGGTCAATCATTTCCGCTGACGCACTGGAGCGGCGACGAGTTCACGTTCATGCTGAGCAACGAGAATGCCCCGCCCGGCACGATCTCGAAAGCCACCTTCGCAGGCGACGGCATCACATTGGAGTACTACAACACCCACGGCCAGGGGACCTTCGTTCGCTGAGCCAATCACAATGGCAAGGGAGAAGTTATGAATGCGAATGCGAACTCGGACAAGCCAACCGACACAACCACGCCGGGCACGACGGATGTCGAGGTGGTGCGGTCCTTCCTTGCCGCACTCGCCGACGGCGACCCGGCGGCCGCCAAGCAATACCTCGACCGGGACATCGTGTGGCACAACGTGTCCCTACCCAAGGTGCACGGGATCGATCGCGTCATGCGAGTGCTCGAGAGAATGGCCGGACCGGGTGTCGGATTCGAAGTGCGGCTGCACCACATCGCCGGCGACGGTACAGCCGTTCTCACCGAACGCACCGACATCCTCATCTACAAGAAGATTCGGAGCGAGTTCTGGGTCTGCGGCACGTTCGAGATGAAGGACGGCAAGATCGTAGTCTGGCGCGACTACTTCAGTTTCCGCGACATGCTGTGGGGAACCATCAAGGGAATACTCCGCATAGTGTGACTTTCGGCCTCTCTCGATTCCGCCGAATGTCACATCGGTTCAGCCTGATTGGACCCGTGTGACATTCGGCGGAGTACCCTGCCTCTTTTCTCCTACGGCGTCGGCCCGAACTCTTCGAGCATCTCCGTGACGAGAGCGGCGACCGGTGAGCGCTCGCTGCGCAGCAGGGTGATGTGCGCAAACAGCGGATGCCCCTTGAGTTTCTCGATCACCGCAGCCACGCCGTCGTGCCTCCCGACCCGCAAGTTGTCGCGCTGAGCGACGTCGTGCGTGAGGACCACCCGCGAACCGGTTCCCAACCTGGACAGAACCGTGAGCAGCACGTTTCGTTCCAGCGACTGCGCCTCATCGACGATCACAAACGAATCGTGCAGGGATCGTCCACGAATGTGCGTGAGCGGCAAGACTTCCAGCATCCCCCGGCTGATCACCTCGTCCATCACCTCGGGACTGGCAAGTCCGTCGAGAGTGTCGAAGACTGCCTGTGCCCACGGGCCCATTTTCTCGCTCTCGCTGCCCGGAAGGTAGCCGAGTTCCTGACCACCGACGGCATAGAGGGGGCGGAAGACGACGACCTTTCGCTGCGTGCGACGTTCGAGGACCGCCTCCAGCCCTGCGGTCAACGCCAGCGCCGACTTGCCGGTACCGGCCTTGCCACCGAGCGAGACGATGCCGACACTGTCATCGAGAAGAATGTCGAGAGCGACACGCTGTTCGGCCGAACGTCCGTGCAGACCGAACGCTTCACGCTCGCCTCGCACCAACTGCACCCGCTTGTCGGCGTTCACCCGCCCCAGCGCGCTCGACGATCCGCCCAGCAGTCGAATACCCGTATGGCACGGAAGCTCTCGCGCCTCCTCCAAGTCGACGACACCCTCCGAGAAGAGTTCGTCGATCGACGACGACGTCACCTCCATCTCGGTCATACCGGTCCAGCCGGATGCTATGACGTCGTGGGCGTGATACTCGTCGGCGGACAGCCCCACCGCACCGGCCTTCACACGCAGCGGGATGTCCTTACTGACAAGAACTACGTCGTTCCCCTCGGCCTGAAGGTTCAGGGCGCAGGCCAGAATCCTGGAATCGTTACTGTCCGTGCGAAATCCGACCGGAAGAACCAATGGGTCGGAATGGTTCAACTCGACCTGAAGGGTGCCACCGTCGGTCCCGATCGGCACAGGTTGGTCGAGTCTGCCGTGCTCGACCCGCAGGTCGTCGAGCATGCGCAGCGCTTCTCTCGCGAACCACCCCAGCTCGTGGTGGTGCCGCTTTCCTTCGAGTTCGCTGATTACCACAAGGGGAAGCACCACGTGGTGCTCGGCGAACCTGGTGACAGCCCAAGGGTCCGACAGTAGTACAGATGTGTCCAACACGAATACATGAACGACCGAATCCGAGGGATTTTCGGAAGCTGTGGACGAATACCCGCTTCGGGCTGACACGGAGCGTGAAGCAGTCACGTGAGGCTCCTAGGCCTGCGTGGCGCCACGCAGACTCGGTTCGCTGGACCGGTCCGTCCCTGGTGTGTCAGTCCACACAGGGGCCGGGCGCCGGCCCCCTCGCACTGAGTCTTTCAGCCACGATCAGGACCTCCCGTACAAGCAACTTCCCCGCTGCCTGTTACCCCAAGACCGTACTGCCAATCACACCGGACTGCGATACGAGTGGCGGGCGTGTCGGCGAAGATTGTGTTACGTCTGCGTACTCCTGCGACGGAAGGTTAACTCGAGACTCGACGGCTACCGATCTCATCTTGGACGAGTGCGGTACGGATGCGTTCCTCGAGACGGTTGGCGATGACCTCAGTGGTCGCCGATCGCAACCGGACCAGATGGTCCGTGTAGTACAGGTATCGTCCGTCGTCAGCTATGTCGAACCAGGTCGTGGACTCGAGAATCGAATCGTGAGCGCCCTGCCACGGCCCGTGCAGGCAGATGTACCCCGCGCGCGTGCGGCGAGCCAGGATGCGCTTGAGAAGGGGGGCTCCGGAGGCGTTGGCGTTGTGGAGAACGCCGGTGCGAGCCGGGTCGGGGCGCAGGTCGTCGGGGTGCACATCGATCGAGGCAGTGCGTCCGGCTCCGACCTCCGGGATTTCTCGGAGCAGGTCGTCCACGAACCGCCGGATGTCGGGTGTTCGCGACCCGAGCCGGACGTGCACACGTAGGTCGCCGGTTCCCGGCGCGGAGCTCAGGTCGCCGATTTTCCTCGAGGAGGGCAGTTGATCGACAACGACGGCGACTCGGCCGCGCACGGCACCGCGCCGTAGCACTGGAGCGTCGCCCGGTGAATAGACGCTGACCGGTACCTCGGGGTAGCGAAGGACCGTGATGGCATCGCGGAGCTGAGGGTCGAGCTGCTCGTTGCGCCATCGCTCGAGCTGCTGCCGTTCGGCGTGCAGTTCGCTCTCGACACGTGCGTCACAGCGGTGCTCGAAGGGATGCGGCATCGTGTCGAGATCCGTCGCCTCCCACAAGTGCATGAATTGCGCGGAGGACAGTTGCCAGTTCATGCTCCGATCACCGGGGGCGCCACTGCGCCGATATCGCCGATCAGCTCGTTGCCGTTGTCCATGTTGATTAGGTAGCTCGGCGTCTCGTGTTCCGTATCTTCGTTCTTGCCTGCCCCGGCGCCCGGTGCACCCATCGGCATAGCCATTCCCATGCCGGGACGTGCCATGCTCGGCTTGGCGGAGACGGCTCCGGCGCCTGTTCCGGCGGCGGCTCCCGCCGCGGCTCCGGCGGCCATACCGGGCGGAATTGCGCCGGGAACCAGGGCGCCACCCTGGCTTTCGTTCGCCCTGTCGTTTCCTCTCCGGGGAGCACTGCCGCCGACACCGCCGATTCCGCCTGTGCTGCCGCCGTTGGCGTTGGCTCCGCTCTGCGGGCTGTGCGCGTTCGCCGAGGTCGTCGACGTGGGTGAGTTCGCCCCACCCTGGCTACCGGGTGCTGCTCCTTGCGGCGAGCCCTCCGCGGCGGCGGCCTGCGTGTTCGCGGCACCATCCTCTTCGGCCGCAGCAGACTCGCCTTCTCCTAGCGGGCCCGAACCCTCGGCCCCGACCCCGGTCGTGCCGTCGGTACCGCTCCAGCCACCCCCTCCATCGCCCTGGACTCCGGCGATCGGCGGTGGGGGCACGATGGAGGGCACGTTGGTGCCGGCGTCGATGAAGCTCGGCTTGTAGATCCGCTCGAGGATCTGCGCGGCCTCACGCCGCTGGTTCTCTTGCTCCGCCTTCGCAGCGACGGCATCCGCGCCGCTGATCAGCAGCTGCAGTGGAAGCGCATCCGACAGCAGGCTTTGTACCGGCGGTTTCACATCGCTCGCCGCGCTGCCCGCCTGCCGAAGTTTGACACCAATCGTTTGAAGCGACGCGTTGGTATCACCAACCGGGTCCATCAAACGGTCGACCGCGGCGGCCGCGGCGTCGGCGGCGTTGCCCTCCCACCCCGAACTGATGATGTTCTTCAGGCTGAACAGCCCCCAACCGATATCGAATTCCCTTGCCACGGAAAGGACCCTGCCCGCAAGGTCCTCGATCTGTCCGGCATCGAGCGAGGAGACCTTGCCGAGCATCTCCTCGCGACTCATCCCGTCGAAGACGTCCGGGTCGGAGACGTAGGGAGGGTCGCGTTCCTCATCGATGTGTCTGCCCAGTTGCTCGAGAGTGGCATCAAGACGTTTACGCTCAACGGCCCCAGCGCCGTCGTCTGGTGCCAGCAAGCCGTTGATGTCGCTCATGTCTACGTCCCCTCAGGTAGATAACGGGCGATGATGCTCGCGGTCTCCTCAATCCCTACGCATCGCTCCTCCTCCAGGTTCTGGTCCGACCGAGTGAGTTGGATATTGCGAGAGACGATCAGGATGCCGTACCCGGTCTCCATGCTCACCCCGCAAATGGACCTGGCTGGCACCTTACGTAGCGCGCGGCGACCGTCGAGCACGATCGGTGTGGAGTAGTCTTTCACCTTCTCCTGCTCCTCGGCGAAAGTGATGTTCGAGGAGTACACGTTCAACCCGTACTGGCGTTGCGGCGTGTCGAACCCACAGATCAGGAACGTGTGATAATCGGCCTCGACGACATCTTCGTCCTTGGACTGCGGGTCGTAGCCCGCCTCTACCAGTGCCTCATCCGGAATATCGAGGCACGGATCGAACACCACTAACGGCCGATCCGATTGATCCACATAACGCGGAACCCGAGTCGTAGGAGTCGGCGACGCAGTGTCCGACGCCACCGCCGCCTCGGGTGATTCCGGCGCACCACAACCCGAGACGACCGTGGCGAGCGCCAGCAGCGCGCCCACTGATGCGCGGCGCAGACTCACTGGTCCACCCCACCCTCGAGGCTTCTCAGCGCCCGGGCGAACTGTCCGTCGGTGTCTGCGAACGCCTCGCCGCCGGCCGCGAACGCCTCCCGCATTGCCGCGATGACCGCTTGGTACTCCTCGAGCCTCTGGACGACCGTCTCTCCCTTACGCCGGTACCCCTCGGCGAGCTGTTGACCGATTCGGAAGTCGCCAAAACCGCCGACGTCTTGAAGTCTGTTCGCTTCCTGGAGCGCGTTGTCGATCGACTCGAGCATCTGGTCGCAGACGCGCACGCACTGATCGATCGCTTCCGGTTCGAGGCGCAGCGCCATCGGTCCCCCCTTCGTCATCGACCGTGTGTCACCGACCGTCGTCGACGTGACCCCACGGCCGCTCGCGGAATGGTACTTCGCCGGGCTCCACACGCTCGTTGCAGGGGTGGCTGCGCAACAACCACCACCGGCAACGACATTCGAGCGTCAGCAGCGACGCACCCGCTGCAATCCCCTAGATCAGCCGCCAGTCCTCGAGGCCCTCGTACAGCGGGGTGTCAGCGGCCAGCTTGGAGACGCGGGCCTTCAACGACTCGATGTCGGACGATCCGGCGAGCGCGGTGCCGATGATGTCGGCGACCTCGGTGAACTGCTCGTCACCGAAACCGCGCGACGCGAGCGCGGCGGTGCCGATTCGCAGGCCGGAGGTGACCATCGGCGGGCGCGGGTCGAACGGTACGGCGTTGCGGTTGACCGTGATGCCGACCTCATGGAGGAGATCCTCGGCCTGCTGGCCGTCGAGTTGCGAGTTGCGCAGGTCGACGAGCACCAAGTGCACATCGGTGCCACCGGTCAGGACGCTCACACCCTTGCCGGCCACGTCGGAACCGGTCAGGCGCTCGGCGAGGATCTTCGCACCGGACAGCGTGCGCTGCTGACGGTCCTTGAACTCCGCGGTGCCCGCGATCTTGAGGGACACGGCCTTGGCGGCGATGGCGTGCATCAGGGGGCCACCCTGCTGGCCGGGGAATACGGCAGAGTTGAGCTTCTTCGCCCATTCCTGCTTGGCCAGGATCAGACCGGAACGAGGTCCGCCCAGAGTCTTGTGCACGGTGCTCGACACGACATCGGCGTACGGCACCGGTGAGGGGTGGAGTCCCGCCGCCACCAGACCCGCGAAATGCGCCATGTCGACCCACAGGTACGCGCCCACTTCGTCCGCGATGGAGCGGAACGCCTCGAAGTCCTGGTGCCGCGGGTATGCCGACCAGCCCGCAACGATCACCTTCGGCCGAGACGCGACCGCGATCTTGCGGACCTCGTCCATGTCGATGCGGTTGTCTTCCTTGCTGACCCCGTACGACTCGACGTCATACAGCTTGCCCGAGAAGTTCAGCTTCATCCCGTGCGTCAGGTGTCCGCCGTGCGCGAGGTCGAGGCCGAGGAGCTTCTCGCCCGGGTTCATCAGTGCCATCAGGACCGCTGCGTTGGCCTGCGCGCCGGAGTGCGGCTGAACGTTGGCGAAATCTGCACCGAACAGTTCCTTGGCACGGGTGCGGGCAAGATCCTCGACGATGTCGACGTGCTCACAACCGCCGTAGTAGCGACGTCCGGGGTATCCCTCGGCGTACTTGTTGGTGAGAACGCTGCCCTGCGCCTGCAGAACCGCGCGGGGAACGAAGTTCTCCGACGCGATCATCTCGAGCGTGTCTCGCTGACGGGCTAACTCCCCTGCCATGGCCTCGGCGACTTCGGGGTCGAGTTCGGCAAGAGGAGCCGTGTTGACGTCGGTACCGGGCACAGCGGTCATCGAGGAATCTCCAAGCTGGATGCGGAAACGAATACTGCCAGTCTACGAAGGACTGGCGATCGCATCCCACCCGCCCGCAGTCAGCGGCAGCTCTCGGTCGCGCAGGACGCTGGGGACGAGTGGTTCGTCGAGCAGACGACGGAAGCGCTCCGATCGCTCCGCGCCGATCGGCACCTCCTCCAGCCAGCCGCCGAGGAGTCGGTACCCCTCGACATACGTGCTCGTGTACGCCCGCCACAGGGGTGAGGACAGGAACCGCAACGACTGCCGGGCCCGGTCCGGGGTCGACAGGGTCCACCGCTGAAGGAATGCCGCGACGTCGTCGTGGCTTCGACCCTCGTCGTGCAGCATCATCGCCGCGTCCTGCCGCACGCCGAGCAACTGACCGGACGCCGCCGAGATGCGCTGGGCCCGCTCGCCGTCGAACCGCAGGCCTAGATCGGCGTAGATCTCCTGCGCCCACAAACCCCAGTCGCGTCCGACGATCGATTCGAGCGCGAGGTCGGCAAGCCCCTCGGCCATCAGGCACTGCGGGGTGTTGACGAGGAACAGCGTCTGCTCGAGCTGTCCCGCCCCCACGAGCCCCGCCTCCTTTCGACAGTGCTCGGTGTGGTGGCCGGGATACGACTCGTGCGCGATCAGCCGTGGCAGGTTCGCCATGTGCTGCTCGAGATCGGAGTTGATCGCGACCCTCGAACGGTAGTCGCCGAGGTAGTAGTTGAAACCCGACCAGGGCTTGTCGCCCACCACCTCGTACTCGACCACCTCCGAATCGGGCAACATATAGCGCTGACGTACGAGATCGCGCAGTGCGCTCGAGAATGCGTCGACGCACTCCTGCAGACGGTCTGCCGGAATGCGATCGGAGGCCCGGTGTGCCTGCATGCGCTCGGCGAGCGGTCCGGTTCCGGGAAGGACGGCATCAATCTTGCGGTGCGCCTCCCGGTAGTGGTCTTCGTCACCGCGCTCGATATGGACGTCGAAATACGCCTCGACCTCGTCGACGAAGCCGATGTCGGCGCCCGCGAACTTGTGCCCTGAGCATTCGAGTGCGCGGAGATGGACATCGAGGAACCTGGACCTGTCCTCGGCCAGACCCACCGAGGGCAGCTCGGCACGCAGGCTCGACGCCGTACGCGCGAGATCACGCGGATCGGGCCGTGGCGCGTTCTCCACCTGCCTGCGCAACGCCGGATCGCCGGTGTAGGCGTCGACGAATCCTTCCTCTAGTCGGTCGAAACCCAACCCGATCAGCAGGTATTCACGGACAAACGAAGCGGATTCCATGCAGAATGACCTTAGTCCAGGCGCATCGGCCCGACCCGCCGACAGCGCTACCGCCGAGACCAAGCACAATCCGACTATGGAACCGCTACTCTCCAGCGCATCGACGAAGGAAGAGATTCTGGGCAAAAACCGCTCACTCCCCATCGCACTCGCGTGTGAGCGGAACTGATGGCACGGTCGAGCGAGCCCAGTCCGTACGTGGAGTTCGACCGGAAGCAGTGGCGCACACTGCGCAAGTCGACGCCCCTCGTACTGACCGAGGAAGAGCTGTACGGCCTGCGCGGTCTCGGCGAGCAGATCGACCTCGAGGAAGTAGCTGAGGTCTACCTCCCGTTGTCGCGTCTGATCCACCTACAGGTGGCCGCGCGACAACGCCTCTTCGCCGCAACGGCGACCTTTCTCGGTGAGAAGCACCCCGATCAACAGGTGCCGTTCGTGATCGGTGTCGCAGGCAGCGTCGCGGTGGGCAAGTCCACCACCGCTCGTGTTCTCCAGGCTCTTCTCGCCCGTTGGGACCATCACCCGCGTGTCGATCTGGTGACCACAGACGGCTTCCTCTACCCGACCGCGGAACTCAATCGCCGCGGGATCATGCACCGAAAGGGCTTTCCCGAAAGCTACGACCGCCGCAAACTGCTGCGGTTCGTCACGGAGGTGAAGTCGGGGGCCGAGGAAGTAGCCGCGCCCGTCTATTCACACATCTCCTACGACATCATCCCCGGCCAGTACCACCGGGTCCGCCAACCGGACATCCTGATCATCGAAGGTCTGAACGTCCTGCAAACCGGTCCGCGCCTGATGGTGTCGGATTTGTTCGACTTCTCGATCTACGTGGACGCTCGCATCGAGGACATCGAGTCCTGGTACATCCAGCGCTTTCTCGCGCTACGCAAGACATCGTTCTCCGACCCGGACGCACACTTCCACCACTACGCAGGTCTGTCCGACCGGGATGCGACCGTTGCCGCGCAGGAGATATGGCACAGCATCAACCGACCGAATCTGGTGGAGAACATTCTGCCGACGCGCCCGCGAGCCACCTTGGTGCTGCGCAAGGACGCCGACCACTCGATCAACCGACTCCGCCTGCGCAAGCTGTAAGTGCGGTCAGGCGCCGAACCTACGGTGCCGGGCGGCGTAGTCGCGTAGTGCGCGGAGGAAGTCGACTCGGCGAAACTCGGGCCAGTACGCCTCCGTGAACCAGATCTCGGAGTAGGCGCTCTGCCACAGCAGGAACCCCGACAGCCGCTGTTCCCCCGACGTTCGGATGACGAGGTCGGGATCCGGTTGCCCGGAGGTGTAGAGGTGACCGCCGATACCGTCGACAGTGATCGATTTCACAAGGTCGTCGCCCGACAGTCCGGCGGACAGCTTCTCGCTCAGCAGCGACTGCACGGCGTCGGCGATCTCCTGGCGACCGCCGTACCCGATCGCGACGTTCACATGGGTGCCGGTGCGGCCCGCAGTTTGCTCGGCGGCGTCACGCAACCGACGGGACTGATCAGCAGGGAGCAGGTCGGGCGCACCGACGATCTGCACGCTCCAGTTCTTGTCCGGTCCCGAGATCTCCTCGACGACGTCCGTGATGATCTCGAGCAACGTGTCGAGTTCGTCCGGAGCGCGGCGCAGATTCTCGGTGGACAGCAGGTAGATGGTGGCGAGTTCGATGCCGGCTGCGTCGCACCAGCTCAGTAGCTCAGCGATCTTGAGTGCGCCCATCCGATGGCCGTGGCTGACATCGGTGAAACCGTTCTCCCGAGCCCAACGACGATTGCCGTCGCACATCACGGCTACGTGCCGAGGGTGCTGCATACCGTCGAGTCGCTTCAACAATCGGCGCTCGTAGATGCTGTACAGCAGTCCTCGCGCACTCACCCGGAGATCACCATGACACGCAAGCCTACGCCGCGTCGTGTGGTCCTCGGCGATGGCCGTCACACCAACCGCGGCTTCCTGATACTGGCGGGTACGCTCTCACCACAAGCGAACCTACGGCTGCGTAGGTTCATGCCACACAAGCGACAAGAGGTGTTCTGTGACTGCGCTCGACCTCGACGAACTGCCCGTCAAACCCCGCCTGCGGGGGTGGATCCACTTGTGGGCATTCGGCGTCTCCGTGGTCGCGGGACTCGTCCTCGTCGCACTCTCCGGCGTCCGGGTGTCCGGTCAGGCAGCTCTCGCCACTGCCGTCTACATCCTGACGGTGTGGGGCGTATTCGGTGTGAGCGCGACCTATCACCGCATCCACTGGAACACCCTCGCGGGCCGCATCTGGATGAAACGCGCGGACCATTCGATGATCTTCCTGTTCATCGCGGGGAGTTACACCCCTTTCGGAATGCTGGCACTTCCGCCGGACACGGGCCGGACACTGCTGATCGTCGTCTGGGCGGGTGCTCTGGCCGGGGTTGCGCTGAAGATGCTGTGGCCCACCGCACCGCGATGGGTAGGGGTTCCTCTCTACCTCATCCTCGGCTGGGCGATCGTCCCGGTAGTTCCTGAACTGACGCACGAGGTCGGGCTACTCCCGATGGTGCTGCTGCTCATCGGCGGCCTCCTGTACTCGGGCGGCGCCATTCTCTACGCCACCAAGTGGCCCAACCCCTGGCCACGCACGTTCGGTCACCACGAGTTCTTCCACGCGGCAACGGTGATCGCGGCCATGTCTCACTACGTGGCCGTCTGGTTGGTCGTCTTTCGATAGCGTGGCGATTGCACGCTCTGCCATCCACCGGGTCCGAAAGTGGGGCTAGCATGAATCGCGTCCGTAACAATGCTGTTCGCGAATCGAGCAAAGAGCCCCATTCCCGTCCACAGGACTCTCGTTCCCGTCCCCAAAAAGAGACACCATGTCCGCATTCCGAGCAGTCCGCATCGCCTTTGCCGCAGCTACTCTCATCGCCACCGCACTGACTGGGGGAATCGCCGGTGCGGCCCCGCTCACCGGTGACAGCGTTCCCGACTACTACTTCTACATCCCCCAGAGCGACGACGGGCCGCTCCTGTTGGCCATAGCAACAGACGCGTCACAGGTCTCGCGCGTCACCGACCTCGTCGCCGCCGATCAATCGAATCCCGGCGTGGACGGGTTCGTCACTCCGGAAATCGAGTACTACACCATAGGACCGGTCGGCCCTGACGGCCCACCGTGCACCTGGCATCTCTACACCGTGACCACCAGCGGCGAGTTCATCGAACACAGTTCGGGTGAAATTCAAGCGGGGATTGGTGGCTCGGTACCAATGGGTCCAGCCTTCGACGACCCCTACCACAATGACCTGTTCCAGGTCGACAACTGCGCCACTTGGGTCCGCTGGGAGTAGAGCTCTACGGACCTGAAGAGCTGCAGTGTGACTCGGGACATTTCACCCATCACGCTGATAGCCGAGCTAGCGGCTCAACGCGTCGGCGAGATCTCCTACCGTCGAGACCGGACGGTCGCACACGAACCCACGACACACATACGCCGCCGAGACCCCACCGACCAGCGGCCGATCGGCGAGCAGAGGTGACGAGCCGGTTGGGCCACCAACCACGACGGCACCACCCGGGGCGAGGCGTCGCGCCTCGTCGAGCAGGCCGGAATCGCCGTCGGTGGCCACCGCGACCTGGATCGGTCCGCGCACCGACGCCTCTGCGACGGCCAGCCAGTGTCCGGCCGATCGAGGTGCGCGTTGGAGCAGGAGCGACGCCCGCTCGATCGACGCGGCGGCCGCTGCCGCATACCGGCCCGATACCTCTGCATCCGCGACCGCAGCCCCCGTCAGCAATGCTTCGGCAAAACAGGAAGCCCCCGACGGCGTAGCCCCGTCGACGGGGTCACGGGGGCGAGTGACCAACACCTCGGCATCGTCCGCCGTGTCGAACCAGCTGCCCGGTCGCTCATCGTCGGCGAAGTGGATCAGGGCACGATCGAGCAGCATCTGCGCACTCGTCAACCACTTGGTGTCGCCGGTCGCCTGGAACAGCGCGAGAAGCCCGGTGGCGAGACAGGCATAGTCTTCGAGAACTCCCGCAGCCTCACCGACCGCCGATCCGAGCGACGCCCTCTGCAGACGCCCGTCTACGACGTGCAGGTCCAGCAACACCCGTGCGCACTCGGCGGCGGCCGCGACCCACTCCGACCTGCCGAGTCCGGCCCCGGCCTCCGCCAGTGCCGTGATGGCAAGCCCGTTCCAGGCCGTGACTACCTTGTCGTCACGTTCCGGCTGCGGCCGGGTCTCGCGGTGGGTGCGCAGCTCCCGCCTGACGCGGGACCAGCGACCCCAGTCATCCGGGTCTACGAGAAGTTGCAAGACCGACGTGTTCGCCTCGAACGTGCCCACAGAACCGACCGCGAACAGTTCCGACGCCCAGGCGCCGTCCTCCGGTCCGAGGACTTCGACGAGCTGTTCCGGCGTCCACACATAGGTGAGCCCCTCGACACCCTCGGTGTCGGCGTCGAGGGCGGAGGCGAACGCCCCGCTCGCGGTGCGCAGGTCGCGCAGCATGAACTCGGCGGTCTCCTCGGCGACGCGGAGGGCCAGCTCCGAACCCGTGCGCCGACCGAGATGCGCGTAGACACGCAGCAGTTGAGCGTTGTCGTAGAGCATCTTCTCGAAGTGCGGCACAACCCACTCGGCGTCGACCGAATAGCGGGCGAACCCGCCGCCGAGCTGATCGTAGATTCCCCCTCGGGCCATCGCCGCCGCCGTGCGCTCCACGACGCCGAGAATCTCCGTGGCGCCTGTTCGCTCGTAGGTGCGCAGCAGACCTTCCAGCAGAGCCGACGGCGGAAATTTGGGGGCTGTGCCGAACCCGCCTCGATCGGTGTCCTCTTCTCGCAGCACTGATTCGGTCGCTGCGTCCAACAAAGCGGGGTCAACTCGGACATCGCCCTGCGGGATACCGCCTGCACCGCGCTGCAACTCCGCGACCACCGAGTCCGCCGCTGCGTCGACGTCGCCTCGACGGTCCCGCCACGTATCGGCGATGGCCGCGAGAACTTGGGTGAACGACGGCATCCCACCGCGCGGCTGCGCCGGGTAGTACGTGCCGCAATAGAACGGTGCGCCGTCGGGTGTGAGAAAGCACGTCATCGGCCAACCGCCTTGGCCGGTCATCGCGACCGTGGCGTTCATGTAGACCGCGTCGAGGTCGGGGCGCTCCTCACGATCGACCTTGACGCACACGAAGTACTCGTTCATCAACGACGCGACTGCCTCGTCCTCGAAGGACTCGTGCGCCATTACGTGACACCAATGACATGCCGAGTACCCGATCGACAGCAGAATCGGAACGTCACGCTCACGTGCCCATTCGGTCGCCTCCGGCCCCCACCTCTGCCAGTGGACGGGGTTGTCGGCGTGCTGGCGCAGGTAAGGGCTCGTGGACCCGCCGAGAGTGTTGCGTGCACGGGGGTCCATGTCCAAAGTCCTGTTCGGCTACTGCTGCGAATTGGGCGGGGCGTCTGTGGTCTTGCGCGGCTCGGTCCTGCCCGCACCTCTACCGTGAATCGCCCCACGATCAGTGCCCGCATCGGCGTCTTGGTCGGGTTCGGGATGGTCGGGTTCGAACGTCGGGGGCAGCTTCTTCAGCTGCTTGTTCATCGAACGCACCAGTAGCACCACACCCGCGAGCAGCGCCAGAATGATCACGAGACCGACCGGTGACGACTTACCGAACTCGGGGCCTGCCGGGCTGCTGGGCGTCTGCGCCAACAGATCTGTGGTTCCGGTGACGAACAACACCGTCAAAGGGCTCATTTCGGACCGTCCTCGCGGATTCCTGCGAACAGGTCACTCTCCGGGATGGAGGTGGTGACCCTCGTCTTGGCGAGCTCGAACTCTTCGGTCGGCCAAATCTTCTGTTGGATATCGAGCGGAACCGCGAAGAACGAGCCGTTGGGATCGATCTGCGTGGCGTGTGCCCGAAGAGCATCGTCCCTTTGCGGGAAGTAGTCGCCACACGTGATCTGTGTGGTGACGCGAGCCATCATGTCGCCCTGCTCGGTCTTCCACTTCGTGATCCACTCCGCCAGGGGGAACTCTTCGCCGCGACGCTCGTACTCCTCTTGGAATTGCAGGAGACGCTTGCGAATGAATCCGTGCGAGTAGTAGAGCTTGAGCACCTCCCAGGGTTCGCCGGCGTCGGGGAACTGGTCGAGGTCTGCGGCAGCCTCGTAAGCGGCTACCGACACTTCGTGGCAGCGGATGTGATCCGGATGAGGGTAACCACCGTTCTCGTCGTACGTGGTCATCACGTGCGGACGGAACTCTCGGATCGCCCGGACCAAGGCCTCGGTCGACACCTCGAGCGGAACAAGCGCAAAGCAGCCCTCCGGCAGCGGCGGCTTGGGATCGCCCTCGGGTAGCCCGGAGTCGACGAAGCCCAGCCACTGCTGCTTGACGCCGAGGATCCGGGCCGCCTCCGCCATCTCGTCGATGCGCACCTCGTGGATGCGGTCACGCACCCCGGGCACGTCCATAGCGGGGTTGAGGATGTCGCCGCGTTCACCACCGGTCAACGTCACAACCAGCACGTCATTGCCTTCTGCGGCGTAACGCGCCATCGTTGCGGCGCCCTTGCTCGACTCGTCGTCAGGATGGGCATGGACGGCCATGAGACGCAATCCGCTCACGTATTCGTTCACCTCAGCTTTGCCTTTAGCCGTTGCCGGCTGGTCCGTGTCGCGCGCTCGCGTCCCTCATCATCGCTGACGTCGCGCGGTCGCACATCCTCTATAGTTCCATCCGATAGTTCCGCTTGCAGCCGTGCCCCCACCCCGATGCTCCAAAGCCGTGGGGAACCGAAGCGGGACAAAACGCGCAGCGGTACAAAGGTTGAGTGATGACGAGAACGCTTCCCCCGGGACGCTACGGGGCGGCCAAGAAGCCCACGCGTCCGAAGCGGTGGCAGATCTGGGCGCTCTCGGCGATTGTCGCGGCCGTCGGACTGACCGTGGCGGTGTTCGCGTTCAACAGGTTCAATGCTTCCGAGATCGACAGTCAGGCAACTTCCTTCGACCTGGTGAGCGATTCACAGATCGACATCACCTTCACCGTCACCCGGGAGGAGCCGTACCGCGACGCGGTGTGCATCATCCGTTCACGCTCCCGCGACGGTTCGGAGACCGGGAGGCGCGAGGTGTACATCGCGGGTGGCAACGACAAGACCGTGAAAATCACCGCGCCGGTCTACACGTCGCGACCGCCCGCAATGGGCGACATTTACGGTTGCAGCCTGGACGTCCCCGCCTACCTCACCAAGGGCTGACACCGGAACAGTTCCGACCGAACGTTCTGCTTATCCGGGGTTCGCACTCCCTGATCGTGCTAAAATTGCCTGGTACACGGTTCCCGTTCGGAGCCGTGTATTGCTGCATTTGACGGCAAGGTGGGTACACGCACGGCCACGACCGTGAAATCTGTCGAACCGTTGATCGCTGCTGTTGCAGTGATCTATCGAGGGAGCCCGGTGGCTCCAACTACAAGGGAGTGATCGAGATGACCGAGACCCAGGTGACCTGGTTGACCCAGGAGTCCCACGACAGGCTCAAGAGCGAACTCGACCAACTCATCGCGAATCGGCCCGTCATTGCCGCTGAGATCAACGAACGTCGCGAGGAAGGCGACCTGAAGGAGAACGGCGGCTACCACGCGGCGCGCGAAGAACAGGGCCAGCAGGAGGCGCGCATCCGCCAGCTTCAGGAGCTCTTGAACAGCGCGAAGGTCGGCGAGGCGCCCACACAGTCCGGTATTGCTCTACCTGGTTCCGTGGTGAAGGTGTACTACGACGGCGACGAGAAGGACACCGAGACGTTCCTGATCGCCACCCGCGAAGAGGGCGTTCGCGACAGCAAACTCGAGGTCTACTCGCCCAATTCTCCGTTGGGTGGAGCGCTACTCGAAGCGAAGGTCGGAGAGACCCGCGAGTACACGCTGCCCAACGGCAGCAGCATGAAGGTCTCGCTCGTCAGCGCGGAGCCCTACCACAGCTGACTCAGGAAACTCCCTTACGAGAACTCCGGTTCGGGCATTTCTACCCGAACCGGAGTTCTTTGTATCAACCAACTTTGCGCCAGCCAACGAGGCGTTCTCTAGAAGAGTCTGCGAACCTTCATGTCGGAGTACACAGAGCTGATGCGCACCACGTCCCCCCTGTCCGGAGCGTGCAACATCTGGCCGTTGCCGACGTAGATCGCCACATGTCCCGGGCCGGCCTCCTGCCAGTTGCCGAAGAGTAGATCCCCGGGTCGGGCCTGCGACAGCGGTACCTCGACGCCGATGCCCCATTGCGTTTCCGACGTACGAGGGAGTGTTAAGCCGGTTGCGGCGTAGACCGCGAACGATGTCAGGCCCGAGCAGTCGAAACCTCCATCGGACGGTCCGTTGATGTTGCCACCGCCCCATACGTATGGCAGCCCAACGAACTGCATGGCGGCCTCCACGACCCGGCTGGTGTCACCGACTGCTCCTCCGTAGAAGAACGGCGACAGCATCCGCGCGAATGCGTCCTCGAGTGAGCGGATTCGCGCGACGTACGGCCCTGTCTCGTGCTCACCATCAAACATCCCGTCGGGCATACCCCTGGATGTCCGGACCGCAGCCGCACCCGCCTTGTAGGCGGCGATGGTCAGATCGAGGGTGTCGCCCTCGACCACACCTTCCCTCTTCCAGCCGTCGACCTGGTCGTAAAGATCACACAACATCTGGCCCGACGTCATCATCGGGTCGGCGACACCGTTGATGTCGGCCTTCCCGTCGTCGTCCGCGTCTTTGCCGTACTTGGCCCAGGTATCAGGCATGAACTGTCCGGGACCACGCGCACCTGCCGGGGACACCGGGGAGGTGGGACCGTAGCGGAAATCGTTCTCCACCGAGTAGAGGGCCGCCAGCGTCTGTGGACCGATGCCCTCACACAGCGACCCAGCCTTGCGGATCCATGGGGCGAAGACGGCGACCGCACCGATCGGTGCCAATGAGACTCCGGGAAATCCTGCCGGGACGGGCGGGATCAGTCCCCCGAGCCCGCTCACGCCCCCCGCCAGACCAGGCAGAACCGCGAGTCCGCCGATTGCCGGTTCCGCACCCGTCGTTCTCGGGACGGGGGGAGGATCGAGTGCTATATCGGGCGGTTCCGGCGTCTCTACCGGGGGCGCGGCTTCGATGGATGGCGGGTCCGGAATATACGGGTCGGTGATCTGCTTGACGATCTCCGATGCCTGGGACACCATCTGCTCGGCCTGTTCTCGGGCCGGTTCCGGGAGGGCCGCCAGTGCGTCGTCGACCTGCGTTTGAATGTCTGGTGATGCCTGCTCGACCCCCTGAATTGCTTCGGCTACTTGGTCCTTCAGTAGTTGTGGTAGATCAGCTCCCTGAACGAGAGCCCCTGCCGCGGTGGTGATCGCGACGACGATCGCCGCTGCATCAACCGACATATGTGTACCCCTCCTCCTCGGTGCGCCGAACCGAGTGAGTTCACGTTACGACGGGGCGCAGTTGGTGCGGGGCGATTCTGCCGGATTGCTCCGATCCCCACGGTGACCTGCGCGATGACCCGCTAAGGGGTGCACACCATGCGCGCGGACCGCTCGATTCGGATGCACCACAGAGACTTAGCGGAGACTTAGCTGTGACCACTCTCCAAGGCGACTCCCAGGCTGCTCTCAGATTGATCGGGGAAACTGGTACGCATGAACAAGGAACCGCACCGATCCCACCTACTTCCCGTTCGACGTGCTTTCGCAGCAGCCGGACTGGTCGCCTGTGCGGGTATCGCGGTGGCCGCCGTCGTCGATACCGCCGAATCAGCGCCGGTAGCGTCCCTCGTCTCCGCAGGATCCGGCACGCCGGACGCGTTATCGAGCGGGTTCTAGATTCTCGAAGACCCCAAGACGCCGCATGACAAGCACCCGCAGCGCGACCGAGTGGTCCACCTGGGGTGTGCATGCCCGAGTCGTCGTCACCGACCCGGCCTCTCTCGATTCGGCATCCAACCTCATCCACGGCTACCTCGCCGCAGCCGACGCAGCGGTCAATCCGGACCGAGCAGATGCCGAGATCCGTTCACTACATGAGGGTCGGAACCCGGTCACCCCCATGTTTGCCCGGTTCATCGCCGACGCCCTCACCGCGGCCGAGGCCACGGACGGCGCGCTCGACCCCACCGCGTCGGCACCCGGCCCACACTCGTGGCGGGCGATCGCCGTCGACGGCACCGCGGTAACACTGCCGCCCGGAGTGGAGCTCGATCTGACTGCCACTGCGCGGGCAAGTTCAGCCGATCACTGCGCGTCGGCGACCGCCGAACTACTCGGGTGTGGTGTCCTGGTGGCCCTCGGCGGAGATATCGCCACCGCCGGAACTGCGCCACATGGAGGGTGGCAAGTGCAGGTGCAGGATCTTCCCGGCGACCCCACCTGTCAGGTGTCGATCCCGTCCGGAGTCGCGGTGGCCACAGCAAGCACCGTCAAACCGCTTCACCCCGACTCAGTTTCGTTGTGGCGCACTGTGTCCGTGGTGGCGCGGTCATGCACCCTGGCGAGCGCCTACAGCACTGCCGCGGTCGCGATGGGCGGGGAAGCGGTCGGCTGGCTCGCCGACCTCGAATTGCCGGCGAGACTGGTCGATCAGGAGTTGCAGGTGATCACCGTCGGGGGGTGGCCGAGCTGAACACAACCACCTGGGCGAGATCGTGCTCGACCTGCCATGATCAGTGCTTGCCGTGATGCCCCAGCAGGCCCAGGTTCAAGGAATCGTTGACTCCGGGGTTGTACCAGGGGTCACCCCATCCCAGGCCGAACTTCTCCCACGGGCTCGTACTGCGGTGCGTAGTCTGCTCCGCTGGACTGGAGGGAGGTGGCGGTGACGACACCGGTTCCGCACTGGCCAGACCTGCACCGACTCCCAGGGAACCAAGGCCGATCCCACCGCCCAAGGCAACTATCGTGACTATCTTTCTCAAGCTCATTGCAACAGAGTGCCATCTGGACCTGAAAACTTACTGAGAACAGCTAACTACTTTTGTCGCGCGAAAACCCTGCAACAGATGGTCGACGATGGAGGGGATGTCGCGCGATCAAGTTATTCGCTTGTGCCGACCCCGTAGATTCCCGTACTCATACAGGTGATCTGTACATCTGCTCAATGATCGCGAAGGGGGAACCGTTGGAGATCGGCCAGTACGACAGATCCATGCGTGACTCGATTCTCGACTTGTCGATTCGGGCCTGGCGGCCCGTCTTCGCCGAACTCTCGCGGTCCGTTCCACCCTTCGTCTTTGCTGCCTTCTATCCGCAAGGCTGGGAAGTGCGGCAGATCGAAGACTTGACGAGAGTCCTCGACCGCGACGCCGACACGGTGCACGTCGCAATGGAGAACGGCGTGCCCCTCGGTTGGGTCAGTGTGCGCCTGCATCCCGAGGACTGCATGGGTGAGATATATGTCCTCGCGGTCGACCCGGAGCAACAACGTCGTGGTATCGGAACCGCGCTGATGGAGCACGCTTTCGATCTCGTAAGAAGGGCTGGGATGGCGATGATCATGGTCGAGACGGGAGACGATCCCGGTCACGCGCCTTCACGAGCCACGTACGAGTCGGCTGGATTCGAGCGTTGGCCGGTCGCCCGATACTTCAAAGATCTGACTCCGAACTGAAACCCAACTGCACCAACGTAATTGGCGTGTCGCGGACCTGACAACGTCCGAGACTGCCGCGAGTGAAAGGGTCCTAATCGCTCGAGCCCTGCTGCGGCGTCGAGGCTGGGCTCGTTCCCCTATTCGATATCGTCGCCGCTACCAATTGTTGCAGTCACTGGATGATGGTCAGAGAATCCGGCGTGATCGCCGACTGACGCGTCCAGTACATTCATGGAGTCTGGCGTAAGGATGTAGTCAATGCTCACATCTCTGTCGGAAGTCGGCGGTTTTGCTACACGAGGGTAGACCGCCTCCCATGTATCGTCCAGATCCAATGGACTTACCTCTCCGAATAACGGAGAACCGTCCAACAAGTATCGAGCATTAGGACTTCTCCTGTGCGAATTCAAATCGCCAACGGCGATAGCTTTTGCCGGTGCGCTAGTTCTTCTTTGATGACTATCCATCAGTTCGACCAAAGCAACAGAATGAAGTTCTCTTTCACCCACATCGGTACACATATGGTTGTTGTAGAAGTAGATGTCTTCCCTGTTCCTGTTGTCGTACAGTCGAACCCAGTTGACCGTTCTCATGAAACCGCAAAATGCGCCATCAACATACCCACTATCGGTGACATCGAACCGATCAGTCCTGAATATGATCGGATTGTCGTGCATTCCAGCATCAAAGGAGACCATCGTGTAGTCGTCCTGAAGATCGTACTCAATATCAGACCTGATGGACTCGAAAGCCTCTTGTAGACCCGCGATATCGGGATCGGTTTCTTTGATTTTATCGACGATCCCCGCCCGCCTGTCGTCCCATGTCGCTCTGGTCGCCAATACGTTAAAAGTCAAAATCTCGAGGGGGGTATGACTCGTCTTTACCATTCCCTCCGGATGCCGCTTTATCGTATGGACATCGGCATGCGCCGTCGACAGGGGCACAAGAACGGTTAATGACGACACTACAGCGATGATTCGTATACGCATGTTGCCCCCATTTTCAGAACTCTGTTCTTCGAAGTAGGACGAGCGGTCGAGAAGTACTCCGGACGTCTCCATACAGACTTCTGGTGAGCCCACGGATAGCATCGGCAGTTGCGCACGGTGTGCAGTGCGAACACGCACCGCGCGTTTCCGCACCGAGTCTATCTATCTCCAATACTGATTTTCTGTATCCAGGCCAGTCCGGTGTGTCAACGGACGCCTAGTGGGAGCGTCGGGGCCCGCCGGCGGTGTATCTGAGCGGGTCACGGCATCGCGATACACCTCGTGACTGTGTTAGTTCTGCAGTCGAACCGAGTATCCGGAGGCATCGAAAGCGTCGAGGAGATCCTGTCGGTGCGCCGGACCGCGGGTCTCGACGGTCAGAAACACCTCCACCTCGTCGAGTGCGAGTGTGCCTCGCGTACGTGAGTGGACAACATCCACCACACTCGCGCCGTTGTCGCTGACCACCCCGAGGAGCCCGACCAGCCCTCCCGGCCGATCCGGAATGGTCACGTGCACACCGAGATAGCGTCCCGCCGCCCTGAGCCCGTGATTGACCACATGGGTGAGAAGGAGAGGATCGATGTTGCCGCCGGAGAGCACGGCGCACACCTTGCCGGTCAGTCCGAGATCCTCGGCTGAACAACTGGTCAGCGCGGCCACCGCCGCCGCACCTGCCGGTTCGACGATGAGCTTCGCACGCTCGAGGCACAGCAGCAGCGCGCTGGACAGGGCGTCCTCGCTCACGGTGACGATTGCATCGACTTGTGTTTCGACGTGGGCGAACGGCACGTCGCCCGGTCTGCCCACCGCGATGCCGTCGGCCATGGTCGACATGCTCTCCAGCGGAACCGGTCGGCCCGCGGCCAGCGAACGCGGCCACGCGGCGGCCTGCTCCGCTTGGACACCGACGATGCGGACGTCGGGTCGGGTGGCTTTCACCGCTGCCGCGATACCCGCGACCAGCCCACCTCCTCCGGTCGGAACCACGATGGTGCCCACATCCGGTTGCTGATCGAGGATCTCGAGTCCGACGGTGCCCTGGCCCGCGACGATGTCGGCATGGTCGAAGGGATGGATCAGGACGGCGCCCGTCTTCTCCGCGAACGCGCGCGCGGCAACGAGTGCATCGTCGATCGTATTCCCGGCGAGTTCGACCCTCGCGCCGTATGCCCTGGTGGCGGCCAACTTGGGCAGTGGCGCGCCGTTGGGCATGAACACTGTGGACTCGATGCCCAGCTCCGTGGCCGCCCACGCCACACCCTGAGCGTGGTTTCCCGCACTTGCCGCGACGACCCCGCCGGATCGCTCGGCCGTCGACAGGTTCGCTATCCGGTTGTACGCGCCTCGCGGCTTGAAAGATCCTGTGCGCTGGAGATTTTCACACTTCAGCGTCACCTCGGTGCCACATTGCTCCGAAAGCGCCCCTGACGCGATCACCGGTGTTCGGCGGATGACGGGGCCCAGCAGCTGCCGAGCCGCCTTGATCTGATCCAGTGTGACGGGTTCCACGCTGGCCAGCATAGGGAACCCGCCGCCTGGTTGGGATTCCGCCTACTTCAGCGCCTGCTCGATGTCGTCGACGAGGTCGGACGCGTCCTCGATCCCGACGGACAAGCGCACCAAGTCGTCCGGAACCTCGAGTAGGGAACCCGCAGTCGAGGCGTGGGTCATGGCACCCGGATGCTCGATCAGCGACTCCACACCGCCGAGCGATTCTGCCAGCGTGAAAATCTCGGTGCGCGAGCAGAAGTCGAGGGCCGCCTGCTTGCCGCCGACGAGGCGAACAGAGATCATGCCGCCGAATCGGCGCATCTGCTTGTCCGCCACCTTGTGGCCGGGGTGCGATTCGAGTCCGGGGTAGATCACTTGGGACACCGCAGGATGTCCACTGAGAAGCTCCACGACCTTCTCGGCGTTGTCACTGTGCCGCTCCATTCGCAACGAGAGTGTCTTGATCCCGCGGAGCGTGAGAAACGCGTCGAAGGGTCCGGGGACGGCGCCCGCACCGTTCTGCAGGAACGCGAAGGCCGTATCCAGTTCTTCGTCATCCGTGACGAGCGCGCCGCCGACGACGTCGGAGTGTCCGCCGATGTACTTGGTGGTCGAGTGCAGCGCGACGTCCGCACCGAGCTGCAGGGGCTGCTGCAGATAGGGGGAGGCGAACGTGTTGTCGACGACGAGCTTCGCGTCGGCAGCGTGCGCGACATCGGCGAGCGCCTCGATGTCACCGATGTTGAGGAGCGGGTTGGTGGGTGTCTCGATCCACACGAGCTTGGTGTTGGGGCGCATGGCCCCGCGGACGGCATCCACGTCGGAGACTGCGGCGGGCGTGTACTCGATCCCCCACTGCGTGAAGACCTTGTCGATCAGCCGGAACGTTCCGCCGTACGCATCGTTCGGGATGACGAGGTGATCGCCCGGTCGGAGCACGGCACGCAGCAAGCAGTCGGTGGCAGCCATACCCGAGCCGAAGGCGCGACCGTACGAGCCGGACTCGAGAGCTGCCAGGTTCGCTTCGAGGGGGCGGCGTGTGGGGTTACCGGTGCGGGCATATTCGTACCCGTTCCTCATGCCTCCAACACCATCTTGCGCGAACGTCGAACTCGCGTAGATCGGGACGTTGACGGCACCGGTCTGCGGGTCGGGCTCGAATCCCGCGTGCACCGCTTTGGTGGAGAACCCCTGCCAGGTGATGTTGTCCGCTTTGCTGCGCTGCTCACTCATGGCCTCCACCCTAGTGGTGAACATCGTGCCCAGATATTCGGCGATCGCGAGCAGCAGATCGCGGGCAGCAGGGGATTCCGGCAAACGACGGACGGGACTGATGCCGCGGCCAGGCGTCACCTCGCTCACACACCGTCCGTCCGGGGGTCTGAAGCGGTACGAGCAACTGTATTCTCACGGCGTGGATTCACGGGGCGAGGTGCTTGCGCGGGTGCGTGGCGCCGCCGTGGGGTCATTTTCCGGGGCGGTCAGTATCGCCGCCCACGGCATCGCCGGAGGCGGGATGCCGCCGAGCGAATCCGCTGTAGTCCTTCTGCTCGCCGTGTGCGCCGCCATGGGTGCGGCCGTGTCCTCCGTCGCGGTGCGCGACCGGGATTGGCTGTTCCTGGTCGCCTCGCTCGCCGCGGGTCAGCTGATGGGACACGCCACACTCGGGTTGACGGGCGACCACGCGCATGGCTTCGGACTGTCGTTCCCGATGATGGCCGCCCACGCAACTGCGATCGCCATCTCTGCGGCTCTAGTCCGCGGTGCCGAGCGCGCCTGTCTACGGGCTCTAGCGGCGATGAGCCGGATCCTTCTCACAGTGCCTACCCCGCTACGGGTCGATACAGGCACGTGGTCCGCGACCCCGGTCTACCGGGCGAAGCTGTCGCTGTGGCTGCTGGTCAGCGCAGCCGCCGGCACCCGCGGCCCGCCGGCATTCGTGTAGTTCGAAACCTCGACGCCACCCCTTCCCGGGTTTCACGGCGTGATCGCGTGCCATCTGCATCGAAGGCAGGTCAGCACCGATGAACTCACGTGCCTCGCGCACACTTAGACAACTTTGGAGAACACATGTCCATGTTCACTATTCGACGCCTCGCCGCTGCCGGCGGCGTGTGCATCGGCCTCCTGCTGGCCGGATGCTCATCGGGCGCTGACGATTCGTCCTCCGGCACAGCCGCTGATGCGGTGACCGTATCCGAACAGTGGGTCAAGGCCGCTGAATCCGGGACGAGCTCCGCGTTCGCGCAACTGACCAACGCCGCGGACCGGGACGTGCGGATCGTATCCGTGTCCAGTCCCTCCTCCGCTCGAGCCGAACTGCACGAAGTCACGACCGGTGCCGACGGTGCCACGACGATGCGGCACAAA
This sequence comes from Rhodococcus sp. WMMA185, assembly GCF_001767395.1. Classification (NCBI taxonomy): domain Bacteria; kingdom Bacillati; phylum Actinomycetota; class Actinomycetes; order Mycobacteriales; family Nocardiaceae; genus Rhodococcus; species Rhodococcus sp. WMMA185. Next base: position 506,757 of record NZ_CP017014.1, on the reverse strand, counting down.
CACGACGGCATCGTCATCGCGGCGAACAGCACTCACGCCCTCGTCCCGGGCGGCGACCACCTGATGCTGTTCGACCTGAAAGCTCCGCTGACCCCGGGCACGACCACCACCTTCACCCTTACCTTCGAGGACGGATCGGCCACCAGCTTCGACGCACAGGTCCGGGATTTCTCCGGAAACCAGGAGAGCTACGACCCCAGCGGCGGCCACGGGGCCGCCCCCGCTTCGATGCCAGGTCACGGTGCCTGAGCGCACCACCCCGCCCTCCGGCGTGCTGAGCCGGCGGAACCTGTTTGCAGGTGCCGCCGTGCTCGGGGCCGCGGGAGCCGGCTGGGGGGCACACGAAGCCGTCGATCGCCTCAGCGCACAGCCTGCTGAGCACGGTGGGCTGACGGAGCCGTTCCACGGACCCCACCAGGGTGGGATCGCGACCGCAGCGCAGGCGAACGCCCAGTTCGTTGGAATGGATCTGCGTGACGGCGCGGATCGATCCGCCGTGTCCGGGCTGCTGAAGGTATGGACCCAGGATGCAGCCCGCCTGACCCGCGGTGAACCTGCGTTGGCGGACACCGAACCGGAGCTCGCCGCCATCCCGGCCCGACTGACCGTTACGGTCGGCCTCGGCCCCGGGGTGTTCGCCGCCACGAACACGATCGACCAACAGCCGGCGTGGCTGCGGCCGCTACCGGCCTTCTCGATCGATCGCCTCGACGAGGGCGCATGGGGCCAAACCGATCTGCTCCTCCAGGTCTGCGCCGACGACCCGGTCGCGGTCGCGCACGCGGTCCGGGTACTGGTCAAGAACGTCCGCTCTCTTGTCACGGTGCGCTGGTCGCAACGGGGCTTCCAGCACGCCCGTCGCAGCCGCCCGGACGGCACGACGATGCGCAACCTCATGGGGCAGGTGGACGGCACCACCAACCCGGGCACCGACGAGTTCGACCGTCTCGTCTGGGACGACGGCAGCAGGTACCCGTGGCTTGCCGGCGGCACTTCCCTGGTGCTGCGCCGAATCCGCATGGAACTCGATACCTGGGAGGAAATCGACCGCCACGGAAGGGAATTGACCGTGGGCCGCACCCTCGACACCGGGGCCCCACTGACCGGCGCCGAGGAACACGACGAGCCCGATTTCGCCGCCACCGACCGGTACGGCATCCCGGTGATCCCGCCGAACTCGCATATCGCTCGCGCTCGCCACACTCACGAAGGGGAAAGGTTCCACCGCCGCGCATACAACTACGACGACCCACCGGAGCCCGGACAGGTATCGAACTCCGGGTTGATCTTCGCGTCCTATCAGCGAGACATCGACACCCAATTCCTGCCGGTCCAAGAACGGCTCGCCGAGGTCGACGCCCTCAACGAGTGGACCACGCCGATCGGCTCCGCCGTCTACGCCATCCCGCCCGGTACCGGGCCGGGCCAATATCTCGGACAGACGTTGCTCGGCGGCCGCGCCTGACCGATCACCCGGAACGGCCTGTCGTCGTCTTCACTCCCGACACGGGCCGTGTCAGGAAATCCCCGCAAGGGTCGTGTCAGGAACCCGCGCTGAGGAAGCCGAGCAGGTCGTGCCGGGTGATGACACCGACGGGCTTACCGTCGTCGACGACCATCAGCGCGTCGGTGTCTCCGAGCGCCTTGGTGGCTGACGAAACCGGCTCCCCCGCACCAATGAGCGGGAACGGCTTACTCATGTGCTTCTCCACCGAATCGGCGAGTTGCGCACGCCCTTCGAATACCGCGCTGAGCAGGTCACGCTCGGTGACACTGCCCGCGACCTCGCCAGCCATGACCGGTGGCTCGGCCCCGACGACCGGCATCTGTGACACTCCGTACTCGCGGAGGATCTCGATCGCGTCGCGCAAGGTCTCTGACGGATGCGTGTGGACGAGATCAGGCAGCTCCCCCGACTTGCCGCGCAGCACGTCGCCGACGGTCTTCTCGTCGGCCCTGCCGTCGAGTGGGGTGCGGAGAAAGCCGTAGGACGCCATCCACTCGTCGTTGAAGATCTTCGACAGGTAGCCACGTCCGCCGTCGGGAAGAAGGACCACGATCACCGCGTCGGGACCCTCACGCCGGGCCACCTCGAGTGCGGCAACTACGGCCATACCGCAGGAACCCCCGACCAGTAGGCCTTCCTCACGCGCGAGCCGGCGGGTCATCTCGAACGAGTCGGCGTCGGAGACGGCGATGATCTCGTCGGGGACGGACGGGTCGTAGGCGCTGGGCCAGAAGTCCTCGCCGACACCTTCCACGAGGTATGGGCGGCCGGTTCCGCCGGAGTAGACCGATCCCTCGGGATCGGCTCCGATGACCTTCACCTTGCCGCCAGACACCTCTTTGAGGTAGCGCCCGGTACCGGTGATGGTTCCGCCCGTGCCCACACCGGCCACGAAGTGGGTGATCTTCCCGTCGGTATCGGCCCAGATCTCGGGGCCGGTGGTCTCGTAATGGCTCTCGGGACCGCCGGGGTTGGAATATTGGTTCGGCTTCCAGCCGCCCGGTAGCTCACGGGCGAGCCTGTCCGAAACGCTGTAGTAGCTGTCGGGGTGATCGGGAGCAACGGCGGTCGGGCACACCACGACCTCTGCGCCATAGGCCCTGAGAACGTTCCGCTTGTCTTCGCTGACCTTGTCGGGGCAGACGAACACGCACTTGTACCCGCGCTTCTGCGCGACCAGCGCCAGGCCGATTCCCGTGTTGCCTGACGTGGGCTCGACGATGGTCCCACCCGGCTTCAGCTCACCCGACGCCTCCGCGGCGTCGATCATCTTGACCGCGATGCGGTCCTTCGAGCTGCCACCCGGGTTGAGGTACTCGATCTTGGCCGCAACGGTCCCGTAGTTCTCACCGGTGACGGAAGTGAGCTTGACGAGAGGGGTGTTACCGATCAGATCGACGACGTGTTCCGCGATGCGCATGGCTCCATGTTTCCAGACGCGATGATCGCATGCTCACAGACGTCCGGCGCGGGCGCTGCGATCCGACTAAATTGGTACAGACATAGGTCCGCTGCAACCCGTGAGGTGAGCACAATAGCGGAGGGGTGAGACCATTGCCGAAGAGCATCTGGCAGACCGGCGCCCAGGCCGGTGCCACGGCAGTCGTCGCAGGTGTGGGTGCAGGCACATTCACGTGGGCGGCCCACTCGTACCTGATGTCGCAGGCCACCACGGCCAGAAACGTCATAGGGCGCAACGTTGCGAAACCCCCGGAAGCCGACGGCGTCTACGTTCCGGGCGGAGGGCTGCCTCAGCGGTGGCGGCGGAACCAGCCATACGACGTTCACCTGATGATTTTCGGAGACTCTTCGGCGGCGGGCGTCGGTTGCCTGTCGGCGCAGGAGGTGCCGGGCGTGCAGATCGCTCGACGGCTGGCCGACGAGACAGGAAGGCGGGTCCGTCTCAGCACCAAGGCGATCGGAGGAGCCACCTCCCGCGGCCTGAGCGGGCAGGTAGATGCGATGTTTGTGGCCGGGCCACCTCCAGACGCTGCGGTGATCCTCATCGGCGTCAACGACGTGACGTCGAAGAACTCGATCAGGGCATCGGCGCGCAGGCTCGGTGCGGCGGTCGAGCGGCTTCGCGACCGCGGCTGCGCCGTCGTCGTGGGCACGTGCCCCGACCTGGGAGTGGTCACCGCAATTCCGCAACCCCTGCGCACCGTCGCGTCGACCTGGTCGTTGCGACTGGCCCGCGCGCAGGCGTCCGCGACCCATGCCGCAGGCGGACATCCGGTAGCGCTGGCCGATCTGCTCGGTCCCGAGTTCCGCGCCGAACCCGACCGCATGTTCTCCCCTGACCGCTTTCATCCCTCGGCGGCGGGGTACGAGCTCGTGGCGATCCAGATTGTGCCGGTTCTCGAGGAGGCCCTCGATCTCCGCGACTTCGAACCTCGTTCCGATCCAACCGAGATGCCGGAGGCCGACGAAGCCTCATGAGCTGTCGCTGGGTGACTGTCGCGGAATAAATACAGCCGCTCAACGCTTTTCATGCATATCGGATCGAGCTGGGTCGTTAAGTGAGACGGCGATGTCACCGACGCCACCCGGCAACGTATGTTGTCGGGGAGGCCATGAGAACTGGAGGTCGCAGCACAGTGCAGACCCCAGACGACAAAGGAGTTTTCCATGCCCGAGGCAGTAATCGTCTCAGCAGTACGTTCACCGATCGGCCGCGCCATGAAGGGGTCGCTCAAGACCATCCGGCCCGACGATCTGACCGCACAGATGGTGTCCGCCGCGCTGGCCAAGGTCCCCGAACTGGACCCGACCGAGATCGACGACCTCCTCCTGGGCTGCGGCCAGCCCGCTGGACAGTCGGGCTTCAACATCGCTCGTGTCGTCGCGGTCCAGTTGGGCTACGACTTCCTGCCCGGGGTCACCGTCAACCGCTACTGTTCCTCCTCGCTGCAGACCACCCGTATGGCACTGCACGCCATCAAGGCCGGCGAGGGCGACGTCTTCATCTCGGGTGGCGTCGAGTCGGTATCGAGTTTCGTCACCGGTAACGCCGACGGCCTGCCGAACACCCAGAATCCCCTCTTCGCGGATGCGGTGGCTCGGACCGAGAAACTCGCCGAGGGTGGTGTCCCCTGGAAGGACCCGCGGGAAGACGGCCAACTCCCCGACGTATACATCGCCATGGGCCAGACCGCCGAGAACGTGGCGTCGGCCACCGGTATCACCCGGGAGGATCAGGATCGCTGGGGCGTTCGCTCACAGAATCGCGCGGAGGATGCCATCAAGAACGGCTTCTTCGAGCGCGAGATCACACCGGTCACCCTCCCCGACGGCACCGTCGTTTCCACCGACGACGGCCCGCGCCCGGGCACCACGTATGAGGCCGTCAGCCAGCTGAAGCCGGTGTTCCGGCCCGACGGCACCGTCACCGCCGGTAACGCCTGCCCCCTCAACGACGGTGCAGCCGCCCTGGTCATCATGTCCGACACGAAGGCGAAGGAACTCGGTCTCACGCCCCTCGCTCGCATCGTGTCCACCGGCGTGTCCGGCCTTTCCCCGGAGATCATGGGTCTCGGCCCGATCGAGGCGGTCAAGAAGGCTCTCGCCATTGCCGGCAAGAGCATCTCGGACATCGACCTTTTCGAGATCAACGAGGCATTCGCGGTCCAGGTTCTCGGTTCTGCACGAGAGCTGAAGATCGACGAGGAGAAGCTGAACGTCTCGGGCGGCGCAATCGCCCTCGGGCACCCGTTCGGCATGACCGGTGCCCGCATCACCAACACCCTGATCAACAACCTGCAAGAGCACGACAAGACATTCGGCGTCGAGACCATGTGTGTCGGCGGTGGACAGGGTATGGCGATGGTCCTCGAGCGCCTGAGCTAGGCCTTCGACCCTCAAATGAGAAGACCCCCGAGAGCTGCTCTCGGGGGTCTTCTCATTGACGTTGCTAGTCGCTGTTGAAGTAGCTCAGCAGGCGGAGGATTTCGATGTACAGCCACACCAGAGTGATGGTGAGGCCGAAGGACACTCCCCAGGCTGCCTTCTCCGGCGCCTGAGCGCGGATCAACTGATCGGCGGCGTCGAAGTCCAGAAGGAAGCTGAACGCGGCGATACCGATGCAGACGAGGCTGAAGATGATGGCGATCGGTCCGCCGTCGCGGAGGCCGAACCCACCGTCGGTGAAGAAGCTGGCGACCAGGTTGCCCAAAGCCAGGACGACGACACCGATGAGGGCACCGATGATCATTCGGGTAAGCCGCGGAGTAACGCGGATTGCCCCGGTCTTGTAGACGACGAGCATTCCGAAGAAGACGCCGAAGGTGCCGAGCACGGCCTGTCCGATGAGGGCATTTCCGCCGGCACCACCGAACTCGACATTGGTGAACATGAACGACAGCGCGCCGAGGAACACGCCCTCAGCTGCCGCATAGGCGAGAACGATCGCCGGGTTGTCCATCTTGCGCCCGAACGTCGCCACGAGAACCAGCACCAGCCCGATCAGACCGCCACCGATGACGAAGGGGGCCGCGAGGCTGATGTCGTTGCTCACCAGGAAGAACGAGATGATCGCCGCGACCGAGAGCACACCGAGTGTGATTCCCGTCTTGGTGACGACGTCGTCGATGGTCATCGACCGATAGTCGGGACCTGTGCGATAGGGCTCGGCCTGGGTGTACTGTGGCTGGCCGAACTGCTGAGTGACCTGCGCGGAACCGGCCGTCGCAGATCCGAACGAGGCGTATCCGCCACTGCCCTGTTGTTTGGGCAGATTACGGAACACCGGGTTACTGGTGGTGCGCACCGTGTACATCCCTTCTCATGGCTCGCCGGGTGGATCCGATCTCTAATAGGTCTTAACGTCCGGCACCCCGCCGCGAGTTCCCAACCGTCGCTACGGGTGAGACAAACCGGACTCTACCGGGGCCTGGGTCCCCCACGCCAAGCGACACCGCGGCAATCCGGGCGGTCAGACCACAGATTTGGTCACGGTGAACTTCGGGATCCTGCCGACGACGTCGGTAGGACCGACGAGTCGGCGCAACATTCCTCTATACCCGAGATGCGAGTTGTAGACGGTCCACATCTCACCTCCGGGGCGGAGAACCCGCCCCGCCTCGGCGAACATCTTCGATGCGGCTCCGGTGTGGACGGCCGCACCGACGTGGAACGGCGGATTACACAGGATGAGGTCCTGACTGTCGGTCTCGAGTGAGGACATGGCGTCGTCACGCAGGGTGCTCACCCGATCGCCGAACCCATTGGCACGCGCGGTGGCGTCCGCCGACGCAACCGCTGCTGCCGATTGATCGGTAGCGATCACCGAAATCTCGGGAAGGCATCGAGCAAGGGTCACGGCGAGGATGCCGGTGCCGCAGCCGAGGTCGACGGCCGTGCGCGCCCTCGGATTCACGCGCGGCAAGAATTCGAGGAGGTATCGGGTACCGATGTCCAGCTTCGACCCGGCGAATGCGGCACCATACGAGATCACATCGAGCCCGATTTCGGCGATGTGCTCGGTGACCGGGTAGGTCGGAGCCGTGACTTCCAGGGGGCCAGTTGCGATCAGCACCCTGGACTTCTGCCTGCCGAGGGTTGCCCGAACCTCGGCAAAGGAGCGCCCGAGCGCGTCGTTCATGGTGCGCGAAATGTGCTTGTCTCGTCCGCCCGCGTACACCACGACGGACGGATCTGCATAGCGGGCGATGGCCTCGGCGATTTCGGTGAGCTCGCTCAGGCTTCGTGGCAACTGCATCAGCACCACGGTCGCGCCGGTCAGTAGCTCCTCACCGAGCGTGCAGGACCGGTAGCGGTCGGCCAATCCGACCGTCTGGGCGTTGCCGGCAAGCGCCAACTCCCCGGTCAGCGGATCCTGGTGCACCCGAATGCCGGTGGAACCGTGTGTCGCCGCAGCCCCGATGGTGAGGGCGCCGTAGCGGTCGCCGATAACCACAATCGTGCCGGGCCGCGCCTGCGACAGCTCTCGGGCCGATTCGTCCAGGATCAGTCGGTCGGTGGCGTCGACCGCCACCAGGTTGGGAGCCTCGATATCGGGGCTGCGGCGCAGTCGGGAGAACAGGGCATCGCGGTCGAGCATGCCGGCATCGGTCACCGTCCAACTCTCCTCGGGCTTGTGGCTGTGGGCCACCGGTCTCGGTAGGGCACGACCGCAGCCCGTCGACGTCATCGATTCCGAGAAGGTGACTTCGTCGAGTGTGCCACTAGAGCGCGTGAGCGCGGCTCTTGGTTCCCCGTCGAGATCACCGCTGTCGAGCGCGGAGACAACACGGCGCCCTGCCGCAACCACGATCAGTCACGACAGGGCGCTCGAGCAGAACGTCAACTCTCACTGTGTTGCGGGAACCGTATCCGCCTAGTCACTCACGACGCTGATCGTCGCGAGCGGCCCCGCACCAGCGTTGAGCGGCGCATCCTGGTCATCCCTGGGTGTGCAACGCGAGGGTGCCCACTGCACGCCGAAGAACTGGGCCTTCGGCAGGAAGGTGTAGTAGTTCTCGTCCGCGTTGTAATTCGCTGCGTTACCCGAGGTCCGAACCTGCGGCGTGATGACGCCGTCATCGCCTGCCGTCACGGTGACGTCAACGGCGGGAAGCTGATACCAGCTGTCGCCGTTGTCGTTCACGGTGCCGTCAAGGTTCTGCTGCAACTTGGGAGCTCGGATGCCTCCCTCGCTGTCTATGCTCGAGGACGGGCCGTTGGCGATCGTCTCGTTACCACCCGACAGGCGCAGAATGTTGCCTGCAGCATCAGGGTTGCCATCCTCGCCTACGCGCAGCACGCTCGGCTCGACACCGTCGAGGTTGATACCTGATCCCGGCACCACTTCCGCACTCACGAAGGTGGTGTTGGCAGGAATCTCATAGTCCACCTTCAACCGCGAGATATTTGTGGTGGACGCGCCCGAGTCTCGATCCGGGAAGAATGTACCGCCCGGCTGAATGCGGTAGGTGAAGGTCTCACCCGCCACCACCGATTCCGGTGCATCGACATTCATCGAGGTATCCGCAACCTTGTGCACCGTTAACAACGAATCTGCCTGGCACGCATTCTTGAACGAGGTGGTGTTCGGCGCCGCATTGGCGGGACTGCCGATCAACATCAGGCCCGTGGCCATAGCGACAGATGTGACGGGCACGGCGCAACGCCGCAGGTACTGCACTGACATAGCACTCCTTAGACCCGACTTACAGACAGACGTCGAGTGTTGGTTGGACAAAACGATTCACACTCTGCCACCGCAATCAAGAACGTGTTGCAGTATTGGCAATATTCGACGAAATTTGCTGATCTTCAATCACTTTCTCCTACGGCATTCGCCGGGGCCGAAGATGTTCTCACGATGGGTGGCAGTACATCCACGAATTGTCTTTGCGCCCAGCCGATCACCGCTCACTCGAGATTGGACATTCGACCGTCACTACGCCGGGGCCTACGGCATTACCGCTCGGCCTCGCCGAGTCGTTGCCGCAGATACTCACGCTCGGGCTCGGTTCCGACCAGCTCGAGCGCGCGCCGGTAGGCATCGGCGGCTTCCCCATTGCGCCCGAGGCGGCGTAGTAGTTCCGCCCGTGCCGCTGGATAGGGATGGTGCGAGTGCAGCAGCGGGTTGTCGCCGAGGTCGTCGAGGAGTTCGAGACCGGCCTCGGGGCCGTCACGCATCGCGATCGCGACCGCTCGATTGAGCATCACGATCGGCGACGGCGCTATTTTCAGCAGGACGTCGTACAGGGCCACAATCTGCGGCCAGTCGGTGCTCGCGACGTCGGTCGCCTCATCGTGCAGCGCCGCGATCGCAGCCTGCACTCCGTAGGCCCCGGGTGGGCCGCCGGTGAGGGCGACCAGCACCAGCGCGCTCCCCTCCTCGATCATCGGATGGTCCCACTCGGTGCGATCTTGATCATTCAGCAGCACCAATCCGCCGCCAGGGGCGGTGCGGGCGCCGCGGCGGGCATGGACGAGCAGCATGAGCGCCAGGAGGCCGGCGACCTCGCGTTCGTCGGGCAGGAGCCGATACAGGACCCGCGTCAGACGGATCGCTTCCTCGGCGACGTCGAGGCGTTGAAGCCGTGGCCCACCGCTGGCGGCGTACCCCTCGGTGAAGATCGAGTACAGGACTTGCAGGACACCGGACAGGCGCTGTGGGAGTTCGTCCGCGCCCGGCACCCGGAACGGAATGCGGTTCGTCCGAATCCTCTTCTTGGCCCGCACTATTCGTTTCGCCATGGTGGCCGGTGACACGAGGAACGCACGCGCCACCTCGGGTGTCGTGAGGTCGGCGAGGCAGCGCAGGGTGAGGGCGGTACGGTCCTCCGCCGACAGCGCCGGGTGCGCGCACGTGAAGAACAGCTGTAGACGTTCGTCGGGGAGGTCGCCACCAATATCCGCAGGCGGTGCGGGGTCGGCGCGATCCGCCTCCACCTGCAAGGCCGCTATCCGCGCCGCGAGCACCTGGTCCCGGCGCAGTCGATCGACGGCCCGGCGACGCGCGGTGGTCAGAAGCCAGGCGCCGGGCTTGGACGGCACTCCGTCCACCGGCCAGTGCCGTAGAGCCGCCTCGATCGCCTCCGACGTCACCTCCTCAGCCAGGTCGAGGTCGCCGAACCGGCTGACCAGGGCGGCGAGCAGTCGGCCGCGTTCCTCTCGGAAGACCGCCTCGACGGATGCCTCCGCGTCGGGTCCGCGGCCGCTGCCCACCGCAGCCATCCGATGTCAGTTCTCGAACTCTTCGACTGGGCGGATCACGATCCGGCCGCCGTCGCGCGCTCCGGGGCACCGCGCCGCCCAGTCGAGTGCGACGTCGAGGTTGGGCACGTCGATGACGTAGAAGCCGCCCAGCACCTCGCGGGTCTCGGCGAACGGCCCGTCGGTGGTGACGGTGCGTTCGCCGTCCGGCCCCACCTGAATGCTGGTGGCCGTGGTCAGATCGGCCAGCCCCTCCCCCGAGACGAAGATCCCGGCGTCCATGACCTCCTTGTCATAGACCCTCCACTCCTCCATCGTGGGGCCATCACACGTGTTGGCGGTGGACTCGGCGTTGATCAGCAGCATGTACTTCATGGTCGTCTCCTCCTCAGGAGTTTCTCGTGCCAGTTGCGGTACACCATGACGACGAACTAGAAGGCCGCGAATGGACAGGGTCGGCGAAAATTCTCGCCCGGGAAAACTCTCGGCCGCGATGACGAGACCGCGAGCGGTACGGGCCTTGGCCTTTCCGTGGTACACGAGGGGATCGCACTCGGAATTCCGCCTCTGGCTGCTCCACGGATGCGAGTCTAGGAGGATCTTTCCGGTCGCGTGGGCGCTTGTGGAGCAAGATGCGGGCGACACGACCACTGCTCCCGGAGGAGCGCTATCCACGATTTATCCCGGCCGTTTCCCGTCGCCCATGGCATCGCTCAAGATCGGGCAGGCGACGGCCAATGCGCCGGGGGCAGTCATCCGCCAGTGCGTCGTCGGCACCGGGTGGTTGTGTACCTGTCCGGTCACGGCCCCGTCCCATTCCCGTACGGCCCGGGACCCGGTGTCATCGTCAGCCATTGCGGTGAAGAACACGATGTCGCCCTCGAAGCGTTCCGGGCAATATTCCAACATCAACCGGGAGTTGCGTTCCGCCGTCGAGAGGAGCCGCCCCACAACCTGTTCGGCTCGTTCGACGGATTGCCCAGTCAACCCAGCCATTTCGGTGGTGACGGCTTCGACACTCAGGTCCGAGAGGGTAGAGCCGGCTGCGCCCTGGTCTCCACCGAATCCGCCAAGCAATTCGCTCACGGTGATGCTCTCCAGAGATCCGTCCTTCTCCTCGGTCGAGCCGACGAAGCTGTCCATCATGGCCAGCAGCTCCACTCGCTCGCCCATTGCCTGAAGTTGGATCGCCATCGCATGCGCAATGACGCCGCCCAACGACCAGCCGAGCAACCGATACGGACCGGCCGGCTGAACCGCACGGATCTCGTTGGTGTACCGCTCCGCGAGTTCCTCGAGCGAATCGGGCGCGAAGCTATCGTCGACGATCGCAGGACTCTGGACTCCGTAGATCGGCATGTCTCCGTCGAGGTGCTGGGCTAGACCCGAGTAGCACCAAGACAATCCGACAATCGGGTGTATACAGAACAGCGGTGTCGCCGCACCTGCCTCCCGGATGGGAAGCACCGGACCGAAGCCCTCCTGTGCCGTGCCCTCGACACCGGCCAGGATGCGAGTGGCCAGTGCTTCCACAGTCGGATCCGAGAACAACCATTGCACCGGTACGGTCGTGTTCAGTTCACTTCCCAACCGAGCCGTCACCCGCGTCGCGATCAATGAATTGCCACCGAGGGCGAAGAAGTCATCATCGAGCCCGACCCGCTCCACACCGAGCACCTCGGCATAAGTCTCCGCAACGATCTCTTGAACCGGAGTCGTCGGCGCACGGAACTCCCGAGGCGCCCACACCGGCACCGGCAACGCATTTCGATCCACCTTTCCGCTCGGGCGCAATGGGAACTCGTCGACAAGCATCAGGAGCGCGGGAACCATGTACGCGGGCAGGGACCGCCCGATCGCCTCGCGCAGCGCCTCGGTGTCCACCGAGCGGCCGCTCTCCGGCATCACATACCCGACCAGGTGCTCGCCGAGGTTGCTCTCGTGCACGATCACCACCGCTTGCGTGACCGTTTCCTGTGTCACCAGTGCCGACTCGATCTCCCCCAACTCGATCCGCAGACCCCGCACCTTCATCTGAAAATCTGTGCGCCCCAAGAACTCGAGATTCCCCTCCCGATTCCACCGCACCAGATCCCCGGTGCGATACAACCGTGCGCCCGGCGCACCGAACGGATCTGCCACGAACCGCTCCGCCGTCAGATCCGCCCTGCCCTGATACCCGCGGGCCAACTGGACCCCACCCAGATACAACTCCCCCGCCACCCCGACAGCCACCGGGTGCAAACGAGCATCGAGCACATACGTATGGGTGTTCCACACCGGGCCACCGATCGGCACGGTGACCACGTCCCGGTCGTCACACAGGTAGGACGTCACGGTGACTGCGGCCTCGGTCGGCCCGTACATGTTGTCCAGACGTGCATCCGACTTCGCCGCCAGCCGCCCGAACAACTCCGCCGGCAATTCCTCCCCGCCGACATACACCAACCGCAACGAATCGGGAAACTGCACCTCGGGATCAGTCAGCAGCATCGCCAGCATCGACGGCACGAACACCGCCGCGGTTACACCCCTGTCCGCGATCAGCGACAGCAGGTATTCCGAATCACGATGCCCATCCGGCCGGGCGATCACCAGCCGGGCGCCGACAGCCAAAGGCAAGCACAACTCCAAGAGAGAAGCATCGAAGGTCGCCGGAATCTTCGATACCACCACATCGGAGTCGCCCACACCGTATTCGGAGACGATCCACGACAACTGATTGGCGATCGCGCGGTGACTGACCGCCACCCCCTTCGGACGCCCGGTCGACCCCGACGTAAAAATCACATATGCCGTGTTCTCCGGCCGCACCGGCCCGAGCAGCTCGGACCCCGCCACCACCGCAGGGGAATACCCCGATACATCCACCTCGTCGATGTTGACCACACCGTCCGCGGACTCGGCGAATCCGTCCTGGGACGTCGACAACACGCACACCGGTGCCGCGGTATCGAGCACATAGTCGTTGCGTTCGCGGGGCTGGTCGGGGTCGATCGGCACATACGCCCCGCCCGCCCGCAGCACCGCATAAATTCCAACCATCAATTCCAGCGAAGGGCGCATCCCGACCGCCACCAATGACTCCGGACCCACCCCGACACCGATCAAGTACCGCGCCAACCGATTCACCCGAGCATCGAACTGCGCATACGTCAGCGACTGCCCTTCGAACACCACCGCCGCCGCATCCGGAGACCGCACCACCTGCTCGGCGAACCTGTCCAGTAGTAACCTCTCCGGCACTGGGTGGTCGGTGTCGTTCCAGGTATCGAGAACCAACGCCCGCTCGGAGGCGTCGAGGACTGACACATCCCCCACCAGAACCGATGGATCGTCGAGAACCGCCTCGAGCACCCGCACAAACCGCTCCCCGATCCCCGCCACCGTGCCGGCATCGAAGATGTCCGTCGCATACACCAACGACCCCTCGTACCCGCCGTCGGCCGCCTCACCGAAAGTCATCGACAAATCGAACGGCGCCGCCGTCCACTCCACCTGAACCGGCGACACCGTCAACCCCGTCAACTCCACCTGCGACGGGGTGTAATTCCGGAACGCCAACATCACCTGAAACAACGGCGAGAACGACTGCGACCGCGTCGGATTCAACTTCTCCACCAGAGCCTCGAACGGCACATCCGCATGCGCGAACGCCTCGAGGTCCCGCTCCCGCACGGAATCAACCAACTCGGTGAACGACAGATCCGGATCACACTCGACCCGTAACACCAACGTGTTCACGAACATCCCGACCAGGTCATCGAGCGCCGCCTCACCCCGACCCGCGACGGCCGACCCCACCGCGATATCGGTGCTGCCACTGAGCTTCGCCAACACCACCGACAGCACGGCATGGAGCATTATGAACGGGGTTACCCCTCGCTCCTGCGCCCACGCCTGCACCCGCGCCACCGTGGCCGCCGACACCTCGAACTCGACACAACCACCACCGCCCGACCGCACTGCAGGGCGCGGCCGATCCGTCGGCAAAGCCAACACATCCGGCAACCCCGCCAACGCACCCGTCCAGTAGTCGATCTGCTGGCCGGCCAGCGATTCCGGATCATCCTCCGACCCGAGAAGCTCCCGCTGCCAGAGTGTGTAGTCGGCGTACTGCACCGGCAACGGAGCCCACCCCGGCTCGTGTCCGGCATGACGGGCCGCATACGCCACCATCACATCCCGGGCCATCGGCGCGGTCGACACCCCGTCGGTGCAAATATGGTGCGCCACCATGGCCAGCACGTGCTCGGACTCCGAGACCCGCAACAAAGCCCCCCGCACCGGTACCTCAGCGGTCACATCGAACCCGAAACCCACCAACTCTGCGATCCGCTCATCGGCCTCCTCCGTAGTCACCAGGACCGGCGTCAGATCCACCGGCACCTGCGAGACCGGTACCACCACCTGCAGCGGCCCCTGTTCCGAATCCGGGAACACCGTCCGCAACGCCTCGTGCCGAACGAGTACATCGGCCACCGCGGCATCCAAGGCCGCCACATCCAACTCACCCGACAATCGGATCACTACCGGAATGTTGTACACCGCCGACTCCGGGTCGAACTGGTTCAAAAACCACATCCGCTGCTGCGCCAACGACAACGGCACTCGATCTGGCCGTGGACTCGCCTCGAGTACCGGACGCCCACCCTCACCGGCATGCCGCTCGACCCGTAGCGCCAACGCCTCCACCGTCGACGCCTCGAAAATCACCCGCATCGGCACCCGGGCATCGAGCGCCGCACCCAACCGGGCGATCACCCGGGTCGCGATCAACGAATTGCCACCGAGGGCGAAGAAGTCGTCATCGAGCCCGACCCGCTCGACACCGAGGACCTCGGCAAAAATCTCCGCAACGGTCTCTTGAACCAGGCTCGTCGGCGCCCGGAACTCGCGGGACTTCCACTGCGGCTCAGGTAACGCTTTCCGATCCACCTTCTCGCTGGCGGTCAACGGAAACTCGTCGACGACCATCAGGACCGCGGGAACCATGTACGCGGGCAGCGATCGCCCGACGGCTTCCCGCACCGCCTCCTTGTCCACCGAGCGGCCGCTTTCAGGCACCACATACCCCACGAGCTGCTGGCCGAGGTCATTTTCGTGTACCGCCGCTGCGGCCTGCGAGACCGCATCCTCGGCCACCAGTGCCGACTCGATCTCCCCCAACTCGATCCGCAGACCCCGCACCTTCACCTGAAAATCTGTGCGCCCCAAGAACTCGAGATTCCCCTCCCGATTCCACCGCACCAGGTCCCCGGTGCGATACAACCGTGTGCCCCGATCACCGAACGGATTCGCCACGAATCGCTCCGCCGTCAAATCCGCCCTGCCCTGATACCCGCGGGCCAACTGGACCCCACCCAGATACAACTCCCCCACCACCCCGACAGCCACCGGGTGCAAACGGGCATCGAGCACATACGTATGGGTGTTCCACACCGGGGCACCGACCGGCACGGTGACCACGTCCTGGTCGTCACACCGGTAGGACGTCACGGTGACCGCGGCCTCGGTCGGCCCGTACATGTTGTCCAGCCGTGCCTCCGACTTCGCCGCCAGCCGCCCGAACAGATCCACCGGCAATTCCTCGCCGCCGACATACACCAGTCGCAACGAGGCAGGTATCCGTACGGTGGGATCCGCCAGCAACGTCGCCAGCATCGACGGCACGAACGCCGCCACCGTGGCACCGGCATCCGCGATCAGCGCCAGCAGGTATTCCGGATCACGATGCCCGTCCGGCCGGGCGATGACCAACCGGGCGCCGACAGTCAACGGCAGGAACAACTCCAACAAAGAAGCATCGAAGGTCACCGGAATCTTCGACACCACCACATCCGAGTCGGTGAAGGCGTATTCGGAAACCATCCACGACAACTGATTGACGATCGCGCGGTGACTGACCGCCACCCCCTTCGGACGCCCGGTCGACCCCGACGTGAAGATCATGTACGCCATATTCTCCGGACGCAACGGAGCACGCCGATCCGTATCCGTCACCGGCGCAGACGAATACCCCGACACATCCAGGTTGTCAACCTCGACAATCTCCAACCCCACCGGAAGAACACCACGATCGGCCGCAGTGGTCAGCACCAATACCGGATCCGCCGTCTCGAGTACGTCGTCATTGCGTTCGCGAGGTTGGTCGGGGTCGATCGGCACATACCCGCCACCGGCCTCGACTACCGCGTACAGAGCGATCACCATCTCCAGTGACCGGCGCATCCCGACCGCCACCAACGACTCCGGACCCACCCCGACACCGATCAAATACCGCGCCCACCGATTCACCCGAGCATCGAACTGCGCATACGTCAGCGACTCACCTTCGAACACCACCGCCGCCCCATCCGGAGACCGCACCACCTGCTCGGCGAACCTGTCCAGTAGTAACCCCTCCGGCACTGGGTGGTCGGTGTCGTTCCAGGTATCGAGAACCAACGCCCGCTCGGAGGCGTCGAGGACCGAAACATCCCCCACCAGAATCGATGGATCGTCGAGAACCGCCTCGAGCACCCGTACGAACCGCTCCGCGATCTGCTCCGCCGTCGCCGCATCGAAAATGTCGGTCGCGTACTCGAGCGTCCCCTCATACCCGCCGTCGGCCGTCTCACCAACCGACATCGACAGATCGAACGGCGCCGCCACCCGATCCACTCCGACCGGCGCGATCGTCGAACCTGGCAACTCCACCTGCGACGGGGTGTAATTCCGGAACGCCAACATCACTTGAAACAACGGCGAGAACGACTGCGACCGTGTCGGGTTCAACTTCTCCACCAGAGCCTCGAACGGCACATCCGCATGCGCGAACGCCTCGAGGTCCCGCTCCCGCACGGAATCAACCAACTCGGTGAACGACAGATCCGGATCACACTCGACCCGCAGCACCAACGTGTTCACGAACATCCCCACCAGATGATCGAGCGCCGCCTCACCCCGACCCGCGACCGCCGATCCCACCGCGATATCGGTGCTGCCACTGAGCTTCGCCAACACCACCGACAACGCCGCATGCACCACCATGAACGGGGTTGCCCCCCGCTCCCGCGTCCACGACCGCACCCGCCCCGCCGTGGCCGCCGACACCACGAACTCCACACTGCCCCCAGCACCCGACCGCACCGCAGGCCGCGGCCGATCCGCCGGCAACCCCAACACATCCGGCAACCCCGCCAACACATCCGCCCAATAGTCGGATCGGCCGATGAGCTCGAGAGAATATCCCTCGGGGCCGGGCGAACGGACCCAACGCACCTCGTCACCAGTACGATAAAAACGCTGCCCCGGTTCCCCGAATGGGTTGGCCACGAACCGCTCCGCCGTCAACCCCCGATGGTCGTGATACCCGCGCGCCAGGCCCAGCCCGGCCAGGTAGAGTTCTCCGACGACCCCCGCCGGGACCGGCTGCAGCCTGCGGTCCAAGACAACGGCTCTCATGCCCTGGAGGGGCCCGCCGACGGCAATCGGGCTACCCCGCGACAGCTCGCCGACGGTCGCGACGATCGTCGTTTCGGTGGGCCCGTAGCTGTTGATGAACCTGCACGCCGTGCCGAACCGGTCAACGAGGTCTGATGTGCACACACCCCCGCACACCACCACCGTCTCGAGATGTTCGAGTGTCCGCGGGTCGATGGTGTCGAGCGCCGCAGGAGCCGAAATGATGTGTGTCACCATCTCCTTTCGCAAGACGTCATTCAGTTCGTTCCCGCCGCGCACTTCCGGTGGGGCAACGACCATGGTGGCACCGGCACTGAACGCCGGGATCATCTCGAACACGGAGGCATCGAAGCTCGCCGACGAGAAGCACAACACCCGCGATTGAGCGGTGACACCGAGTTCCGAGCGGGCGGCGGCCCCGAAATCCGCCAGCCCGGCATGTGTGACCGGGACGCCTTTCGGGACACCGGTCGGACCCGACGAGTAGATCATGTACGCCGTGTTGTCCGGTCGCAGAACCGAAGTGCGCTCCGCATCCGTGATCTGCGCGTCCGTCAGACCCGCACACTGCCGGATAGTCGCTTCGGCGTCGAGCGTGATCCAGTGTGTGGTGTCGGGAAGATCCACGACCAGCTCATCCAGGGTGATACCCACGAGCGCACCCGAATCGGTGAGCATGTGCGCGACCAGATCGGTCGGCAGACTCGGGTCGATCGGCACGAAGGCGGCGCCCGCCTTGGCGACAGCCCAGAACGCGACCAACGACTCCGCCGATCGTGGCAGGCACAACGCTACATAGGTCTCCGGGCCGACACCATGCGCGATGAACAACCGTGCCAAGCGGTTGGAACGGGCCACGAGATCCTGGTAGGTGATCTCCGTACCCGATGCACGGATCGCGATACCGTCCGGGGCAGCAGCCACACCTTCGGCCAGCAGATCGGGCAGCAGACGCACCGGTTCACGCTCCGGGCCGCACGCAGGGACCAGGTGCGCGACCTCATCCTCATTCAGGATCGCGAGGTCGCCGATCCGGCGATGGGCCGGCGCGTCAGCGAAGACGGCCAGGAATTGGAGGAATCGCGTGTGGTGTCCACCCAACTGCTCCTCGGTGTACAGATTCGGATTGGCCTCGAAGTCGATCTGCGCCACCTGACCCGTGATGCTGGGGTACAGATTCACGGTCAGATCCTCGACGGGACCGGTACCTAGCACGTTGAAGCGGCCGACCGAGTCACCGACTCGAAACTCGTTCTCGAACAGCATGATGTTGATCGACGGACCGAAGAGGCCCCGATGGCCACCGACGATCCCGGCGTCTCGCCGAATGTCCTCGTGCCGGTACCGCTGGTGGCGCAGCGCGCCCGTCAACTCGAGTTGCGCAGACCGCATCAGGTCGGCAACCGTTGTTTCGCCCCGTACCGGTAGACGGATCGGCACCACGTTGGCGACCATGCCGCCGGAGTTGCGCAGTCTCGCGGTCGTGCGGGCCGAGACCGGCAGACTCAGCACGACATCGTCCTCGCCGGTAAGTCGGGACAAGAACGCCGCCACCGCGGCCACCGCCACGGTAGCGAACATCGAACCCGGTCGCCGGGACAGTAGCCGCTGCACAGAAACTTCCGTAGCGCGCGGAAATGGTGCGCTGACAACCCGGGCAGGCAGTCTGGGGGATGCCGACCATCCTGCAAGACTGATCGGATCCGGGAAGTTGTGGCTACGCTCGGACCAATACTGGCGATCCTTCTCGAATCTGTTGGATGTGCGGTATCGATGCTCGTCCTCGACGATTTCACGGAGTGAATTAGCCCGGAACCTCGCCGGATCGCGTCCTTCTACCCTTGCCGCATACAACTCCGCCGTCCGGTTCATGAACGTCATTGCGCCGAAGCCGTCGAGCGCGATGTGGTGGATTCGCGAGTACAAGTAGTAGTGGTTGTCGGCAAGGCGGAGCGTTGCGGAGCAGATCAGCCGATCGCTCAGCAGGTCGATCGGTGTGCTGTATTCGGCCCGCATCCACGCGTGGGCGGCCGCGCATGGATCTCCTTCGGACCGAAAGTCGCGATGAACCCACTCGGGGCTGAGCGACTCGTCGATCAACTGGAACGGTTCACCATCTCTCTCGACGATCCTCAGCATGCCGGTTCCGAGTTCGCGTGTCGCGATGAGCGCGCTCTCTACCAATAGGTCGACGTCGAGATCTAGATCGGTGAACTCCACGTACTGTGAAATCGCGATCGGAACATCATCGAGGAGATGCTGGGCGAACCAGATACCGCGTTGAGCAGCAGAAAGAGGGAACAGACCCGACTGCGTCGGAATGTCAACGTTCGACAGTCCACACTGGGCGTAGCTGAAATCGAGATCGTCCGACGATGACACTGATTTGTTCCCCACCGCTATGTGTCCGCAAGCCTGGGAACCTGGGCAGTACCCCGGCGGACCCAGTACCGCCTGATTTACTCGTGCGAGGATCTACACCTGCATACCCCGTAGCCAAGCTGGATAGTTTCCAGGCCGGGTGTAATAGAGCCTACCAACTAGCCTCATTGACATGCGACGCCATTGTGAATGCGCGTGATCTTGGTTCCTGCTCAGTCGATCACGCCCGCTCGGGGCGCTCGTGCGTGATCGCAACGGGATCGGATTCTAGTGGCTGACGATGCTGCGCGATAGTGCGAGCTGCTCCAGAGACAGTGGCCTGCTGCTGCGATGCACAGCGTTCCCGAAAGCACAGAATCGGGCCCGTACGTGCGAAAGTCGATTCCTGGATCCTCAAAGAAATTGGTGCACAGGCACATCGAGAGCTGGACTCAGTGCGTACCCACCCCCTCGGGTGCAGCGAAGGCAATGGCCGTTCTAGACCCACTCGAGCAAATTCGTCCGGGATCGAGATGGTCAGCTCAACCTGACTAGGAGAGCTTCTCTCCCCCGATGAGCTGCCGCGGCCTATCGTGGATCGAAGGAACTCATCTGATTCGAGACCCACTTCATGGGAGAAGCCGATGACTACTTCATCGCCGGAAAACGCACACCACTTCAGCGGTCTGCGCGCCCTGTTCATCAACTGCACCTTGAAGCGATCTCCGGAGGTGAGCAACACCCAGGGGCTGATCGACCGCAGCGTCGGTGTGATGGAGAAGGAAGGCGTCACCGTCGATCAGATCCGGGCCGTCGATCACGACATCGCGACCGGCGTATACCCGGACATGACCGAACACGGCTGGCCGAGTGATGAATGGCCCCAGTTGTATCGACGCGTCCTGGACGCCGACATCCTGGTGCTGGCCGGACCGATCTGGCTGGGCGACAATGCCTCCGTCACCAAACTGGTGATCGAACGGCTCTACGCTTGTTCTTCACTTCTCAACGACCGGGGCCAGTACGCCTACTACGGCCGAGCAGGTGGATGCCTCATCACCGGCAACGAGGACGGCGTCAAGCACTGTGCGATGAACATTCTCTACAGCCTCCAACATCTCGGATATGTGATCCCCCCGCAGGCAGATGCCGGGTGGATCGGCGAGGCGGGCCCGGGACCGTCCTATCTCGATGAAGGATCCGGCGGCCCGGAGAACGACTTCACCAATCGCAACACCACGTTCATGACGTACAACCTGATGCATACCGCGGCGATGCTCAAGAGTGCGGGCGGCTTTCCCGCGTATGGAAATCAGCGTTCGGAATGGGAAGCCGGGTGCCGCCCAGACTTCGCCAATCCTGACTACCGCTGAGCCGTCCCGGAACCACTGGCCAGTCGACGGGAGAACCTGTGTGCCGCTTGTTCGGGCTGTCCGCCTCCCCACACCGCGTCCGCGCGTCCTTCTGGTTGCTCGACGCACCGGACAGCCTCCTGCAGCAAAGTCGGCGCGACCCGGACGGAACGGGGCTCGGGACATACGCTGCGGACGGAACCCCGGTAGTCGAGAAGCAACCGCTCGCCGCATACGGGGACAGGGAGTTTGCGGAGGAGGCGAAGCACCGGTACTCGGCGACGTTCATCGCTCACATCCGGTTTGCGACGACGGGTGACCTGCTTCCGCAGAACACGCATCCCTTCACTCAGCGTGGTCGTCTCTTCGCTCACAACGGCGTGGTCGAGGACCTACCCCGACTCGAGTCCGAACTGGGGCCGGACCTCGGCCTCGTCCACGGCGACACCGACTCCGAGCGCGTTTTCGCACTCATCACCCGCCACATCGACATATGCCGGGGCGACGTGACGGCAGGTATCACCGCGGGGGTCCGGTGGCTGGCCGACAACCAGCCGATCTACGCCCTCAACTTCGTCCTGACCACCCCTGACAGCCTGTGGGCGCTGCGCTACCCGGACACTCACGACCTTCTGGTCCTCGAACGTCGGGCCGGCGGTCCAAGCGGCGGCCGGCACCTTCAACACGCGAGCGCAACCGGCAGAATTCGTGCGCGGGCCGAACATCTCGCCGAATACCCATCGGTGGTGGTCGCAAGTGAGCAGATGGACGAAGACCCTGGGTGGACGCCCCTGCGGTCGGGTGAACTCCTACACGTCGATCGTGAACTCGGTACGAGCCGGGAGGTGATTGTCGACCGCCCGCCGCGCCATCAGATCTGCCTCGACGATCTGGGTGCACGGGCGGCAGCGGCTCAGGCGCAGCAGTAGAGTTCCCTTGGCTTTCACCGCCCAATGTCACACCGGTGCAACCTGACTGACCAACTGGGACCTTCGGCGAAGGGAATCTCGGGCCCTTCGCGATGAGCGTCAATATGCCACGGGAACGCGTCGCGGCGTGCCATCGTGTACCGATCACAAGTGCGCGAGGACGAAAGGTCGGCCGATGACTGTCCCAACAGATCCGCAGCAATACCTCAATCAAGTGATTTCCCGCCTCACCGGTCCCGGCGGACGGTTCGAGATCGTCGAAGAGTCTGTACTCGGTGCCCAGATGCCGGTGATGAAGAACCGAGGACGGTCGGTAGGTGAACTCCTCACTGCTTCGCTCCAGTGGGGCGAGCGGGACTACCTCGTGACGACGGACCGTCGACTCTCCTACACCGAACACGCGGCGGCCGTCGCTGCATTGGCGACGTCGTTACGCGACGACTACGGAGTCCGAAAGGGCGATCGAGTCGCAATTCTCGCCGCGAACGCGCCCGAGTGGGTGATCACATTCTGGGCCACTCAAATGCTAGGTGCCATCAGCGTCGGGCTGAACGCCTGGTGGGTGCCGCGGGAAGTCGAGTACGCGCTGGGGCACAGCAGCCCCACGGTGGTGATCGCAGACGCAGACGGTGCCAAGTCTCTCGCCTCCGTCGGCACCGATATCCCGGTCCTCAATATGGAAGGAGATCTTCCTCAGATCTTCTCCCGTTACGCGGGAGCCACAATGCCGCAGACGGAAGTCGACGAGGACGATCCCGCCGTAATCCTCTACACGAGCGGCACGAGCGGTAGGCCCAAGGGTGCCCTGCACTCGCAACGAAACATCCTGGCCGTCGTCGACTACCACCGCTTCAGCGATGCCCTGGCCGGCGAATTCACTGGAAGACCCGTCGACCCGTCCGTACCGAGTGAACTGCGCTATCTACTGACATCCCCGCTCTTCCACATTGCGAGCCTGCACAATCTGGTGATTCCGCGACTGGCGACCGGTGGCGCAGTCGTCATGCACCAGGGCGGATTCGACGTGGACGCGGTGCTCGGACTCGTCGAGAGGGAGCGTGTCACCAACTGGGGTGCGGTCCCCACTATGGCCTCACGTCTCATCGAGCACTCGGACCTCGACAAGTACGACCTGTCTTCGCTCACGTCGTTCGCGCTGGCCTCGGCGCCCTCGTCGCCGGCGTTCAAGGAACGGCTACGTGAGAAGGCACCCTTCGCCCGAACCTCGCTGGCGGACAGTTACGGGCTGACTGAGAGTTGTACCGCGATCGCCGTCGCGACCCCGCAAGAACTCGAACAAATCCCCGACACACTCGGGCGCCCGATCATCACCGTCAGTATGGAGATCCGGGATCCGCACGGTGAGCGAGTACCCGATGGCACCGAAGGTGAGATCTGTGTGCGCAGCCCATACGTCATGCTCGGCTATTGGGGAGACGAGGCGGCGACCGACGCGGCGATCGCTCCCGGACGGTGGTTGCGAACCGGCGACTGCGGCGTCGTCGAGCACGGCCGGCTGCGCCTGGTCGGACGTAGGTCGGATCTCATCCTGCGCGGCGGTGAGAATGTGTATCCCGTCGAGGTGGAGCAGTGCCTCGACGAGCACCCCAGTGTGCTCGAGTGCGCCGTGATCGGGACGCCTCACAAGGATTTGGGGCAGGAAGTGTCCGCGCTAGTGGTGCTGCGAGCGGATGCCACGACGACGGAAGACGAACTGCGCGACTACGTCGCCGAGCGTCTGTCGTACTTCAAGGTGCCGTCGCGGTGGCGGATCACCACCGACCCGCTGCCCCGCAACGCCACCGGAAAGATGATCCGCCGCGACATCATGGTCTGACCTCGCATTGAACCTGCACACGATTGGGTCGATCTAGAGCGCGGGCGCCCTCACACATCCTGTGTGAAGGCGCCCGCGACAGATTTCGACGTGGTGCTCGAAATCAGCTCTGGCTGTCGATAATCTTGACAACGACTTCGCTGACGAACTCAGCCGGGTCGTCGAGAACGACCGATCCGGTGTCGCCGTCAAAGCCGAGAGTCGCCGAACCGGTCTGCATCACGTCTGCGGCACTCCGTCGACCGACCTCCACCCAGACGCCTGAGACGGTCTCGTTGACCTCGTCGACATTCTCCTCGTCCGGGTCGATGTCGAGTGTGACGGTGGCCTTGCTCTCGAACAGATCCCCCCCGGAAGCGTCATCCGGGACCAGGTACGTGGCCTCGTAGGTCACGCCCTCACCGTTGCTCGTCAGCGGCCACCCATCAGTCGGCACTTCCAGGGCGTTGGCGTCGGCATCCGTGAACGGCATGATGTCGTCGTCCCATTCCTGGCTGCCGCCTTCGAGGGGCGCCGACCGCACCCGTGCGGTGCCGTCCACGTACTGGAAGCCCTCGGGGAACATTTCGGTGATCTGCAGGACGGTGGCCGGCTCGCCCGTCGTCCTGATCTGGGTACGGAAGGTGACTTCTTCACCTGCCTTTATCGCATCGGAGCCCACAACACTCCTGGTGATCTTGATGTCACCAGCCGTGACGGTGTTCGCGGAGGGGTAGTCGGGATCCTCTTCGGCCGCACCTCCTGCGGACCCGGTTCCTCCTGCCGCAGCAGTGTCTGCCGCAGTATCTGCCGTGCTCTCATCAGCCGCTGCGACTCCGGCCCCCCAGAGTCCGCCGGCGAGCACCATCGCACTCATCGCGACGCCCGCCACGGAACTCTGCCATAACTTTCGAGACATGCATGCTCCCATTCGATGATGAAATCGACCGGCTTTGCCGACGATCAAGGCAAGAGCGTAGCCTGTCTCATCCTCATTTGGAACATCGTCGACTCCCGTTGTCCAATCCACTCCTACCCGACAGTAGGGCGCGACCAGTGACGGGAACGAAGATTCACTTCGTCGCAGACCCTGTATCGACGTCGATGACGCACCGGAACACTCGGTTCACCAGCCCCGCGTCTTGCCTCCCGATGAATCCAGGCGCTAGGTGGAATACTCGCCACGAACGGTCTTGCCTCATGACAACCGGGAACCCAGACGTCCGGAGGAATGCGCCAATGAAGACCTCGCTCGCTCGATCTGCAGGAGTTGCCGCAGCCGCCACAGGCCTGACACTCCTTTCTGCACCCGCTGTATCCGCGGCTCCCGACGACCTCACTGTCGACATCTCAGGGACAGCGGGAGAGGTGGTCATGGCGGCTCTGTATGACGCCCTCGGTGCGGTGATCTGCACCATGTGGGTCACACCCGTCGACAAGCTCGTTCCCGTCGCCTTCGTCGGCCCGGACGTCGTGCTGGAGGGACAAGAGGTCGAGCTGCGCGCCACAGTTGACCCCGGTCGGTACACAGTGGAGTGGGGCTGCAAGGGTGGTCCGTTGGGGGTCCTTTCGGACGAACAGTGGGGAACCACCCCACCCCTGGAACTTGGTAGAGAAACCACTCAGCAAACCACCGTCACCGTTACTGAGGGGTCGGGAACCGGATCGTGGGGCTCCTCCGGGAGCTTCTACGGAATCTGACGCAGACACCCCCAGCCGCTTCCAGGCTGGCTCCAGCTCGAATTCCCCGGCCCGATCCTCGACGAATAGTCGGTCGGTCCGGCTGAGAACTCACTGATAATTCGCTGGGCAGGCGCGCTGTGCGCAGCCCGTGTAGATCTGCGCCACCCCAGCACAGATGTGCCAGGTCACGGCCCGTACCTGACCTCTGAGGCGTCGCCACCACCCTGCGATGCGGCCCTATCGCTGCGCCCGGAATCGGACGAACTCCGATCCACGGGCAGATTGCTACAAATGCTATGACACCAATCACACTTAGACTCGGCAGTGATTCGCGTCCCTCGCATGTTCGGAGACCCGCCAATGAAAAAGCGACCAGGACTTACGCCCGCAAATCCGATGGTGGGACGGCGGACATTCTTGAAGGGAACAGTCGCGACCGGGGCCCTCGCCATTGCGGGATGCAGTACATCGACCAACCAGACAGAAGAGGGTCATACCGCAACGCACATAACGCTATTGGATCCGGCGACACAGGAAAAGTTCAGTAATCTGCTTCCGATGCCGGCAAGAATTTATGCTGAAGCGGGGGCGGCCCTCACGGTACCGATCAGGGAGACCCGACAGTGGCTTGGGCTTCGCGCATCCGACGGCAGTGAAATGACAACGACCGTTTACGGATTCGAACACCAAGGCCAGGTGACATCACCCGGACCCACAATCATTGTCCGGTCGAACGAAGATGTTCAGGTCGAATGGCAGAATCAGTTGCCCAATGACAAGCCCTATATTCTGCCGATAGATTTGACACTGCATACGCCCCATCTCCCCAATGCAACGGCAGAATTCATCGAGCAAAAGCCGGTTGTCATCCACTTACACGGGGGCCACACGGAGGCAGAAAGTGACGGCAATCCGGACGCGTGGTACACGCAAGATTATCAATCGACCGGTCCAGACTGGGATAAGCCCGCGTATCTATACGACAATACGCAGGAAGCTGCCGGATTGTGGTATCACGATCATACGGTAGGAATGACTCGCCTCAATGTTTACGCCGGACTAGCTGGAATGTATCTCATCAAGGATGAGAATGAAGACCGTCTCATCGAAGGCTCGATCATCCCTGATGATGATCACATGATCGAAATAGTTATTCATGATGCACTATTCGATGACGAGGGAAACCTTTACTACCCTGGACGCCACGGGGAGCCGATAAACCCGATCACCGAGAAAGAGATCGCCGACGACTGGCCGGACCCGACAGTGCTCGATGAATTCTTTGGAACCCACATCCTGGTCAACGGGATGGCGTGGCCGAAAGTCGAACTGGAACCGAACAAGTACCGTCTGCGGCTGCTCAACGGCTCCAGCTCCCGTAGCTACGTCCTCGAGTTCGACAACGGAATGGACATGTTCCAAATCGGCTCCGACGGCGGATTTTTGAATTCCCCCGTTCGACTCACCCAACTGGTAGTAGCTCCGGCAGAGCGGATGGATATAGTCGTCGACTTCACCGATTGCGCCGGGCAGCAGATCATCCTCAAGAATCTTGGCCCTGAATTGCCGTTCCGCGGGTACGTTGATCCTGCTGACCCCGAAAATTCCATGAAACTTGTCTACAACGAAGGCGGCAACCGGGTAATAACAGATGGCATGGGCGGTCTTGCCACTATCGCAGATCCCGAATCAACCGGTCTGGTCATGCGATTTGACATCGATGAGGTGGGTCCGCAATCAGGCATCCAGGCCGTCAATTTCGCACCGGCGGTATCGCTACGCGAGCCGCTCCAACTGCTCCCCCGAGACAATCCGGAGACGGTCAGGCAACTCGTGCTGTTCAATCTGCACGACGACGTGGACAGGACTCTGGTTCTGATGGGCACTATGGAAGCGGGATCACTGTTCTATATGGACGAAATTACCGAAGTCGTCCCTGAGAATTCCACCGAGATTTGGGAAATCTACAACACCACCGGGTCGGCACACCCGATGCATATTCATCAGGTGCAGTTCGAAGTGGTCGATCGCCAGGAGTTCGATGGTGATCTCGTCAATAGGACCCAGCAATTGATGGACGACCCCAACCGCACATTCCAGGGCGCTACCCTCGATTTTCACGGTCTGAAGGGCGATCCCGTCCCGCCTCAGCCCAACGAGCAAGGCCGAAAAGACACTGCTCTAGCGCTGGCCGGACAGGTCACCCGTCTCGTCGCCCATTTCGATCGTCCTGGGATCTTTGTATGGCACTGTCACATCATCACCCATGAGGACTACGACATGATGCGCAAATTCCAGGTAACCCCGAATTCGTGATGAACATGGAAAAGGGACTATCGCTGACATTCTCCGATCGCCGAGCCGAACCTGAAACGCTCTCGGACATCAACTCGGAACTACGGAAGATCGGCGTCGGTGTGTGGCCACTCGATCTGCGGAATCGAGACGCGGCTACACGCGCTCTCCTCGCCAAACCCCTGCTCGACGAGGCAGGAGTCGAGCGCGTCAAAGAGCACTTCTTGCTTCCGATGGACCGGTTACTAGAGATCGTCGCCCAAGCCGGGCGTACGCCTGAGGTCCCTGGGGGAGGTTCGATCACCACATTCGTCACCAATGAGGGCTACGGCTACCCCCAGTTACATCAGGTGCAGGAAGGCGTCGACTACAGCAGGTTCGACAGATTCCACGTGAACGTCGCACCCACCGGCAAGGGTGTCGACGAGGTGTTTCAAATGCTCTCCGGCGGCGAATTCGTCAGTCGCCACAGGCTCGACGACGGAGAGGTCTTGACGCTGCGGATGCGTTGCCCCGATGAGGGGCAAGGATGGCTGGGAACCTATAGCGGAGTCCGTCCGCATATCGGAAACATCGGTTCGGCAACAGTGGGTTCGAAACTGCTCGTCCAGGCGTTTGGAACGCCACGATGGGAGCTGATCTACCTCGGGGGCGATTGAGGCGGCTATCCGGCACCTCCTCGAGATCGACACCAGATACGGATCCAAGGAGAAAGCTCATCGAACGATCCAGCACCACGGACCATTCCGGCCCCGACGAGACCGTATCGTGACGGCCATGGCGACCGCTGACCGCGTCATCGCCGCCCTGGACGACCTCGCCGACGCGGACGACGCGCGAGTGCTGCAGCGTTTCTTCAAGACAGGTGTCGGCGAGTACGGCGAGGGAGACGTGTTCGTCGGGGTGCGGGTGCCGGCACTCCGGAAGGTGGCGAAGCGCTTCGCCTCGCTCTCACTCGACGAGGTCGACGCTCTTCTCGACAGCCCGGTACACGAGCATCGACTGGTCGGACTCCTGATCCTCGTCGACGCCTTCAAGAGGGCGAGCCGAGTCCGCAGCCGAGATGAGGACCTTCGCGAGCGTATCGCCGAACGCTACCTAGCCGCCGTCATGCGGGGGCGGGTGAACAATTGGGATTTGGTGGACTTGTCGGCTCTCTACATTCTCGGGGACTGGCTCTACGATCGGTCCCGCTCGCCGGTTTTCGCGCTCGGCACCGACGAAGACCTGTGGCGTCGGCGCGTGGCACTCCTTACGACGTTCGGCTTCATCCGGCGCGGGGATGCGTCCACGACACTCGAGTTGGCGGCCCAAGTACTCCCCGACCGGCGCGACCTGACGCAGAAGGCGACCGGCTGGATGCTCCGGGAGGTCGGCAAGCGAGTGGACCGCGGTCTGCTGCTCGGATTCCTGGACCAGCACGCATCGGAGATGGGCGCTACGGCGCTGAGCTACGCCACCGAGCACCTTGACCCGGACACTCGTACGCACTATCGGCTACTCCGCAAGAGCTGATCCTCGCCGGTCCTCGCCCGATTTCGGAGTACGGGTACGTTACGATCGCCAACATGAGCGGTTACCTGCTCGTCCGCATCGCTCATCTCATCATCTGACACACCAAATGCGTTGACAAACTGGCTAATTCACATTCATGAGGGCGCCGAAAGGGAGACGCCCGAGTGGCCCCCGCAACCTGAGTCGGTGAAGAAGCAGCGGAAGAAGTGGCCGGGGTTGCGCTATGAATGCGCCTTGCACAAGTCGATCGTCTCTTCGGGTACTCGCCGACGCCACAACATATGTGGCAATCTGTCAGAAGGTGGATTGACAGCAGCGAATGAGGGGACCGCAATGAAGTGGACTGCAGCCGATGTGCCCGATCAATCCGGCAGGGTCGCCATCATCACAGGCTCCAACACCGGCCTTGGTTATGAGACCGCCGCCGTTCTCGCCGCCAAGGGCGCCCATGTCGTTTTGGCGGTGCGTAACCTCGAGAAGGGTAAGCAAGCCGCCGATCGCATCAAGACGGCCAGTCCTGACGCAAGCGTCGCGCTGCAGCAACTCGACCTCACCTCACTGGAGAACATCCACGAGGCGGCCGAGGAGCTGCGCACCAACCATCCACGAATCGATCTCCTGATCAACAACGCCGGCGTCATGTGGACTCCGAAGGGCACCACGAGAGACGGCTTCGAGTTGCAGTTCGGCACCAACCACCTCGGCCACTTCGCATTCACCGGCCAGCTACTCGAGAACATGCTGACGATCGAGGGGTCGCGGGTGGTGACGATCAGCAGCCTGGGTCATCGGATTCGCGCCAAGATTCACTTCGACGACCTACAGCTGGAGCGGAACTACAACCGCGTTGACGCCTACGGGCAGGCCAAACTGGCCAATCTGATGTTCACCTACGAACTGGCGCGTCGGCTCGGGGAGAAGAACGCCCAGACGATCGCGGTGGCCGCGCACCCCGGCGGCTCCAACACCGAGCTCACCCGCAACATTCCGGGCATAGTCAGGCCACCTCTTGAATTCCTGTCAGGACTGGTGGCGCAAAGCGCAGCCATGGGTGCACTGCCGACGTTGCGCGCGGCAACCGATCCCAGTGTGCGCAGCGGCCAGTACTACGGCCCGGATGGCTTTCGCGAGATGCGCGGCCACCCGAAACTCGTTGAATCCAGCGCACAATCACACGACGCCGACATCCAACGTCGGCTATGGAGCGTCTCCGAAGAGCTGACCGGCATCACGTACCCGGTGTAGTAGTGCGCGATTCCGAAGAGCCCACCCACGTCGTCGCCGCATTCGCCAGGTCCCGATGTCGTGTCGTCGGGATCCGTCGTGGAGAAAGTCGACTGGAGACGCCGAAGCGAGAGCGCGCGCGCAATCCGGAACGGGTCACGTGCAAGCAGCAGGGCGTCGTCGTATTTGGTTCCTCTCGAAGTTCGCTCTTCTCTCCTCACCCAAGTCCCGACTCCCCGAGCGCCTTCTTCAGCTCGGGCGGTGTTTCGCCACGTGGGTCACTGCGGTTACTACATCGGCTGAGCGCTAGAAGTCTCTGCGGCGCAGGTTGCCGACCAGGGCTTCGCCCATGAGCCGGGTGAGGTTGATCCAGCTGGGGTTTAGTGCGTAGCGGGCGTAATCTTCGCTGAATGCGTCGAAGCCTGCCTTGTTGGTGTTCATCATGTGCCCGGCCGAGGTGAAGTGGTCGGTCATGATCGACTTCTCGACGTCTTGGAAGCACAGCAGATTGCCGAAGTTGCCTTGGCCCGAGACGAACTCGCGGCCTCCCTCATTACCACCCCAAGTCAGGTAGGGGCTCAGAAAAATGAACGGGGGCATGGTGTTAACCGCGATTCCGCCGTAGCGCAGATCACTCACTGCGCGGTCCAAGACCGCCTGGTGGGCTTTCTTGGTGTCTTCGTCGATGAGAACGGAGCACCCTAGCGTGCCGAGCAGCTTGGTGTTGGCAAAGTCGACCGCGTGCGGGAGGAACTCTGCAGCGTTGGCGGCAACATCAAGGGGGACCTCATCGATGATCTGGGTGAACGCCTCGTGGCGGGTGGCGTAACCATCTTCCTCAGCACCAGTGATCAGTAAGAATACGCCCGACCGGTAGGAACCATCCTCGGGCTCGAGGACCTCGGCATCTGGATAGGCGTTCTTGAAGTCCTCGGCGACTTGGTCGGAACTCGGATAGTAGGTGCCCGCGGCAGGAGTATCCGCGACGATCGCCTTCCGTAGCGCGGCCAGGAACTGATCGCGCTGCGGCCAGTGTTTGCTGGTGACGATGGTCTGGACGCGGCCACACACAGCTCCCCCGTTCATCTTGGCGGTGGTGGCGATCTGGATTGCCTGGTGCTGCATCTCCTTGTCGGTCCAGGCACGATCGCCGGGCACGACGATGCACGGGTTGTTTCCGCCGCACTCTGACACCAGCGGCGTATCGGTCGACTCCATAATCCGCAATGCGGTGCTGGTGCCGCCGGTGAAGTAGATCCTCGACAGCCTGGCATCGGTGTTCAGGCTGCGGTCCGGATCCGATTCCAAGAAGCTCAGTGCCTGGTGTTCGACCAGTGGTGCGAAGATCTTGGCCCACACCTTGTCGGTGTGCCGATTGAGCTTGTGGGGCTTGTGCACCACGGCGCAATTCGCCAGAAACAGGGCTTTGACCATCTCCAGCGACGAGCTGTAGTTACCCGCCCCGAGAACCGCGATGATGCCCGCCGGTTTGTCCATCGGGCTGATCTGGGTTGGCTCACCTCGGACGCGCAGGACCTGCCGTTGATGGGGGTTCATCAGCCGTTCCCGGTGGCCGCGGGGCGCCACCTGCACGTCGAAGAGACCATCGGCCACTTGGGTAATCGACGCCGGCTCCATCATCTCGTCCTGCGCCAGATGCTCATAGAGCTCGATGCACGCACTGAGCGTGTTGGCAATCGGCACCACCGTGGCAACCTTCGATGTCGAAATGCTGTAGAGCTCTTCACCCATCAGCTCGTTCTTCATCGTTGCGTCGGCGCGCGCCAGTTCCTCAGCGTAGGCCCTGCAGTTCTCCCGTACCGTCTCGAGCAGACGCAAACGTTGCAGCGGCGAGGTCTTTGCCCAACGGAGCGGGTCGAGACGATCGATCGCTGTGGCGGCGGAGCTAGGTGTGTTGGTTGTCATGTCTGTCCCTCCTCATCTGCGTTTGGACCGCTAACGGCAGGGTTCGCAGTTGATCCCGTTGCGGCAATGCCCAGACGGCTGCTTCTCGTTGGGTTCCGATGGTTTGGCCTGTCCATGTGCGGAAGGCGCGATGCAATGAGGTGAGTTCATCATATCCGAGCAGCAACGCGATCTCGGTGTCATTGAGGGCGGTGTGAGAGAGATAGTGCCGCGCTAGGCGCTCACGGGTGTGGCCAAGGACGCCGCGAAACGACGTCCCCTCGGCGGTGAGGTATCGCTGAAGGGTGCGGGCACTGATGTTCAGGTCGCTCGCGACGTCAGCAAGTGCCCGGCGTCCGGCCGGAAGCGCTTCCAGGAGAACGCTTTGGACCCGGTCGGTCCATGTCGCGTTTGTCTCGAGATCCTGAAGCCGACGTCGCAGTTGGGGCTCGAAGACGTTCCACATCGGCTCGTTCGACGTCACGAAAGGACGTCGAGCGTCCAACTCTGAGAACTGGATCTGCGCCCGACGCCCTCGTGTCAATCGGCACCCGTCGAGGAATGCCGTGCACTCGATTTGATCATCGGGGACAACAGGGACCATCACGCGCACGGGTTTGATGCGCTCGCGGGTCGCGAGTCGGGCGAATGCAACCCAGAAGAGCAACTCGAACCGGGCAAGAACCGGCGGTGGTTCGAACGCCCCGCGGGACTGCAATTGCAGTGTCAGCCCCGAGGAGTCATCGATCTCGAACGTCACCGGATAGAGCAGCCGCTTGTAGTCGGCGATGCGGTGCGCGGCCGCGGTGAGATTTGGGCTGCACAACCCGGCGAACAGCACGGGGTCAAAAGCTTCGGCGCTCAGCGCGCGGGCGGCACCGACGGCGACATCGCCGTGTTCGTATTCGGTTTCCATCGCCAGCCACAGCGCGAAGTAATCCTCGGCGCCGACACGGAAACCTGGGCGGCTCATCGCGTCCAGGGGCAGGCCCGCCCGTCGAGTGATGGCTGCCGCATCAATTCCGAGGTCATGCAGCAAGACACCAACACCGGAGGGCAAAGCGTAGGTTTGCATTGATGACCTCCAGTGAGCCAGCCGAGTTGACGTGTAGGTCCGTCAGCGGATGGATTGGCGTGGCACGATCCGGTCGATCAGCACGTCGCCAATCGTGCGCTCGAGCAATATGGCGCTGCGGGCGTCGAGGTTGGGGTGATAGCGACGGCGCGGACGGCGGGCGCCGAACGCGCGAGTAACGACCTGGGCGATGGTCTCCGGGGAGGCACCGTTGTTGACGCTCCGGGCAAACTTCGTGCGCAGCGTGGCCATCTGCTTCCGATATTCGTCGGCCCCCGGACGGGCCTCGGCGAGGTCGAGTGTGGGCAGGCTGGCGGTCGCGATTTCGGTTGCGATGTAGCCGGGTTCGATGAGCACGACCTGGATGCCGAACTCTTTGACCTCCATGCGTAGCGCGTCGCCATAGGCTTGCTGGGCATGCTTGGTCGCGCAGTACCACCCCATATTCGGTACGGAGGCATGCCCGGCCGCCGATGAGGTGATCACCACTCGTCCGGATCGCTGTCGGCGCAGATGTGGTAGTACCGCGGAGATTACTCGCGCCATGCCCACGACGTTGGTATCGAACTGGCGCGTGACCTCCTCGGGGGAACACAGCTCGGCAGGCCCGAGCAGACAATAGCCCGCATTGGCCAACACCCCATCGATGCGCCCCTGCTCGGCAACAACGCGATCAACCGCGGCTTGGACCGAATCATCCTCGGTGACATCGAGACTGATGGCGTGACCGCCCGCGGCCACGATCGGGTTCATCAAGGCGACCCGGCGCGCCCCGCCGTAGACCACGTGGCCGGCCCGCATCAACGCCAACGCCGACGCCAGGCCAATTCCGCTACTGGCGCCCGTGACCAAGATCACCTTCTGGTCTGCCATGGTTCTCACACCCTCCGTTGTGGGAGCTCCCGGACGCAATCCACGTTAGACACTGATGCCGCCGACACGTTGTCCTTTCACGTCAGTGATTTGTCAGAACACGCCAGCGCGAGTTGAAGCCATTACCGCGATACTTCCGCAACGGCCGCTCACTGCGGACGCGACCACCCCGGCCTAGACTGCGTGTCGCGTGTCGGATTTGCTCCCGGGCGTCGGCGGTACGGCGGGAAGCCCCTCCCGGCCTTCAGCGCGGTCCGTTCGGCCTGGCCAGGCCGACGATGCCGTAGCTCATGTCCACTAGCTTGCGGGCGGTCTCGATGTTCTTCGCGTTCGGGTTCGGGGTGTCCATCGGCCAACCGCCGCCTCGGCACTTCCTATCTCGGTAGAGCACGCTGCTCTGGCTGAAATAGGCTCCGGGGTGGTTCGGTGCGTCGTCGGAGAGCAGACAGTGCAGCGTGGTCTGGGCCGACTGCTCGTTGCTGTCCGAGACGAATCTGCTGAACGGCCTCATTACGGCCATGGCAATGCGCATCGGAAGGCTGCCTCCTGAACCGAAATTGGAACGGGCCCAGCCCGGGTGCACCGAAAAGGCCGAGACGTCGGTGCCCTCGAGTCGCTCAGCCAGCTCTCGGGCGTAGAGGACATTGGCCACTTTGGCCTCGGAATAGGCGGCGAAGTTGTTGAAGTCGCGGTGTTCGTAGTTGAGGTCGTCCAGATTGACATCCGGCCGGTTGTTGGGACTGCCGGCATGGGTCACGGACGAGACGATGGCCATGCGGGAGGGTGCGCTTGCCCTCAAAGCGTCGAGCAACAGCTCGGTCAGCAGAAAGTGACCGAAGTAGCTCACGGCGATCGTCATCTCCAGGCCGTCCCTGGTGAACTCGGGCCGGCTGGCCATCGTGACTAGGCCGGCATTGCAGGCCAGGCCGTCGAGTCGGTCATGATTGGCTTTGAATCTGGATACGAAGTCCCGCACCGAGTCGAGGTCGGCGAGATCTAGCCGCTCGACCTCATAGGTTCCCTCTAGTCCACGGAAGCTACGTGCGGCTTCCTCCCCGGCGTCGGTCCGTCGACATGCCATGACAACGTGGCCACCCTGCTTGACCAGCTGGCGGGTGGTCTCGAGTCCGACGCCGGAGTTGGCACCGGTCACGATGTACGTCTTGCCCGTCAGGTCCTTCGAACGGGTTGCGTTATCGAGCGAGAGTCGTCTTCGTAGCATCAGATGCACACCTCCTGTTCGATGCTCCCTGGGTCACCGGTCAGGCCTGTGTGAGCGCGGCCGGGTCGAGGAACTGCGCGTCGCCTTGCTGGCCTCACATGTGTTGGATTGGATCAGGTCAATCTGACGCTACACAGTGACAACGCCGACTCGTTGTCCTTTCGCGTCAGTGTTTTGTCAAAACACGCCAGCGGGAGTCGTTCTCACTGGCCAGTCTGAGCAGCGGTACCAGTCGAAGACCGCACTCGGGGAATGGTCGGCCGTCGCGAGTTTCGTCGTAAGACTGTTGCGATGGCGGGTAGCCCCCTACGCCAAAATGTCACCAAAGTGGTCACCTGATCTACTTGACAACCTCAGCAAAGACTGCCTCTTCAGTCACTATTGAACGAACGGCGGATTCGCGTAGATTCCGCGACTCAGCAGTCCTTCTACACAGCCGCACGGAGTATTACATCCTGATGACCTCGCAAGTGGACAATCAGGTTATGCCGCAATAGTTTTCAGCCACACCCGAATTAGCGGATCGACCAGCTCGGGATGCGTCCAGCTCACCGCGTGGGAAGCCAGCGGGGCGTCGATCGTCTCCAGCTGCGGTTCACCGCCGAGCTGGCTGCACAGGGCCCGCATGGCACCATCGGAGAATGCTTGGTCGAAGCTGCCTCGAATGATCAAGGCAGGGCAGGTGATCGCACCAAGTCGTGCCTCGATCGAGTCCCTATCGATCAGGCACTCCACCGCCTCCGCCAGTCGGGAACGGTCGCTCTCACGCCACCGGTCGATCCACACCTGCTGCTGGTCGCGAGTACCGCCGATCATCGACGAGGCGAGGGTGAGCATCAAATCGTCGACTGACGAGTCTTGGGCCCACCGGTCGAACACGAACCGGTAGCCGGCCTTCTGCCTGGGCGTGTATTCGGCCCCATCCGTGGCTATCAGGATCAGCCCAGACACCCTGTCGGGAGCAGTGATTGCCGCCCGCAACACCGTGAAACCGCCCTGCGACATGCCGCCAAGGATCGCCGTCTCTATCCCGAGTGTGTCCATCACCGCGAGCACATCATCGGCCTGATCCCAAAATGTAAATGGGGCACCCGAATCCTCGGTGAGCCCGTGGCCACGAGCGTCGAGGCAGATCACTCGGTACTCCGAAGACAATGCCTCCACCTGATGCTCGAAGAATCGGGTGTCGAGGAGGAATCCGTGCATGAAAATGATCACCGGAAGATGCCCGCCGGTATCGGTGTAGTGAATTCGGGCGCCAGCGGTCTCGATATGTGGCATCCGCGCACGCTACCGGTCGCTACCCTGACCTGACAAGACGCCCGCATATGTTGCGGGACGTCAAGGAGTCTGGCGGATTCAGGAGGAAGTCGCCCGTGGCGCGCACGTGCAAACCGCTACAACGACTGTCGCCCAGGTGATCGACGCACCTTCGTGGCGTCCCAATTGCAGTCATTGTTGCCTGGCTCGGACATGCCTCGGCAGCGTTCACCCTGTTAACGTACGCCCACTCTCGGGATTCCTCAGTGCTCGCTGCGGCGAGTTCCGCGCCAGTTGTGACAAATTGTGACAACTTTGGGCCGTAGACGGCGGCCATCCTCCTAAGAATCGCCTCTGACCTGTGCCCCCAGTCGGACTCGAACCGACACTGTGCGGATTTTAAGTCCGCTGCCTCTGCCAATTGGGCTATGGGGGCGGGCGGTCGCGGCCTTTCGGACCGGCAACTGTGCGCAGATCACAATAGCTCAGCCGATCGACAATGCTATTCCGTCGAGTATGTCGTGCTCGCTCACGACGAGGTGATCAATGCCGGCCTTCTTTTCGAACGCCTCGGCTAGAGCGAGAGTCACGATGGCACCGCCGCCGATCACGTCGGCCCTCCCCGGGTGCATCGGTCCGAGCGCCGACCTTTCGGCAACGGACATCGCAACCAGAGATTCACAAACCTCGCGCAGCCGTGGGAACGCGACGCTGGAGAGATGCACCTGATCCGCGTCGTACTCGGGCATGCCCAAGCCGAGAGCTGCAATCGTGGTCATCGTCCCCGCAACACCAACCCATGTGTGGGCCTGCTCGACCGGAACCCGGGCGAAGGCCTCGTCCAGACGCTCCTGAGTGAACGCGCGGGCCTGTTCGATCTGAGCATGTGTGGGCGGGTCGTCGTGGAGGCAACGTTCGGTGATCCGTACGCATCCGATATCGGCGGAGAACGCGGCATGGACGCCCGATGCGTCGCCCAGAACAACTTCGGTCGAACCCCCACCGAGATCGACGACGACGAACGGCCCCTGCGCCGAATCCAGTTCCCCGACAGCGCCGGTGAACGACAACCGGGCTTCCTCGTCGCCGGTGATCACCTCGGCTCCCGCTCCTGGGATCACCGCGCCGAGCACATCCCGGGTCATCGAGAAGAAGTCCTCCCGGTTGGATGCGTCGCGGGTAGCCGAGGTGGCGACCATGCGGGCGGCGGTGGCGCCGGCGTCGGCGATCATCCCGGCATACTCGACCAACGCGACCCGTGTGCGCTCGATCGCCTCCGGAGCCAAACGTCCTGTCGCGTCCACACCCTGCCCGAGCCGAACCACACGCATCTCACGACGAACGTCACGCAATGAGCCGTGATCGTCCACGTCGGCGATGAGAAGCCGAAGAGAGTTGGTGCCACAATCGACGGCAGCTACCCGTGTCATTGTTCTGCGCCCTCGGTGTTGTCGATACCGGGCCAATCGGCGCGAATCGCCGTGCCCCTCAACTTCCCCCCGGACGCCGACGCGGCCATAGCGACCGACTCGTCGCCCAGAGGATTGACACCCGGTCCCTTCGCGAGTGAATGCGCCATCAACACATGCAGGCACTTGACACGCTCGGGCATGCCCCCGCCGGTGAAATCCGTACCGAGAGGCTCGATCGCATCCCGCTCAGCGAGATACGACTCGTGGGCTCGCCGATACGCGGCCGCGAGTTCCGGATCCTGCGTGAGACGTTCGGTCATCTCCTTCATCACGCCGGCGGACTCCTGCCTGCTGGCTTCTGCGGTCAGTCGCGGGTCTGTCAGGTAGTACAACGTCGGAAACGGCGTGCCGTCGGGAAGCTTGGGCGCGGTCTTCACCACGCCCGGCCTGCCGTCTGGGCTGCGATACGCGATCTCGAGGACTCCACGTGGTTCGCGACCCAACTGGGCGGCAACAGCGTCGAGGTCTTCCTGCGACACGGGACTGGGCTGGTCGGACGAAGTGGTCACCCGGTGGGTTCTCCTGGTTCTGGCGGTACGGGCGGAGGCGCCTCTGGGGGCGCCG
The DNA here is from genome assembly GCF_001767395.1 of Rhodococcus sp. WMMA185. Taxonomy (NCBI): domain Bacteria; kingdom Bacillati; phylum Actinomycetota; class Actinomycetes; order Mycobacteriales; family Nocardiaceae; genus Rhodococcus; species Rhodococcus sp. WMMA185. Next base: position 467,594 of record NZ_CP017014.1, on the reverse strand, counting down.
GAGCAGGCTGCACCTCAGGTGCCTCCGGTGGTTCCGAGATGGTGTTCCACAGATCGGAGTACCAGGGTCCCGACATTTCGGGATCCTCTTCCTCCGGCTTCTGTGGCTCCTGGTAGTCGCCGGGGAGCTGCACCTGGAACGGTGTGGCTCCAGGGTAGACCCACCGGAGCCGGCCCCGAGCCTCCGCAGCGATGTAGGCCGGATCGGAGTAGCGCTCCTCGAGAATCCGCAGGTTCTTCAGATCCTCTTCGAGTTGAACTCGTTCCGCCGCAAGACGATCCGCTTCACCGCGCTGGGTGAGGTAGGTCCGCAACGGAACAGCAAGGGTGAGCGCGAGAAGCAATATCACTACCACGAGGATCAGGGCCTGGCTGGTCGACAACCCGAGGATCGTGTGCGGCGGGCGAGAACTTCGAGTCGCCCCGGTCGCGCCCACCCGACTCTGGCGGGCGCGACCGGACAGTACCTTGCCGGTGTCAGCGCCTCCGACAACGTCCTGCTTGTCTTCGGCCTGCCCGGACGTAGTCGACTTCGTGGTGCGGGATCGGCGGCTACCGGGAGCCTTGTCGGCACGACGTCCACGAGCCCGCTCGCCACGCCCGGACCCACGGCCACCCGGGCTGGCCCCTGACGGCCGCGGCCTACCGCGCTGTGCCACCTACCCCCACACCCCTTACGTCGACCGTCAGCCTTCGAACGCGAACCGCGGGAAGGCGACTTCACCTGCATAGCGGGCGGCGTCGCCCAGGTTCTCCTCGATACGCAGAAGCTGGTTGTACTTCGCGACACGCTCGCTGCGCGCCGGCGCACCCGTCTTGATCTGCCCACTACCCACCGCCACCGCGAGGTCGGCGATGGTGGTGTCTTCGGTCTCGCCCGAGCGGTGGCTCATCATGGTCTTGTAGCCATTGCGGTGTGCGAGATCGACGGCGTCGAGAGTCTCGGTGAGAGTGCCGATCTGGTTGACCTTCACCAACAGCGCGTTGGCGGCACCCTTGACGATGCCCTCCTCCAGACGCTCGGGGTTGGTGACGAAAAGGTCGTCACCGACGAGTTGGATCTTGCTACCGATCTGATCGGTCAGGGTGACCCAGCCCTCCCAGTCATCCTCGTCGAGCGGGTCCTCGATGGACACGAGCGGGTACGCATCGATCAGTTCAGAATAGAAATCCGCCATCTGCGCGGCGGTTCGATTCGTACCTTCGAACTTGTAGCCGGCGCCCTTGGTATGGAACTCGGTAGCTGCGACGTCCAGTGCCAGCGCCACATCTGTTCCCAGGGTCAGGCCGGTCTTGCCGATGGCGACACTGATCAGGTCGAGTGCTTCCCTCGTACCTGCGACATCCGGAGCGAAGCCGCCTTCGTCGCCGAGCCCGGTGGCCAGGCCCTTCTCTTTCAGCACCGACTTGAGGGCGTGGTAGACCTCCGCACCCCAGCGCAGCGACTCCTTGAACGTGATGGCACCGATCGGGGCGACCATGAACTCTTGGACGTCGACGCCTGTGTCGGCATGCGCGCCACCATTGAGGATGTTCATCATCGGGACGGGCAGCACGTGCGCGTTGGGACCGCCGATGTAGCGGAAGAGGTCGAGTTCGGACGACGCCGCGGCTGCGCGTGCGACGGCCAGCGACACCCCGAGCAGCGCGTTGGCGCCGAGACGCGATTTGTCCGGAGTACCGTCGGCGTCGAGCAGCGCTTGGTCTACGGTGCGCTGTTCCGTGGCGTCGATACCGATGATCGCCGGAGCTATCTCATCCAAGACGGCGTTGACTGCCTTCTCGACACCCTTGCCGTTGTAGCGGTCACCACCGTCACGCAGTTCGACGGCCTCGTGCTCACCTGTCGATGCACCCGACGGAACCGCAGCACGAGAGAAACTGTTGTCGTCCAGCGCAACCTCGACCTCGACGGTTGGGTTACCACGGGAGTCCAGGATCTCGCGCGCTCCGACCTGCTCAATGATGGACACTGGCTGATTCTCCTTTTATGGGCTTCGCACTGACCGGTCCGATAGTGCCAGGACACCAGATCGTGCCTTCAAACAGCGTAGCCGCACGAGTAAAACCGCCGCGGTATGGCACGCCCCGCCCAGGGCGTGTGGCGTGGTGAACTACGGACGAACACCCACGGAATACGCCGAGGCCCGATCGCGGACCAGCGAGAGATACTCGACCGACTGGTTGTAGGCCAGCAGGGCCGTCTGCCACCCTTCCGGCGTCGTCAAGTCGCCACCGCGGGCACACAGATACAGGGCTGCGGTCAGCGAAGCGTCGTCGATGTTGTCCGGGTCGGCCACACCGTCACCATTTGCATCGACACCCCACCGCTGCCAAGTCTCCGGAATGAACTGGAGCGGACCCATCGCGCGGTCGTACTCCGCGTCGCCGTCCATCGCCGCACCGTCGGTGTCGGGAATCTCCGCTACACCCGGTCTTCCGTCGAGAGGTATGCCCCGAATCTCCGGTGTCACCTGCCCGTCAGCCGCGACTCGCGATCCGCCGTAGGTGCCGTGGTTGCTTTCGACACTGCCGATTCCGGCGATCGTAGTCCACCCGATCCCGCATTCCGGCCTCACTTCCGCCATCACCGCCGCGGCGTAGCCGTATGCCTCGAGAGCAGTAGTTCCGATGCCGATCGAATCCGCAAAGCCAGCCGCCCAATCCCGCAATTGCTCAGCTGATCGCCCCGGCGCGTTGATGTCGATCGGCGGGATTGCGACACCCCTCCCGGGTGGGATCCCGTCGGGCACCACGATCCGCGGCTGCCGCTCCAGCGAGCACGCACCGAAGGCGAGAACCATGACTACGGCTCCAGAGAGGTAAGCCGACAGCGACCCCAGTCGTCGGGAACGTCGGATCGGACGGGAGGGGCATCGAGGCACCGCTCCATCATCCACACGAAAGGTCCGGACGCTAATCCGCACCGCGTATGTGCTCGTCGCACCCATTGGACCCGGTGCGACGAGCACACAGGGTCCGCAGATCGCGCGGATTATCCACAGACTGCACTATCGAGCCCCCGAAGAAGGCGCCGCCCGTGCACGCTGACTTCATGGATTCGGAACCTGCAGGGCTCATATGGCGCCGCACTATGCTGGCACACGGCTATACGGACGGCGAACTGCACCGCTCTCGGACGTGCGGTGCCCTGGTACCCGTCCGACGGGGCGCGTACCTGCGCAAAGACGACTTCACCCAACTCGACACATTAGGGCAACACCGTGTTCTGGCGCAGGCCACGGCCTTGGCCTCACTTTCTGACACAGCGGTCAGTCACGCCTCCGCGCTGGCCCTGCACGGAATCGAACTCTGGAACGTTCCCCTCGCGCTGGTCCATCTCACGGTCAACCGCAACCGTGGTGGCAAGAAGAGTCGGCGTCGCCACCTACACGCGGCCCCGTTCGATCCGGATGAGGTGACCGTAATCGACGGAATCACCGTCACGACAGTGGCTCGGTCCATTGTCGACTTCGCACGTACCGTTCCGTTCGAGCAGGCCGTGGTTTCCGGAGATCATGCGCTCCGTCTCGGGTTCACCGACCGCCGAGAGTTGGCGGAAGCAGTCGCCAGGGCGCACCACCGTACCGGTGCGCGCCGAGCCGAGCGGGCCGTCTCGTTCATGGACGGGCTCAGCGAAAGCGTCGGCGAATCGCGCAGTCGGGTTCTCCTCCATCGCTCGGGCATGCCAAGACCCGAACTCCAGCGGATCGTGCACAGCCTCGACGGGCGGCCGATCGGCAGGGTGGACTTTCTGTGGCGCGAGCGTGGAGTCGTCGGGGAGTTCGATGGCATGGGCAAATACGCGATGAACTCCACTCTCACCGAGTCGGAGGCCGTACGGAACGAGAAGCGACGTGAGGACGAGTTGCGCGCGACCGGCGCTGCCGTCGCCCGATGGACGTGGAAGCACCTGGACGACCCGACCAGTGTTGTCGCACGGATTCGGCGCGCGTTCGAGATCGCCGGCCGATCCGCACCCACTCTGTCCGTTTCGCACCCGCCCGAACCATTGCGACGCGCACAGTAGGTCCGCGGATCCTTTTGGATCCTGCCCTCTGCTCAATCTCGCAAGCCTCACGAAGGCCAATGGTCGGTCCAGTCTTCCTCTCGGAGAACGGATTTACCTTGCGCGCGAGCCGAGTTCTCGGCTCTCCTTATGCGCTCGATGAACATCTGGGTGGTGGCGCGCAGGGCGGTCTCGGCCTCCGCCTCGGCGACCATTCCTGCCTCGAGTTCGGCCGGCACCAGTTCCGGCGGGAGCCCGGCCTTGCTCGCGCGAGCGACCACCTTGGCCGCGAGAGACGCGGCAGGCTGACTCGATGCGATACCGTCCAGACACGAACTCCGCGCCTTCTCTGAGACCTTCCGGATCTCCCACGCCCGCTCCTGCTCGGCGATGTCGATCGGCCCGACGACATCTCTACCGAGGTGGGGACTGCGGTGCGCAAGCTTCGCTACAAGGGCCCCAGCCACATCGTCGACGTCGAAGGCGTCTGCCGCCGCCGCGATACGCGAATGGAACAGTACCTGCAGCAGCAGGTCACCCAGCTCTTCCCGGAGGCCATCGGAATCGTCGGATTCGATGGCGTCGAGCACTTCATACGTTTCCTCTACGAGGTAGTGCGACAGGGTGCGGTGTGTCTGCGTGGCCTCCCACGCCCCGTAGCCCCACAATCGGTCCATCACCTCGGCGGCCTCGACGAGGTTGTCACCCGGAACCTTCGGTGGTTCCACAACCCGGTCCCCCGCCGCCACCCGTGCACGGACGGCGGGGTGGTTGGAATCCGTCGTGACCAGAACGTCCGCTCCGGGTGCAAGCGTCAATAGCTGTCGAACTTGCTCGGGTACTTCTGCGGTGAACTCCACACCGTCGCCGACCAACCCGACGGCCTCCATCGGGAGCATCGTCGGGCGCATGGGATCGAGCAGAACTACCGTCATAAGTCAGGCCTCCATCACCACGGAACCAGCGGCTTTGCCGTCCAGTGCAAGCAAGAGGTCCGCGATGTACTGCACCAATTCCAGATCGCGCACCCGATCTGCACCCACTCCGCCCGAACCTGCCCTGGGCAGCGGCAACTGCACCATGCCTGTGGTGGCACGGTACCGGGCGCTCGGATAGATCCGCTTGAGACGCAACTGCTTCGAATCCGGCAACGCCATCGGGGAGATCTTCAACTGTGTGCCCACGACCGCGACTTCCTCGATGCCGTACTCGCGACACAGCAGCCTCAGCTTCGCTATGGACACCAGTCGTCGCAACTCTTCGGGCAGCGGGCCGTACCGATCGACCAGTTCCTCTACCACCGCAGCGATTTCGTCGAGCACCCCTGCCGCCGCGAGCTTGCGGTAGCCTTCGAGTCTCAATCGGTCGCTGGTGACGTAGTTGGGAGGAATGTGCGCATCGACGGGCAAGTCGATGCGGACTTCCCGAGGAGTCTCGGTGGCATCGATAGGTTTGCCGTCTGCTGCCGCACGAAACGCCTCGACTGCCTCCCCGACCAACCTGACGTACAGGTCGAACCCGACACCGGCCACGTGGCCGGACTGCTCGGCCCCTAATACGTTTCCGGCTCCACGGATCTCGAGATCCTTCATCGCGACGGCCATACCAGCACCGAGGTCGGAGTTCTGCGAGATGGTTGCGAGGCGATCGTAGGCAGTTTCGGTGAGCGGAATCTCCGGCGGGTAGAGGAAGTACGCGTACCCGCGCTCGCGGCTACGCCCGACTCGACCACGCAGCTGGTGCAACTGCGAGAGCCCAAGAGAGTCCGCACGCTCAACGATGAGGGTGTTGGCGTTCGAGATGTCCAGACCCGTTTCGACGATGGTGGTACACACCAGCACGTCGTAGTCGCGTTCCCAGAATCCCTGCACGGTCCGCTCGAGGGTGTCCTCGTTCATCTGGCCGTGCGCCACCACCACCCGCGCTTCGGGTACGAGATCACGAATGCGTTGGGCCGCCTTGTCGATCGAGCTGACTCGGTTGTGGACGTAGAAGACCTGCCCGTCACGCAGCAGCTCGCGCCGAATGGCCGCGGCCACCTGCTTGTCGGCGTACGCACCGACGTAGGTGAGGATCGGGTGCCGCTCCTCCGGCGGCGTCAGAATCGTCGACATTTCTCGGATTCCCGCCATGCTCATCTCGAGGGTTCGCGGAATCGGAGTTGCTGACATGGTCAGAACGTCCACATGGGTGCGGAGCGCCTTGATGTGCTCCTTGTGCTCGACGCCGAAGCGCTGCTCTTCGTCGACGATCACGAGTCCGAGATCTTTCCAGCGAACCGCGGTCTGCAGTAGGCGGTGCGTGCCGATCACCACGTCGACTTCGCCGTCGGCCATCCCGTCGATTATCTCCTTGGCCTCGGCCGTATGCGTGAAACGGGACAGCCCGCGAACCGTGATCGGGAACGCTGCCATGCGTTCGGTGAACGTTTGCAGGTGCTGTTGCGCGAGGAGCGTTGTCGGTACCAGAACCGCCACCTGCTTGCCGTCCTGCACAGCCTTGAACGCTGCCCGCACCGCGATCTCGGTCTTGCCGTAGCCGACGTCGCCGATGACGACGCGGTCCATCGGCACAGCCTTCTCCATGTCAGCCTTGACCTCACTGATCACGGTCAGCTGATCGTGTGTCTCCGTGAACGCGAAGGCATCCTCCATCTCCTTCTGCCATGGCGTGTCGGGGCCGAAGGCGTGACCGGGTGCCGCCTGCCGCGCCGCGTACAACTGCACGAGTTCACCGGCGATCTCGCGAACCGCCTTGCGCGCCTTGCGTTTGGTATTCGCCCAGTCAGACCCACCGAGCTTGCTGAGGGCGGGAAGTTCGCCGCCGACATACCGCGAGAGTTGATCGAGAGACTCCATCGGAACAAACAGGCGGTCACCCGGATGTCCCCGCTTGCTGGCGGCATACTCGATCACGAGATATTCGCGGCGCGCGCCACCGATGGTCCGCTCGACCATTTCGACGAATCGTCCGATTCCGTGCTGGTCGTGCACCACCATGTCGCCAGCCGTCAGCGCAAGGGGGTCCACCTGGTTGCGGCGCTTCGCCGGCAGCCTCTTGCCGTCGCCGACCGCGGCCACCCGATTGCCGGTGAGATCCGTCTCCGTGACGATGACCAGACCCGGGGTCGCGTCATCGCCGGGCAACACGAGTCCGTCGTGAAGCGAACCCCTCAACACGCCGACCTGGCCGCGCACAGGTTCCGACCCGGGTGCGAGTTCCGTCGCAGGCACTTCCGCCTCGTGAAGCCGCTCGAGCACGCGATGCGCGGTGCCGGAACCTGCGACCACGACGACGGCACGCCCGCCGGTGGTCACATGGGCCCGCAAGTTCACGAATAGTTCCGCCAGAAGGTCATCGGAGCCTCGCACCTGCGGCGCCGGGGTGACCGCCAGCTCCAGTTCCTCGCCGCTGCCCGAGGCGAGCGGACTGAGATTCCACCATGCAAGTCCGGCGGCCTCCGCAGATTCTCGGACCTGGCGAAGCGAGCGGTAAGCGGAGGCGCCGAGATCGATACCGCCTCCCGCCAGTACCGAGGTGTCGAGCGGGGCGGCACCACCGATCGAGGCCGCCGTCCATGACGCTTCGAGGAATTCTTGGCCCGTTCGGACGAGGTCGGTGGCCCGAGTCCGGATCTTCTCCGGATCGCACAGGAGGATGTGTGCGCCATCGGGCAGCACATCGGTGAGCAGTTGCAGTTGGCCGGGCCGCAGCACCGGTAGCAACGCCTCCATCCCCTCTACCGGGATGCCGCCTGACACCTTGTCGAGCATCTCGACGAGCGCGGCGTCAGCCTGGTTGTCAACGGCGAGTTGAGCAGCGCGGGCCCGGACGTCCTCGGTGAGGAGGAGTTCGCGGCAAGGCGGCGCGACTACGGACCCGATTTCGAGTTCGGGCAGCGATCGCTGGTCGGCCACCGAGAAAGCGCGTAGTTCGGTGACTTCGTCGCCCCAGAATTCGACGCGGACCGGGTGGTCGGCGGTGGGTGAGAAGAAGTCCAGAATGCCTCCGCGGACCGCGAACTCGCCGCGCTTGCCCACCATGTCGACGCGGGTGTACGCCATGTCGACGAGCCGCTGGATCAACCCGTCGAAGTCGTGTTCAGTACCTTCGCGCAGGGTGATGGGTTCGATCTCACCGAGGCCAGGCGCCATGGGCTGCACGAGCGACCGGACCGTGGTGACGATGACACGCAGCGGCGCCCCGTAGGCCGGGTCGTCGGGCCGCGCGAGCCTGCGGAGTACCTCCATACGACGGCCGACCGTGTCGGCACTCGGGGACAACCGCTCGTGCGGGAGCGTCTCCCAGGAGGGGAACTGCGCCACGCCGTCACCGATCATTTCCTGCAGCTCGGCGGTGAGGTCGTCGGCCTCTCGGCCGGTCGCGGTGACCATCAGCAGATGTGTGCGCTCGGCGAGTGCTGCAGCCACGAACGGGCGGGCGGACGGGGGCGCGACGACATCGAGGTGATCTCGCCCGAGCGCCTCGACAACCTGCGTGATGACACCGTCGCCCAGCGCAATCTTCGCCAAACCTGCTAGCGGCGTGTCGGCGGAGGGCTCGGTAGCGATGAGCGGGGAAGACAACGACACACTCCTGAGCAGTGATGACGAACTGCCGGCGAACAGCGTGGGCCGGGACGAACGGCTAGTTGCGGACTGAGCCAGCCTAGTCGATATCCCATGGGGGTGGATCGGGGTTGCCGCCCCGCCGCGCGCCGCTGCCCGTGAACGATCAATTACAGCCCCACCTCGATGGATCCGGCGGCCAGTAACTCGCCGATCTTTTCTGCTGAGACCGGCCGACTGAACAGAAACCCCTGTGCACGATGGCACCCCATTTCGAGCAGTTGCCGCGCAGACTCGACGTTCTCGACGCCTTCTGCGACCAGTTCGAGGCCGAACGACTCGGCAAGCCCGACGATGGACTTGACGATCGCCCGGTCCTCGGGGTTGGTGTCCAGGTCCATCACGAAGCCTTTGTCTATCTTCAGGGTGCTTACCGGCAACGCCTTGAGGTGGCTGAGCGAGCTGTAACCCGTTCCGAAGTCGTCGATCGCAACCTCGACGTCCATCTCGTGTAGTCCTTCGAGTGCCTGACGGGTCCACGTCAGATCACTGAGGACCGCATTCTCGGTGATCTCGAGGCACAGCGCACCTTTGCGAAGATCGAACTCTTTCACTGACTTCCCGACGACGTCGAGGAAGTCCAGTCCAGCCAGTTGTCCCGGAGACACGTTGACTCGAAGGCCGAGATCGAGACCGGGCATCTGCGTCCGCCACAGCGCCCACTGCCGGCATGCTGTCCGGATCACCCAGCGGCCGAGCTCGCCCGCCACGTTGGTCGCCTCGGCGACGTCGATGAACGATGCCGGTTGCAGCAATCCGAGCAACGGGTGACGCCAGCGCACCAGGGCCTCTACCCCGACTATCCGCCCGGTCCGAAGATCGATCTCCGGCTGGTATTCGAGAAACAGCGATTCGTCTGCGATGGCAGCGCGCAGGCTGAGTTCGATCAGGTTGCGCTTTTCGCTCTCTTCCTGCATCGCGTCGGTGAAGACGGTGATCGCGTTCCCGCCCTTGGTCTTGGCCACCATGACGGCTTGGTCTGCCTGACTCAGGAGTGAACTGGTGGTGGCCTCGCCGGGGCGCCCAGCGGCCACACCGATGCTGACGCTGCGACTGACCACCTCGCGGCCCAGGTGAACGCGCTCGGTTACCACGTCCCGAATGTGGCGTGCCCGCGCTTCGGCATCTTCGAGGCTGACGGAGCCGCCCAGTACGAGCACGAATTCGTCGCCACCGAGTCTTGCAACGAGATCGTCGGCCTCACTCGCCGCCCGCAGGCGCTCCGCGATCGTCGAGATGAAACCGTCACCCGCCCCGTGGCCGAAGAAGTCGTTGAGGGGTTTGAGCCGATCCAGATCCAGGAAGAGAACCGCGACGGGACCGGGCTCGGCGGAGTTCAACCGGGTATCGAGATGGTGATAGAGCGCTCGCCTGTTGCAAAGACCGGTGAGCGGATCGTGGTCGGCTGAGTGCCGCAGTTGCTCTTCGACCACGATGCGTGCCTGTACCTGTGCCAGCAGGGCTGCGATCGCTTTGAGGACGTCGAGTTCCGCCGGTGTCCAGTCGCGGTCTCCGAACTTGATGAATCCGAGCGTGCCCGTCGTGATCTCCCCTGACAGCAGCGGGACGGCGGCCAGTGATACCTCCGGCACGCCCGACGCCTCACGCACCCGTTCGTTGTAGTCGGGGCCCGATGCCTCTGGGCGGAAGTGGGCCACCTCCTTCTGGTGTTCGATCTGAGCGAACGTCGAGTCGGCGTCCTTGAAGTACACGACTCCGAGAGGGTCCGGATCGGGAACGAATGGCCTCGGTGGATACTCCGCGATCAGCACCGTTGCCCCGATATCGTGATCGGTGAACCGGAGAAAACAGGTGTCGACCTCGAAATGTTCGACGAGATCTTGCAGTACCCGCGTGGCCACAGGGACAAACGAGACCGCATCGACGGGTGTAAGCCGGGACGCGACGGTCGTGACCAGGGTGTCGAGTTTCTCTTGTCGCTTCGCGCTGTGCACAGGCCCTCCCGTCACCATGCCGATGTCCGCTTCCGGACTCGATCGGTGCGTCGCTCGCTCCGCACCGACGGATCCGCAGCATGACTGAGGCGTAGCACCAGGGCGAGAGACTCGTTTTCCTTCGCCCGGACGATATCGCGGAGTTCCCTCTGCAGTCTCAGCAATGACGACCCGTATCGGGGTGAGAGTTGGTCGAGTTCCATTTCTCCCATTGCGTACAGAAACACCGGGGAAATCGGATGAACAGCCAGGCCGAGCGACTGTGCCTCGATCCACACACTCTCAGTTGCTGCCCCGCCGCGCACATAGTCGCGAGCGCTGCTGCCCGGAACCGCGATCACAGCGATGGCCGAACTCGACACCACACGGTCCTCCGTGAACCTTCCGAGCGCGTAGCCCCCGTCCTGCAGGGCCACGCGTTCCATGACTTCCGGGCGACGCAGCAACATCAAGGTCGACAGTTCCGCCGGATCAAGCTCGAGCGCGCGAATGTCGATGCCCGTATCGACAGAGTCGGTAGGGGGCCACCGTAACTCACCGACCATCTCCCGGTGCAAGGTCGGCGTGAGGAATCGGATTCGGTCCGATTCCGCCAAGACGGCGCCGATCGCCGCGATGTCCTCGCGATCGGTCGTCAGGCAGAGGCGGGCACCTTCACGAGATGTGGCCAGCTCGAGGGCGGCCACCTGGGTGTCGGTCAGTCGGCGTGGCTCACCCAGTCGTCGATTGGTGGTCCGGTCGAGCATCTGCTCGTACCTGCTCGTCAACTCCCGGTCGTTTCCGCTGCCGAACTTCAAGGTGGCGATCGGCTGCCCCGGCCGCGCATCGTGGACCGTCACGGCACCGAGCAGTCCGGCGGCGGACGCGGCTATCCGTGCGTTGTGGAGAGCGGCGCCGACTGCGACACAACTCCCGCGGTAGCCCACGTCCATGGTCGTTGTGCACTCCGGAGCAACCGACAGACTCATTCCCTCCGCCGTCGAAATGATCGTCCACGGCTGGGCATTGCCACCGGAGGGCGCCCGCATCGCAGCACGCAGGATCGAATCGACATCGCGCGGCGATGCTTGTCTTCCCAGTCCCTCGGGTGCCTGTGAAGGAGCGGGAAGTACGACCGGCGGCGGCGGATCGGCCAAGTAGTCGAGGTTCTGGTCCAGATCCATCCGGCACCGGCCCGACGCGAGCGGTAGTCCGAGCCCGATACGACGAACCGCCGCCGCAACTTCCGCCCCGCCGAGCAGGACGTCTCCACCGAGTTGGGGCCAGGTGGATATCGTCTCGTTCACCTCGACCAGGGAGGCCGCCATCGTCGCGGACAAGTGACCGGCATCGAGAATCTGAAGGATCAGCGGAATCTTGTCGCGAGAGTCGAGTCCGGCGAGCGATTCCATGTCGAGATCGCCGACTAGGCCGTGGAAGATCGCACGCTCCGGCTCATCGTCGAATCGTTCCACGTCAAGCAGGCCTCTGTCGCTGGTCGCCATGAGGACCGGTATGCCCATGCGCCGGGCCTCGCGTCGCAGGGACACCTTGACGTCCAAGGAATCGCACTCGTCGATTACGACGTCGGCACCCTTCAGGAATTCGGCCACCGAGCCGATGCCCAGCCCTTCCTCCCACAACGTGACAGCGACGTACGGATCGATTTCGGCGATACGACGGGCCGCCACGACCGCCTTGTTCACACCGAGGTCGAATACCGTGCCCGGAACTCGGTTCAGATTGGACAGCTCGAGAACGTCGAAGTCCGCAAGTCGCAGTGCCCCACACGCCCCTTCCAACGTCAGAGCCAACGCGACCGCGTGACCCACACTCAATCCGACGATCGCGACGGTCACATCCCTCAGTCGCTCTTGTTCGCTCGCGGTGATCTTGTTCCGGTTGCGATCGAGTCGCAACAGCCGGAACGAGTTCGGACCCAGCAAGCGCACAGCTGTCTTTCGCCAGGGGTAGTACGCCCACACCGGCGCCTCGTCCAGCACGTCCGAATCCGGGGTGGGTAGGAGCGAACGCAGAGCAACCCTTTGCTCATCGAGTTTATCGACGAAGGTCACCTCGGGGTCGCGGCGAAGACTGTCGAGTACCTCGGCGGCGAGGTGATCCTCGTCGAGCAGCAATGCGGTGTGGTCACCGCAACTTTCCTTCACGAAACGCTCCGATTCTGTCTGCCGACGCTCCGGGCCCCCGAATCCGCGGTCGACGACGGATTCGATCGTGACGTCGTGAGCAACAGTTGAGCCAGCTGCATGAATTCGGAGCGGCCCCGACGCCTATTGCGATCCCACCACATCAGCCGCGTCTGGTAGCGATCATCCGGATATGGCACGGGTGCAATGTGTTGTGCCACCACGCCGCCGGAGGATCCCCAGGTGGTCAAGACATGGGTGGCGGCCGTCGCGAGCATGAATTGAACGTCGAGGAGATCCATCGAAAAGGTGCCGATACGGGCGAGCGCTGCCACCAGTTCACCCCGTCTCGGTGCGCTGTCCGATACCCAGGCACCCTTCGCCTCGATGACACCGAATGGGAGACGATCCTCGATCATCCGGCGCACTGCGGGAGCACCCGGATCCGTTCCCCATTCCGTGACCGCATGGGCCTGATCTGCAGATCGGTAGGGGCCGTGGATCCGCAATCCGCCGGCGACCGATTCACCCGCATCGATGGCGACGAGGAACAAGGCCGTGGAGCTTCCGTCGCGTATCCGGCTCAGTTCGAGTGCCTTTTCGGCACCGTATTTTCGATAGCCGACTATCGCCCCTTCCAGATACGCATCCCACAGAGTCGGTTCCGCGGGGGCCCGCGCTACGACGAAACGACATTCCGAACGTGAATCCCATACGCTCAGGGTTCGATCCGGTCGGGTGTTGAGCGAGGATGAGTGGATCTGCGGGTTCGACAACTGCTGAACAGGCATTGAATTTCCCATCAGGTGTTGCGCACTAATTCGCCGGACTCACGGGATCGAAATCCCTCGAGATCTGGAAACAACGACACCCGGTTAAAGCCCCGCAGCCATCCATTTTCCGCATATGTCCCGAGTTTGCCACCCCTGGATGACACGAATTGATATAAAAATGGACTTCAGGTCGAAAAATTCCGGCAAATCACTCAGAGAAATACGGGTTCGACGTTACTCGGAGCGTGGAAGGCTTCGATCTTCTCTGTATTGACGCGTGCATAGGAGGGCTTGATGCGGCTCCTCGGCCGGCTCGGCTGGGATCCACTCGTCTTCGACCGAGTCAGACGCGAGCATCCGCCGGCGCGAACGCGGCAACACACCCTGCAGGTACCCGGACGAGAACGCCCCCGAAGAAGTGCGGACCAGTCCCCTAGGGGGATTCGTCGCCCGCCTTTTCCAATGCGCGTCTGGGGCCATCGCAGGCGAGCCCGCCACCCAACCTCTCGTCGCGTTCGACAATGCAAGGCGGCATCGGGCATCCTCCGACGTCATCGACAAATCGGCCACGCAATGGCATTTGGCATCCGCCCCAAACAATTCGGGGACGGAATTTCACTCAAGCATCGCCCGCATCGTCGACTGTTTACAGTTTGCGACATTGATTTCGCAATGTCCGACTCCATGGTTGGCCCCAGCCGAGACCCTGCACTCCGATTCACGGAAAAAATCAAAGAGATGCGTCACTGCGTGAAATACATACCAGAAGTTTGTTAATACGCCGGATCGTGTCTATTAGTATCGAAACTTATTCGCTAGCGCAACAAACGGCGAGAGGCGAACTGCCTGAAGTACGCCAATTTCGATCCGTCCACCAGGCCAGGAAGTATGAGGTACCAAACCCGCTCGATTCGGCGAGGCAGATCGTCGAATGCGTCGGTCGCGCTCGCGACGACATAGGCGCCCATCCACGAGCTCAGCAGAAATGTGGGCAGCGCCGCCGCGGCGGCGTCGTCCTCCACAAGGATGTCGCCCTCCTCGACAGCTCGAGCAACAAGCCGTTCGAAGCCTTCCAGCCATGCGAGGACCAGGTTGCCCTGCGTGCCCTGGTAGTCGCCGATCTCATGCTGCAAGCGCAGCATCGCCGCGACGATCGGATCGGAACTGGCCTTTTCGATGGCAACGTAGGACAGTGCGACCAGTGCTTCCAGCGCCGGGGCAGACCCGTCCCTCGCGGAGGTCACTTCGGCACCGAGCCGGACTTGGCCCTCATCGACCACTCCACGGGCAAGATCTTCTTTGGAACTGAAGTGGAAGTACAGCGCTCCCTTGGTGACACCGGACTGCTCGATGATCTCGTTGAGCCCCGCGTTGGCATAGCCGAGGCGCAGAAATACGTCGGCTGCAGCAGTAAGCACCGAAGCCCGAGTAACCTCTGCCCGAACCTGTCTCGCCATCGACCGCCTTCCGAACAACCCCCCGGCGGGGCGAATAATCCCCGCAAACCCTAGCACCCCATAGGCTTGGCGCCGCCGATATTAGACCGCAAGTCGGAGGATGAGAACCTGTTCCTTATTCCGACGCCGGTGGTTGGTCAGTACCCAACTGCGGATCCGCCTCGAGATTGGTCAGCCCGTTCCAGCACAGGTTCACCAAGTGCGCGGCCACGACCTCCTTCGGCGGCGTCCGTTCGTCGAGCCACCATGTCGCGGTTGTCGACACCATGCCCACGAGAGCCTGCGCATAGAGCAGGGCGAGATCGGGATTGAATCCCCGGCGCTCGAAATCGCCGGCGAGGATGTGTCCCACCTGGCCGATGGCCTCGTTCAGAAGACTCGAGTAGGTGCCGTCCGGTGCCGCCACCGGAGAGTCGCGAACGAGGATCCGGAACCCGTCCGTGTGCTCCTCGACGTACGTCAGCAACGCCAGGGCAACCCGTTCGACCCGGATCCGGGACCGATTCTGCGTCAGCGAGGACGTGATCATTTCGAGCAACCGCGACATATCGCGGTCCACGACCACGGCATAGAGCCCCTCCTTGCCTCCGAAGTGCTCGTACACGACCGGCTTGGAGACTTGCGCCCGTTGAGCAATCTCCTCGATCGACGCCGCCTCGTAGCCTCTCTCCGCGAACAGGGCCCGGCCGATCTCGATGAGTTGCTCCCGGCGTTGCGTACCGGTCATCCGGGTTCGCGCAACCCGCTCGGGGGGCGAACCGCTATCGGTGGCTCGGGGCACCGAAACACCATCCTTTCCTGACCGTCACAGCGGGAGGTGCCGCGAAAGTGGCACAGAAACACTGCAGGCAGCGCCTACTCTATCGGTGTGCGTGTCACAAATTTCCGAAGCGGTTCGACGTGTGGCGGGTCGGCATGCGAGGATTCTTTCGCGTAATCGGGCACAACGACCCGTGAGCGCGGCAATCCGCCGTGGTGTAATGGCAGCACCTCTGATTTTGGTTCAGATAGTTCAGGTTCGAGTCCTGGCGGCGGAGCGCGAGCCTGCGGAGCGCTTTCACGGGCGTGCGCGCGGAGCCTCCGGGGTTCTTTCGGGGCCTGAGCGCGGAGCCTGCTTTATGCAGGTCAGAGCAACAAAAGTGGAACGACCAGAGGAGCTTCATGCCAGTGCAGACTGCGGTGGTCGTCCTCGCTGCCGGCGCAGGAACTCGGATGCGGTCCAAGACCCCCAAGGTGCTTCACAAACTGGGCGGACGGACGATGCTGGCCCACTCCCTCCGCGCCGCCTCACAGATCGACCCGGTCCACCTCGTCACCGTCGTCGGACATGAGAAAGAACGCGTCAGCGCAGCGGTCAGCAACCTCGAAACCGAACTCGGCCGTCCTATCGCCATCGCTATTCAGGAAGAACAGAAGGGCACCGGGCATGCAGTCGAGTGCGCCCTGTCCGCCCTCCCCGTCGACTTTCGCGGCATCGTTCTCGTCACTGCCGCCGACGTTCCTCTGCTCGACTGCCACACACTTCGTGCCCTGATCGACGAGCACCACAGCGAGTCGGCCGAGGCGGCCGTCACCGTGCTTACTTTCACCGCGCCCGACCCCACGGGCTACGGTCGCATCGTCCGCCAGCCGAGCGACGGCGGAATCGCCGAGATCGTGGAGGAGGCGGACGCCACCGGGGAACAGGCCGCCATCACCGAGGTCAATTCCGGCGTGTACGCCTTCGATGCCCAGTTCCTGCGCTCTGCGCTCGGTCGACTGAGCACCGACAACGCGCAAGGCGAGTTGTACCTCACGGATGCGGTGAAGATCGCCCGCTCGGCGGGCAAACCCGTCCTCGGCGCCCATCTGGCAGACGCCGTGAAGGTCGCGGGAGCCAACGATCGTGTTCAGTTGTCGGCGTTGGCTGCCGAACTCAACCGCCGCACCGTCGAGAACTGGATGCGGGAGGGCGTCAACGTGGTCGATCCATCGACCACGTGGATCGACGTCGACGTCACACTCGGTCGTGACGTCACCGTCCATCCTGGAGTCCAATTGCTCGGTTCCACCGCCGTCGCCGACGACGCGATCATCGGTCCCGACACCACCCTCACCGACGTATCGGTGGGTGAAGGCGCCAGCGTGGTGCGCACTCACGGCTGTGAATCGACGATCGGCGCAGGGGCCGAGGTCGGTCCGTTCTCCTATCTGCGCCCCGGCACGGTGCTCGGTGCCGCCGGCAAACTCGGCGCATTCGTCGAGACGAAGAACGCCGACATCGGTTCGCACTCAAAGGTTCCGCACCTCACCTATGTTGGTGACGCCACGATCGGCGAGCACACCAACATCGGTGCGTCGAGCGTGTTTGTCAACTACGACGGCGTCGACAAGAGTCGGACGGTTGTAGGATCACACGTCCGAACCGGGTCGGACACCATGTTCGTCGCTCCGGTACAGGTCGGTGACGGCGCATACACCGGCGCCGGGACGGTCTTGCGTTTCGACGTACCACCAGGGGCACTCGCGGTCTCCGGTGGAAAGCAACGCAATATTGACGGATGGGTGCAGCGCAATCGGCCCGGGACCGCCGCTGCCGAGGCAGCAGAGGCTGCGGGATCGCACCGCACTCCAGATTTGCACGAAAATGATCAGCAAGAACCTAAGGATGGCTCAGAGCAGTGACCGCGAATTGGATCGACAACCAGAAGAACCTCATGCTTTTTTCTGGTCGCGCGCATCCGGAGTTGGCCGAACAGGTCGCGAAGGAACTCGATGTGCGGGTCACCCCGCAGACCGCACGTGACTTCGCAAACGGCGAGATCTTCGTGCGTTTCCACGAGTCGGTCCGAGGATCGGACGCCTTCGTGCTGCAGAGCCACCCGGCCCCACTCAATACGTGGTTGATGGAACAGTTGATCATGATCGACGCGCTCAAGCGCGGATCGGCCAAGCGCATTACCGCCGTCCTGCCGTTCTATCCCTACGCCCGCCAGGACAAGAAGCACCGGGGACGTGAGCCTATCTCCGCTCGTCTCGTTGCAGACCTACTCAAGACGGCGGGAGCCGATCGCATCATCACGGTCGACCTGCACACCGATCAAATCCAGGGCTTCTTCGACGGCCCGGTCGACCACATGCACGCCCAGGGGCAGTTGGCCGAGTACATCCGCTCCAACTACGGCACCGAGAACATCGCAGTCGTCTCACCCGACTCCGGTCGCGTCCGCGTCGCCGAGAAGTGGGCCGACACCCTCGGTGGCGCCCCACTGGCGTTCATCCACAAGACCCGCGACCCACTGGTGCCCAACCAGGTCAAGTCCAACCGTGTCGTCGGTGAGGTCGAGGGCCGCACCTGCATCCTGATCGACGACATGATCGACACCGGCGGAACGATCGCCGGCGCAGTGAAGATCCTCCAGGAGGCGGGCGCGGGCGACGTGATCATCGCCGCCACCCACGGCGTGCTCTCCGATCCCGCTGCCGAGCGCCTGGCAGCCTGCGGCGCCAAGGAAGTCATCGTCACCAACACCCTCCCGATCGACGAGTCGAAGAAGTTTCCGGCGCTGACGGTGCTGTCCATCGCACCGCTCCTGGCTCGCACGATCAAGGAAGTCTTCGAGAACGGCTCGGTTACATCGCTGTTCAACGGCAACGCGTAGGTCGCTGACCCTACTGTTGTGGTATGACCGAGTTCACCGGGATACCCATCGCTGCCCTCGACTTCTACGAAGACCTCGAGGCAGACAACAGTAAGAGCTTCTGGACTGCGCACAAGGGCGTCTACGACGATTCCGTGCGCGCACCCATGGTCGCCTTGCTCGCCGAACTCGAGTCGGAGTTCGGCGCAGGCAAGGTGTTTCGCCCCTACCGTGATGTGCGGTTCTCGAAGGACAAGACGCCCTACAAGACCCATCAGGGCGGGTTCGTGCAGACGCGAAACGGCGTCGGTTTCTACGTGCAGATCGACGCTTCAGGCCTTTTCGTCGCCGGCGGTTTCTACGCGGATACCCCGGCCCAGCTCACACGCTTCCGAGACGCCGTCGACGACGACCGTAGCGGCCGCCAGCTCGAGCGGATTGTGAAGAAGGTGGAGGCTGCGGGGTACGAAATCGGTGGCAACAAACTCAAAACACGCCCCCGCGGTGTCGCAGAGGATCACCCTCGACTGGAGTTGATGCGCCACAAATCCCTCACCGCCAGCAAGGTTTACCTCTCGCCTGACTGGATCGAGACCGCCCGGGTAGCCGAAGAAGTACGAGCGGCCTGGCGTGACATGCGGCCACTCGTCGACTGGCTGACCGCCACGGTCGGCGAACCCGAATAAGACCTACCGGTCTGGGAAAAGCAGTGTGCCACACTGCTTTTCCCAGACCTCAAACGTGTCGAGACATGATCTTCATCACGCTCGCTCGCAGAATCGCAGGTCGCAATCACAGCGATGCAATTCGCAGGCTCGAGTTGACCTACTGTGGACCGTCGTGATTGACGCGCAGACTCTCTCCAGCCCTACCGATATCGCTGAAATTCGAAACGTCAGGCGTTGGTCGCCGGGGTCGTGTGTGTGGTGCGGAGACGACAACGCCGTCGAATTGTTTCGCAACGAGCCACGCTGCGGCACTTGCCGCGAGAAGGAGTCGGTGATCGACGAAGCCCGCCACTTCGTCGGAATGTACGGCCTGCGCCCGCTCGGCGGCACCCTACAGTCGGACGACGAAGAAGAGCGCGAGCACCGCGTCAACGCCCGCAACGCGCGCCGCGAACTCAACGAGGTGAGACTGCCGGAACTCCCCGACCCGGCGGACGTTCGCAAAGCGCTCCGACCCCGTGCGGCAACGGTGGTATCGGACCCGGGCACCTCAGGTTCGGGTACGTCTTCCCCGTCTACCTCTGGTGGCACCAGCGCAACCCACGCGGCCGGCGCCAGCGCGACCCGCACGGCAGGCACCAAAGCCACCCGCGCGGCAGGCACTAACGCGACCCGCGCGCAAGCCACCCGTCCAGCCGCAGCACCCACTGAGACCGTCGATGTGGCAGCGCTCGAGTCTCGGGTGACGGGCCTGCTCGATCAACTCTCGGCCATCGACGCGCAGATGAACCTCATCGGCGAACCCGTCGGCCTTGCCGCCCGCGCGCGCGTCAGCGATCTCGAGAAGCAGCGTGCCACCGTGCTGCGCACCCTCGCAGCGCTCGAGAAGGCGCGAATCGCGGCAACCGGGTAGGCGCCGCGCTCGACAAGTTGCCATTGACACATCGCCTCATGTGTCTCAGTATCGATACATGACTGCACATGTGTCGAGCGTCTCATTCGTGCCCAGGTCCGGAGAATCGTGGCGTGCCCCATGGCAGATGTACGCCGACCTCCGCGATCACGATCCGGTCCACCACGTGATTCCCGCGCGTGAACCGCAAAACGACTACTGGGTGCTGTCCCGATACGACGACGTCTACACGGCGGCCCGTGATGCCGAGACGTTCTCCTCCGCCGATGGCCTCACCACGACATACGGTGAGTTGGAGAAGATCGGCCTGCAGGACAACCCACCGCTGGTCATGCTCGATCCACCGGCCCACACCGCGTTCCGGCGTCTGGTGTCGAAAGGATTCACGCCGCGGCAGGTCACAGCGGTGGAACCGGACGTTCGGGCCTTCGTTGTGGAGCGAATCGAACAACTCCGCGAGGCCGGCGAGGGTGACATCGTGAAGGCACTGTTCAAACCGCTCCCGAGCATGGTTGTCGCACACTATCTCGGCGTTCCCGAAGAAGATCGGGCCCGATTCGACGTGTGGACGGAGGCGATCGTCGCGGCCAACGCGACGGGAAACACTCTCGAGGCCAGCGGAGCGGTCACCGAAATGATGGGGTACTTCACTACCCTGATCGAGCGGCGCCGTACCGAACCGGGGGACGACACGATCTCGCACTTGATCGCGGGGGGAATGGGTGCCGACGGTGACGTCAGCGGTCTGCTTTCCATCCTCGGTTTCGCATTCACGATGGTGACGGGCGGCAACGACACGACAACCGGAATGCTGGGCGGCTCGGTACAGTTGCTCACCGCGCATCGCGACCAACGGCAGACGCTGATCGACCACCCCGAGCTGATAGGCGATGCCGTCGAGGAACTACTTCGCCTGACTTCTCCGGTGCAGGGCCTGGCCCGCACCACGACGCGTGACGTCGAGATCGAGGGCGTCACCATTCCTCGAGGCCGAAAGACCTTGCTGCTGTACGGCTCGGCGAACCGCGACCCCCGCAGGTACGGGGCCGACGCAGACGAGTTGGATGTCAGACGCCAGCCCACGCAGATCCTCACATTCAGTCACGGAGTTCACCACTGCCTCGGAGCGGCCGCAGCGCGAATGCAGGCACGGGTGGCCTTGGAGGAACTGCTCGCCCGCTGTCCCGACTTCACGGTCGACATCGACGCCGTCATCTATGCGGAGGGCAACTACGTGCGTCGACCGACGAGCGTCCCGTTCCAGGCGGTCGGGTAAGTGAGCTCCGACTGGATGCGCGACGAACGACCGCTGCATGCCAGCGAGCGCATTCTCGACACCGCCGCGCAGCTATACGTCGAGAAGGGCATCGCAGCGGTCGGCATGGCGGACATCGCCCGGGCGGCAGGATGTTCGCGGGCCACCCTCTACCGGTACTTCGACAGCCGTCAGGCACTGCAACTCGCGTTCGTTCACCGCGAGGCTCGGCGAATAGGTTCCCTGATCGCGGCCAAAGTGCCGCGGTCGGGCGATGCCGGCGAAGTGATCGTGAGCGCGATGTTGGCCGCGATCGAACTCGTCCGGGCGGATCCGGCCCTGGCAGCATGGTTCCAGCTCGGAGACTCCGGACTCGCCGCCCAGATCGCGGACTCGTCCGATGTCATCGAATCTCTCGGCAAGGCGTTCCTCGGCCATGCCGACGTCGAGGACGAGCAGACCTCCCGCAAGGCCCGCTGGCTCGTGCGAGTCATAGTGTCACTGCTCACCGTCCCTGGAACCGACGCCGACGACGAGCGCGAAATGCTCGAACAGTTCGTCGCGCCAGTTCTCATCGCACCCACCACTTGAGTGGCACTGGCGAGACACCACCCGCGGCGCTCACTCCCGTGCAGCGGCCAGTAGCGCGAAGCGGTCGTCGGGGTCCGTCCAGGTTCGTTCGACGGCGAATCCCGCATCCGCCAACTCCTTCACGATTCCGTCGAGCGTGAACTTGGCCGAGATCTCTGTCCGCAGTTGCTCTCCCGCACTGAACTCGATGTCGAGATCCAACTCCTTGATCCGGACCGACATCGCGCGCGCGGCTTCGAGACGCATCTCGATCCACGCGTTCTCACGATCCCACAGTGCGACGTGCCGGAAGTCCTCCACAGGGAAATCGGCGTTCAGTTGCGTGTTGAGTACCTGCAACACGTTGAGGTTGAACTGCGCCGTCACCCCGGCGGCGTCGTCGTACGCCGCGACCAAGACCGAAGGATCGGTGACGAGTATTGCGCCCATCAACAGGTACTCACCGGGCTCGAGGACGTCCGCGATGCCGGAAAGGAACTCGGCTCGCTCGCCGGGCACCATGTTTCCGATGGTGCCGCCGAGAAATGCGATCGTGCGGCGCCCTCCTCGTGGAAGGTGGTGCAGCGACTTCGAAAAGTCACTGACCACACCGTGAACGGCCAGACTCGGGAACTCCGCAGCGATCTGCTCTGCGGCAGCCGCGAGCGCCGACGCGGAGACGTCCTGCGGTACATACGTATGGAGAGATCCGTGCGCAACCCCGGCATCGAGTAGGAGCCGGGTCTTCTCCGATGACCCGGACCCCAGTTCCACCAGGATCTCCGGTGACGCCGCGGCCGCGATGTCCCGGGCGAAACGCCTGAGCAGCTCCCGTTCGGTACGCGTCGGATAATATTCGGGCAGTACCGTGATCTGCTCGTACAACTCGCTCCCGCGAGCATCGTAGAAATATTTGGGCGGCAACCACTTCGGACTCGACGTCAACCCTGCCTCAGCGTCCTTCCGCAATGCGGCCTTGAGCTGATCGGGCTGTAGATGCACATCGAGCGACGGTGTTCTGGTCATGAGGCTCCAATCTCGAGCGGCGTTACTATCAGGTGCCCCGGGCGCGCAACCACGAGGTGCCGGTCCGGGATTGCTTGCCAATTCGGATCGTCGTCATAGGGTTCGGAACTGACGATGGCCCGCTCGTCGTCCACGAACGCGGACAGCGAGTGATACCAGGTGGTGGCCCATAGTTCCTGGCCGTTTCCCAATAGCAGGTTCAATCGTGACTGCGGCGCGGCGGCAATCACGGCGGTGACGAGGGTGGCCAGGGCCTTTTCGGGGTCGTACTCGCCTAGCAGGCGTCGTAGCAGTAGCCACAACGCCGCCGAATCGGTCGGTGCCTCGAGCTGGAGCAGATCGGTAGACGGCAGGTCGGCGGCCAGTTCTCCGAGAGATTCCGGCCATCTGGTTACGACCCCGTTGTGACTGAACGCCCACTCGTCGTCCGAGAACGGTGCACATGCAGTGCGCTGCACCGGCATTCCGACCGTCGCCGAACGCGCTGCAGCGACGACGGCACCGGAATGAATGCTCGGCAAGGTCTCCTGCAGAGCGGGATCGGACCAGAGCGGCTGATCGCTGCGGTAGCGCGAGAACCCGTCCGCCCCCCACCACCCCACACCGAACCCATCTGCGTTGATCGTTCCGCCGCCACGCATGTCACGCGGCGCAAACGATTGGTTCAACAGCGAGTTCTCTCCTTGAACGAGGAGATCGCCTACCGATTGGTCCGGCCCCAGATAGCCCAGGTGTCGGCACATCTCAGCGGTCGCCCTCCGGCAGATCCCGTGCACAACGGAATCCGGAGAAGATCTGCCTGCGGACAGGGTGGTCCCAGTTGCGGAAGGTCCCACGGCATGCCACCGGATCGGTACCGAATGAACCGCCCCGTAACACCCGGTAGTCGCCGCCGAAGAAAACCTCGGAATACTCCCTGTACGGGAACGCCGTGAACCCCGGATAGGGCTCGAAGGACGACGATGTCCATTCCCAGACATCGCCTATCAGCTGATGGACGCCAAGAGGGGACGCACCCGACGGGTATGCCCCGACCGCCGCCGGACCGAGATGCCGCTGACCGAGATTCGCCAGAGACTTGTCGGGTTCGTCATCACCCCACGGGTATCGGCGTGACCTGCCGGTAAACGGATCCCAACGCGCCGCCTTCTCCCACTCCGCTTCCGTCGGCAGGCGCTTACCGTCCCACCGCGCGAACGCCTCTGCCTCGAAGAAGCAGACGTGTAGTACCGGCTCCTGGAAGTGCAGGGGTTCGATGACACCGAACTTGCGTCGCCACCAGGTTCCACATCCGTCGTCCACCCAGAACTGCGGGGCCTCGAGTCCCGCCTCGAGGCGGTGCGCCCACCCCCGTTCGCTCCACAGTTCTCGGCGCTGGTAACCGCCGTCGTCGATGAACTCGAGGTACCGGCCGTTTGTGACCGGGGCGGCGTCGATCACGAACGCCGGAAGGTGCACACGATGCGCTGGGCGCTCGTTGTCGAGAGCCCACGGATCGTCAGAGGTTCCCATGGTGAACTCTCCGGCGGGAATCAACACTTCGTCCTCGGCTATCGCCGATCCGACAGCCGGTGCGTTCTCGGCGGTCAGTACCGCTGGGCCGGAACGTAGTTGATGCGTGGCGAGCATCGTTTCGGCGTGCTGCTGCTCGTGCTGGGCGATCATGCCGAAGGCGAATCCGTTCTCCTCGAGCGGCCGACCACGGAAGGTACTGCTGTCGAGAACGTTCCACGTCTTGTCACGAACCGTGCGAACGTACGCTCTGGATTCGTCCGGGTCGAGCAGCGGCAACGAGGGCCGCGTGTTTCTCGCATGCTTGAATGCGTCGTACAACTCGTCGATATCGCGGCGAACCGGCTCCAGGCCGCCGACGTCGCGGACGAGCCACAGTTCTTCCTGGTTGCCGACATGCGCCAGATCCCACACGAGCGGACTCATCAGTGGCGAATGCTGCGCCACGAGATCGGCTTCGTCCACACAATCTGTCAGTCCGGCGGTGCGCGCACGTGCTCGGGTCAGCACGGTCTCGATCTTCTCGCGGGTACCCATCAGTATTCCTCCCCCGGGGCGCGGCCCCGGCAACATCGTTCGGCGGCGGCATCGAGCAGCCTGACGAACTCGGGGTCAGGCGAATACGATGCTGCTAGAGAAAGCAAAGCTGTTGCCGCAGCTCTCAGTTCGACGTCACGGAGGCCGAATTCGGCCGCGTCCCGCCAGCGATCTGCCGTGGGGAGGGCCGCATCGAGCGCCTCGGTCATCACCCCCGGACCCGAAAGCAACGCATCGATAGCCGCGATCGGCACTCGCCACAAATCGCCCGGCTGCGCGTCGAGGTAGCGCACCTCGAGGTGGCCCGCAGCCCGCACGGGCGGGAACAACGTGGTGAGGTGGTAGTCGAGGTCGGCAGACGTCGGCCGACCGATCTCGTCGTCCAAGGCTCCGTCCACCCAGTCCCCGAACGTCACAGGGGAAGGGGGCGTCCAATCTCCGCCCTCGTTGCGCAGGCACAATAGCGGCGCATCCAATACCCACGCCGCATAGTCGGCACTGCTCGGAGGGCCGACGGTGCGGGATGCGTCGAGTTCGAGCCAGGTACGCATTCGTTGCGAGGCCCACTCTCCGTCGGGAATCCCGAACAGTCGGGTCGAACACGCGAAGGCCGCAACCAGCGCGGGCCCGATCGCATGCAGCAAACGCCACCGTTGTTCCACTGCTGCCGCATCCGCGCCCGCGTCGACGCTGATTTGCGTTGCCGCGGTGTTGCACATCATCAGCTTCCCGAACGGTCCTATCCCGGCGAAGCGTTCCTCCATGGCGCAGTATCGCGGCGACTGCAGGAGCCGATGGGCGGGCCGACGGCTATCGGCGGCCTCGGATGCCATGAAGATGGATTCGGAAGACAGGAGGTCTGCGAGGACTGCTCGGTCAGCGGCGAGGTAGTCGCACAACTCTCGTGCGGAGCGCCAGGGAGCGCTGGACAATTCGATCTGCCCGCCGGGTTCGACCGTGACGGCACTACCACCCGGGAGGGGCTGAGCTGGGGAAGCGGGATTGATTGTTCGGGGTGTGTGTGGCCCGAGTGCTGCGGCCAGCGAGGCGAGGTCGGGACGCGCATGGCCTGGGGGTTGCGCGGTGAGCCACTCCAATTCCGCGCCGATCAACTGCGGTGGACCCAGCTTGAAGCACACACCACCGACGTACGCCTCTGCCGCCGGTCTCGAAGTGAGGCAGGTTCGTCCGACCGAACGTACTGCGCTACGCATTACACCCCCACTCGGGCGACGCCTGAATGTCCTAATCGACATTAGAGGCACGCGCCGCTCGATGCACGCATCATCGGAATTCTTTTCGAACCCGCGGGTACCGTCGAGTCGATCCACTGCACCGTCGAATCGCTGCACGGTTGAACCACCGAACAGGGCTGTTCAACCCGCGATTCGCTGTGCAGGGGCTATCCAACGCACAGAGGGAGGTTTTCAGACATGCTCGACCTTGAGCAGGCGCGACGGGACACCCCCGGCTGCCTCGACAAGGTCTTCCTGGAAAGCGCGGGGTCCTCTCTCCCGCCGACGCAGGTTCTGGATTCGATGGTCGCGCACCTTCGCCGCGAGGCCGAGGTCGGCGGCTATGTTGCGGCCATCGAACGGTCCGACGACCTCGCTGGAGTAAGAAACTCTCTGGGCCGGCTGATAGGGGCGGATCCCGACAGCATTGCGCTGACGGACGGTGCAACCACCGCCTGGAACAGGTTTTTCCACGCCGTCCCACTCGAGGCAGGCGACCGTGTGCTGATCTCGGAAGTCGAGTACGCCAGCAACGCGATCTCGATCCTGCGACGGGCCAACGCGGCAGGGGCGACGATCGATGTGATCCCGAGCGACCCCACCGGGCAGATCGACGTGGCGGCCCTCGAAGAGCTTCTCGACGACCGCGTCCGCCTGGTCTCGCTCGTGCATGTGCCCACCAACGGCGGACTCGTCAATCCCGTTCGTGAGGTGTCGGATCTCGCTCACGCACACGGGGCGCTGGTCCTGCTCGACGCATGCCAGTCCGTGGGTCAGATAGCGCTGGACGTGAACGAACTCGGCGTCGATGCCCTCTCCTCCACCGGCCGCAAATGGCTGCGCGGACCGCGGGGCACCGGATTCCTGTACGTCCGCCCGGAACTGATTGCGACACTCGAACCAGCCTCATTCGACCTACACAGCGCAGAGTGGACGGCTGCCGATGCGTACCGGCCATCCACCGATGCAAGCAAGTTCGAGACCTGGGAGTGCAGTGTCGCGGCACGCCTCGGACTCGGTGTAGCCGTCGACTATCTCCTCGACCTCGGTCCACAGGAGGTGGAGGCCGCTGTGCTGGCCGGCGCCGAGCACCTACGTTCCGGACTCGCATCGATCAGCGGTGTCACCGTGCGTGATCTCGGCGCGAGGCGCTGCGGAATAGTGTCGTTCACCGTCGACGGTCTCGACCCGGCAGACGTCACCAGCCGGTTGGCGGCACGCCGGGTCACAGTCACGTCCAGTCTGCGGGGATCGACCTTGCTGGACATGAACACCCGCAGCCTGGATTCCGTGGTGCGGGCGTCGCCGCACTACTTCTGCTCCCCTGACGACCTCGACCGATTCCTCTCGGAGGTACGAACACTCGCGAAATAGGCAGATTCTCGAGACATTCGGGCACCGATATTGCGGGCTCACCGCCGCATCACGGGTTACGGTCTGGGGGCTAACGCCACCGCATCGCGCCTGACCGCCCGAGAGGACTTCAGCCATGGCAGATTCCGCCACGATCCGACCCCGGCCTGCAGCAGAGGTCTCCCATTGGGATTACGAGTCCGACGTGGTGGTGGTCGGCTACGGCATCGCCGGTGTCTGCGCGTCCATCGAGGCTGCGCGTGCGGGCGCCGAGGTCCTTGTGCTCGAACGCACCAGCGGATGGGGTGGCGCCGCCGCTCTTGCGGGCGGATTGATCTATCTCGGTGGCGGGACGCCACTCCAGAAGGCATGTGGCTTCGACGACTCCCCCGAGAACATGAAGAAGTTCATGATGTCGGCGCTCGGCCCTGGTGCCGACGAGGAGAAGATCACCGACTACTGCGACGGCAGCGTCGACCACTACAACTGGCTGGTCGACTGTGGCGTCCCGTTCAAGCAGACCTTCTGGGGCGAACCCGGTTGGGAGCCACCGTTCGACGACGGTCTCATGTACTCCGGCGGAGAGAATGCGGCGCCGTTCAACGAAATCGCGACACCCGCGCCGCGCGGTCACGTCCCGCAGATGTCCGACAAGCGCACCGGCGAGAAGGGGGGAGGCTACATGCTGATGAAGCCTCTCGTCGAGACCGCCGAAAAGCTCGGCGTCCGTGCCGAATACGACATGCGTGTGCAGACACTGATCATCGACGACACCACCCGCGTGGTCGGGGTTATCGCCAGGCAGTACGGCAAGGAGGTGGCTGTCCGGGCACGACGCGGTGTCATCCTCGCTTCCGGTGGATTCGCGTACAACGAAAGGATGGTCGCCGCCCACGCGCCCCTGCTCATCGGACGTCCTGGCGCAGCCGTGGAGGAGCACGACGGCCGTTCGATCCTGATGGCACAGGCACTGGGCGCCGATCTCGCCCACATGGACGCGACCGAGGTTGCCTTCGTGTGCGATCCGCAGTTGGCGGCTCGTGGCATTCTCGTGAACGGGCGTGGTCAGCGCTATGTTCCGGAGGACACGTATTCGGGGCGGATCGGCCAGATGACCCTGTTCCACCAGGAGAACCAGGCGTTCCTCATCATCGACGAGGCCTCCTACGACGAGGGCGTCGCCGCTACCACCGCCACTCCCTTCCTGCGTGTGAAACCCACCTGGGTGGCCGAGACCGTCGCGGAACTCGAATCCGATGTGGGACTGCCTGCGGGCGCGCTCCAATCCACCATCGAGGTGTACAACGAGCATGCCCGAAACGGCGAGGACCCATTGCTGCACAAGAAGGCCGAGTGGGTGAAACCGATTGGCTCACCGGTCGCGGCACTGGACCTGCGCGGGTTCACGCTCGGCTTCCCCCTGGGCGGACTGCGGACGACGATCCGCTCCGAGGTGCTGCACGTGTCGGGCGAGCCCATTGCCGGCCTCTTCGCCGCGGGGCGCTGCACGTCGGGTGTGTGCGCCGGTGGGTATGCCAGTGGCACCTCGCTCGGAGACGGCAGCTTCTACGGACGTCGCGCCGGGATCACCGCGGCTGGCCAATCCCACTCGCGATAGCCGGTCGACTTCATCGGCGTGCACCCGATTAGCAGGTCAGCGCGCCGTCCGGTAGAGTTTGTCCAGTTGTCTCGGCGAGGGTGAACTGGAAGATTCCAATCGGCTGGCTCACCGTGATCGACGTGGCCACGGTCTTGCTCGAGCGTTTCGCTCCTGGCCGTCGCGCGTTCGTCCTCGTCGACTCGAACCGACCGCCATTGATCCGCTTTGAGTTGTAGGAGCCGTTTCACCATGTCCGACGAAAATCGCCTCGCAGCCGCTGTCCGTACCGAGTTCGGCAAGGGTGCCGCCCGCCGTGCCCGCCGCGACGGCCAGGTCCCCGCAGTCCTGTACGGCCATGGCGAGAATCCCCGGCACCTGAACGTGCCCTCCCGCGACTTCGCCGCCATCCTGCGCGCGCACGGCACCAATGCCGTCCTGACCCTCGACATCGAGGGCAAGGAGCAGGTCGCGCTCACCAAGTCCGTCGTTGTCCACCCGATCCGCAAGTACATCGAGCACGCAGACCTGCTCGTGATCAAGAAGGGCGAGAAGGTCACCGTCGACGTTCCCGTCGTCGTCACCGGCGAGGCCGCTGCCGGCTCCATGACCACGCAGGACGCAACCACCGTCTCTCTCGAGGTTGACGCGCTGAAGATTCCCGAGCAGATCGAGGTCTCCGTCGACGGCCTCGAGATCGGAACCCAGATCCTGGCCGGTCAGATCGAGCTGCCCAAGGGCGCAACCTTGCAGGCCGACGAGGATCTGCTCCTCGTCAACATCGTCGCGGCGCCGACCGCTGCCGATCTCGAGGAGCAGCCGGCCGAGGCAGCCGAGGCGGAGGCCGAAGCCGAAGAGGCACCGGCCGAATAGGGCGCCGGGAGCTGATCCTCTCGCCATCGCACTGATGGCGGCGGCGCGTCATCCCGGACGGTGGTCCGGGATGACGCGCCGCCGCCGTTTCACGAGACCTGTCAATTGGGAAGGCCCTCGCACAAGGAAGGACGCCGTCGGTGAGTGAAGACGCCACTTTGGTGGTGGGCCTCGGCAATCCCGGCTCGCAATACGAAAAGACCAGGCACAATATCGGATTCATGGTGGCCGAGGTGCTGTCCGGGCGCATGGGTGGCAAGTTCGGCGTGCACAAGAAGAGCGGCGCCGAAATTCTCCAGGGACGTCTGGAGGGCCGGCCGACCATCCTCGCCAAACCACGGTCGTTCATGAATCTGTCCGGAAATGCCGTATCCGGACTGGCCCGATTCTTTTCGATCGCCCCGGACAGGATCGTGGTGATCCACGACGAGCTCGACCTCGACTTCGGGACCATTCGCCTCAAACAGGGTGGCGGTGAGGGCGGACACAACGGCCTGCGCTCCATCTCGAGTTCACTGGGCACCAAGGACTACCTTCGGACCCGAATCGGCATCGGACGCCCGCCCGGGCGTATGGACCCGGCATCGTATGTGCTCAAACCGTTCTCGACGATCGAACGCAAAGAGCTCGACGTTGTCTGCGAACAGGCGGCCGATGCGGTCGAACTGCTGCTGCGGACCGGGCTCGAGGCGGCACAGAACCGGCTGCACTAGTCGCTGCACCGCCCCGCCGGGTGGTTGCTAGCCGACCAGGGACGCGGACGTGGTGCGGCGCAATTTGCCCGAGGACGTCTTGGGAATGCTGCCCGGACCGAGTACGGCCACCGTGCGGGGCCGCACCCCCACCTCGGAGAAAACCTCGTGCACGACTTCGTGTTCGATCCGTTTGACCTCCTCGGGATCCTGATAAGCATTGGTCTCGACCGCAACGGCGAAGCTCTCCCTCTTCTGGCCGGCGTCCAGGCGAACCGCCACCGCGTTCCCCGGGCGCACTCCGGCGACCTTGCCGGCGGCACGCTCGATGTCGGTCGGATAAATGTTGCGGCCGCCCATGATGATGACGTCCTTGACTCGTCCACACACCACGACGAGACCTTCTTCGGTGAAGTAACCGACATCGCCGGTGTTGAGCCAGCCGTCGGCGTCCTGCGCGGGTTTGTGCCCGTCGACAGTGATGTAGCCAGGTGTGACTGCCTTGCCTCGCACCTCGATGATCCCTACTCCGCGGGTGGGGAGCACCTCGCCTTCGGTGTCGACGATCCGGGCTTCGAGATTCGGCACCATCTTTCCGAGCGTGGCAAGAGGGCGTGCGTTCGGTTTGTTCGACGGCACCGCCCGCTGCATCGCCTCGAGCAGGTCGGGGTCGATGTAGTCGAGAACCTGGCCCTCCCCGGGGTCGGGGATGGACACTGCGAGCGTGGTCTCCGCCATGCCGTAGGCGGGGGCGATCGCGGACGGGCTCAAGCCGAACCGCTCACCGGCGCTGGCGAGCGCCTCCATGGTGTCGGGGTCGACGGGTTCGGCGCCGTTCCACAGGTACCGAACCGTGCTGAGGTCGACGGCACCGTCCTCTGCCTGCGCCAAGCGGCGGGCCAACAGCGAGTACGCGAAGTTCGGGGCTGCTGTGACGGTCCCCTTGTACTTGCCCATCAGTTCCGCCCACAGCAGAGGTGAGCGAAGAAAGTCCAACGGGGTGATGCTCACGACTTCGGCGCCAACCTGCATCGGGACGCTGAGGAATCCGACCATCCCCATGTCGTGGAACAACGGCAGCCAACTGACCATCACATCGTCCTCGATGGAGAACTTGATGCGATCGATCATCGCGTAGGCATTGGTGTAGAAGTTTTCGTGCGTGATCTGCACCGCTTTGGGCGATCCGGTGGAACCGGACGTGAGCTGTTGCAGTGCGATGTCGCTCTCGTGCGTATGAACGGGTTCGATCTCGGTGCCGCTATTCAACTCCTCCACCGCAACCACCAGGATCCCGCGCTCCTCGAGCAGTGGCTTGGCTGCGTCGAAAGGCGCGCCGAGGATGACCGCCTTCGCGTCGATCATGGAGATCACCTTTTCGGTGTCCGCGGCCCACACTGTGAGGTCGGTTCGGGGTGTGGGCTGATGCAGCATCGTGACCGACGCGCCGCGCATCCACGTGGCCTGGCATGAGGGCGCAATGTCGACGGGCTGACCAGCCAGAATGCCGATCGCGTCGCCGTGTCCGATTCCCACCCCGGCAAGCGCACCCGCCATGCGGCGCGCCGCACGGTGGATCTCTCCCCATGACTGTCGCAGGGGAGCGTCCGGCTCACCCGTTGTCAGACCACGGGCGCTGCTCTTCGCGGTCGCGTACATCTCGTCGGTGAATTTGCTCAAGGTCTCTCCTCCTGCACTGCGGGTGCCAGAACACAGAAATCCTTCATTCCGGAGCGCTCCGATGATTTCCCCGTAAATAGCGGAACAGGGTCCGAGCGTTACTCTCCGCTGGCAGTGCGCTGAGAGGTCGCCTTCGGCAACCGAGTAACCTGGTGTCCGACCGTACGGTCCCCTGCACCCATTCAAGCCCCCGCGAGGTTCTTCGTTGACTACCCCGTCCGACTCGGCCGACACCACACAAGCCGAGTCGGCATCAACTGACGGCGGTGCCGTCCCGTCCAACTCGACTCGGGGAAGATCCGACACGGGTGTCTCGGCCGAAGCGCGCCGACGCAGGACGTTCGCCGTGATCTCGCATCCCGACGCAGGTAAGTCTACGCTGACCGAGGCTCTCGCCCTGCACGCGAAGGTCATCTCCGAGGCCGGCGCCGTCCACGGAAAGGCGGGGCGAAAATCGACCGTCTCCGACTGGATGGAGATGGAGAAGGCACGAGGAATCTCGGTCAGTTCCACGGCGCTGCAGTTCAACTACCGATCCACCGAAGTGGCGGACGAAACCGCCGACAGCGTGATCAATCTGGTGGACACCCCGGGTCACTCCGACTTCTCGGAGGACACCTACCGCGTCCTGACCGCGGTCGACGCCGCCGTCATGCTCATCGACGCGGCGAAGGGCCTCGAGCCGCAGACTCTGAAGCTGTTCCAAGTGTGTCGTCACCGCGGAATCCCGGTCGTCACGGTCATCAACAAGTGGGACCGTCCGGGCCGAACACCACTCGAGCTGCTCGACGAGATCCAGGAGCGGATCGGCCTCACCCCCACACCCCTGTACTGGCCCGTGGGCATCGCCGGGGACTTTCGTGGACTGCTGCGTCGCGGCGAGGAAGGTGCCCCGCGCGAGTACATCCGATTCACACGCACGGCCGGTGGCGCCAAGATCGCACCGGAAGAGGTCATGGACGCCGATGCAGCCCTCGCCAAGGAGGGCTCCGAGTGGGAAACCGCCGTGGAGGAGAGTGAACTGCTCTCAGCCACCGGGCAAGACCATGATCAGGAGTTGTTCCTCGCCGGCCAGACGTCGCCGGTGATCTTCGCGTCCGCGATGCTCAACTTCGGTGTCCGTCAGATCCTCGACACCCTTGTGGGGTTGGCTCCCGCGCCGAGCGTCCGGGAGGACATTGCCGGCACCCCACGCGAAGTCACCGACCCGTTCAGTGCCGTCGTCTTCAAGGTCCAGGCAGGCATGGATGCGGCGCACCGCGATCGGCTGGCGTTCATGCGCATCGTGTCGGGCGTATTCGAGCGCGGCATGGTCGTCACCCACGCCCAGACGGGGAAGCCCTTCACGACCAAGTACGCCCAAACCGTATTCGGCCGTGAACGTTCGACGGTCGAATCCGCGTACCCAGGCGACGTGGTGGGCCTCGTGAACGCCACGGCGCTCGCGCCGGGGCACACTCTGTTTCTCGACAAGAAGGTGGAATTCCCACCTATCCCGTCGTTCGCCCCGGAACACTTCTCGATCCTCAGGGCCGAAAGCGCAGGCAAGTACAAGCAGTTCCGTCGCGCTGTGGATCAGCTCGACTCCGAGGGTGTGGTGCAGATCCTGCGCAACGACATCCGCGGCGACGCCTCACCCGTCATGGCGGCAGTCGGGCCGATGCAGTTCGAGGTGGTCGCGGCGCGGATGAAGGCTGAGTTCAACGTCGAGGCCCGCATGGAACCGCTCGGCTACGCCCTGGCGCGGCGCACCGACGCGGCGTCCGCCGACGAACTGAACCGTCAACGCGGCGTCGAGGTCTTCACCCGATCGGACGGGGTTCTGCTCGCACTCGTCAGCGACAAGTGGCGGCTGCAGTACATCCAGAAAGAGCTACCCGACCTCACACTCGAGCCTCTCGTCGCCACAGCCGACTGACACCCGTAAGCGTCCGCCACCTCGACTCGCGCCCACCGCTACAGGTCAGGGCCACAGCTCCGCTACGGTCCACCCTCCCGTTTCGGCACCCCGCCGATAGAGCCGCCGCTGGTGCCGGCGTCCGGGGTCTGCCTGCCAGAACTCGACGCTATCGGGGACCAGGCACCATGCCCGCCAGCTGTCCGAGACGAAGTCGGGATCGGCTTCGATCCGAGCGACCGCGGCCGCGACGACGCGGTCGTATTCGGCGGGATCGCCCAACACCTCACTCTGTCGACTGGCGGCAGCCACAGCCCGCGCGGTGACGGAACGTTCCCGGAAGTCTCGAGCCGACACTGCCGCCTCGCCCTCCTTCACAGATCCCCGCACCCGCACCTGCCTGCCCAATTCGCGCCAGTAGAAGGTGAGTGCCGCAGAGGAATTCGATGCCAGATCGCGCCCTTTCGGCGAGTGCGCGTCACCGGAGAACCAGAATCCCGTCTCGCTCACGTCCTTGAGCAGTAGGAACCTGGAGTCGGCGCGCCCGTCAGCATCCACTGTCGACAGTGCCGCGGCCTGTGGTTCGGGAACATCGGCGGCGACAGCCTCCCTGATCCACTGCAGAAACAACTCACAGGGCGTGTCCGGCAATACCTTCGCGAACGGGAGTGTGACGCCGCTGAGCGCAGGAAGAGCGCGAATCCAAGCGCGGGTGTCCGGATACGACGCGGGGTCGGGTTCAGTCGACATGTGCCGACATTATCGCGGCCCCGACCCTCAGCCAGGCGTGGCGGCATCCATCGGTCCGACGAGCAGCCACCGATGACCGAATGGGTCGATGAGAGTGGCATTGCGGTGGCCGTGTCCTTCCGAAATCCACCGCTCCACGGTTCCCCCTGCATCGTGGGCTTTCGCCAGGACGTCATCGGGGTCCTCGACCGGCAACATCAGGCTCACCGATGTCGAACCGGATTCCGGCGCGGTCAGGCCCATTTCGGGGAACTCTTCGGCCAGATAGATCATTCCCGTGGGCAACCGTAGTTCGGCGTGACCTACCCGGCCGTCTTCCATGATGATGGGTTCGCCGACGACGTCTGCGCCGAAGACCTTTGAATACCAGTCGATGGCCTCGGCTCCGCGCCGCACCGTGAGGTACGGCAGCGCACCGGGAACCGGGCTCTTCGAAGACATCTGCTCTTACCTCACATGGACGGCGGAGGCTGCGCCATCGCCCACTTGTTGGAGGTGAGCCGGAAACTCGGCAGATCCGAGAGTTCCGCCACCGATTCCCAGGTGCGTTCATATCCGGTGTATGTGATCCGCCATTTTCCGTCCGAACACCTCATATAGCGATCGTGATAGTAGGCGGATCCGCGCAGCAGCATTCCGTCCTCGGGAATCATCGTCGTGTCTGCGAGAAACCACACCCCTACTGCCGTATCGCCAGTAACCGTGATTTCTGGCTGGCCGCATTGGTGTTCGGTGATCACGCGGGTGCCGAGTGTGTTCGCGAGAAAGGACACGAAAGTGTCACGAGAATCGAAGGTGAGGTATTCGCTGTACGTCGCGGTGACATCCGGAACCATCGTATCCGCGAATTCGACCCAGGACTTGGTGTCGAGCGCACGGGAGTAGCGATACTTGAGCTGCTCTATATTCTTGATCGCTTCGAGATCTTCGAAATCCATGACCCCGCCTCCTGTGCAGCGCACATGTAAGCCTTGGACTGCAGATCGGTCCGAGGATCTATAGGTGCATCTGTAATTCCCTGGTTTGATGCGGATCATGCAGGCTACTACTGAGATCCAGGACACGAAAAGGTAACAAAGTAGTCCAGCGCGCTCGACTCGAGAGACGTCGGTACCGTCGAAGGGCAGATATCGGAAATCGACATCGGGAGACGATTATGGTGACACATCTTGAAGGTGACACCCGATGGACGCGCTGGCTGAAGGCGGATGGTCCGGGGGCGCTGATCTTCCTCCGGATCCTCGTCGGTGCGGTGTTCTTGTCCGAGGGCATTCAGAAGTTCCTGTACCCCGACGAGCTCGGCGGCGGGCGTTTCGAGGACGTTCCGGTGCCCGCCCCCTACTTCTTCGGCTATCTCGACGGGCTCGCCGAGACGGTACTCGGCCTGATGATTCTCGTGGGACTGCTCACCCGCGTGGCAGCTATACCCTTGCTGGTGGACATCTCGCTGGCCATCGTTCTCACCAAGATCCCGATCATGTGGGGGGCCAGCGGTCTGAGCCCACAACTGCGGGGCTTCTGGGACATGGCCCACGAGGCCCGCGCCGATTGGTCGATGCTGCTTGGTCTGATCGCACTTATTCTTCTCGGCCCGGGCCGGATCTCTCTCGACGCCTGGCTCGCCAGGCAGGCACGTCGGCGTAGAGTGCGAGAAGTCCCAGCCCCGGAGGCGTCATGAGGCAGATCAATCCGCCCGGGCGAGTCCCTCCTCCTGCGGAGCCTGGGCGTGGCTCCGCCTCCACAGAACGAAAGCGCGGATGGCAAACCCGACAGCGAACATGACGACTCCGGCCAATACCGACGTCGGAGGCAGCGTGACGACCAGGATCAGACACCCGAGCACACCGAGGACGTTCAGCCAGCGGGGCCACCGACGCTGCTCGGCAGGTTGGGTGTATGCCGACGCGTTGGCGATCGCGTAGTAGACCAGCACCCCGAACGAGGAGAAGCCGATCACGCCACGCAGGTCTACCGTCAGTACGAGCGCGCTGACCACAATCGCAAGTGCGATCTCGGCGTGATGGGGAACCCCGTAGCGTGGGTGCACCGCGTCGAGCCACTTCGGCAGATCACGATTGCGGGCCATAGCCAGGCCGGTCCGGCCTATACCTGTGATCAGGGCGAGCAGGGCACCGAGGCTGGCCAATGCGCCGCCCAGTGCCACCACCGGCACCAGCGTCCCGACCCCGGCCACACGGACCGCCTCGGCCAGTGGCGCCGTCGTAGCAGCAAGCCGGTCCGCTCCGGCGCCGAGCAGCACCGAGACCCCGACGATCAGGTAAATGACGACCGCCATCGAAAGGGCGACCGTGATCGCCTTCGGTATGACGCGGGCCGGGTCCTTGACCTCCTCCCCCATCGTCGCGATCCGCGCGTACCCCGCGAACGCGAAGAACAGCAGTCCCGCCGACTGCAGGATCCCGTAGAAGCCGCCCGACCACCACCCACCCGCGCTACCGAGGTGAGAAGGGTCGGCCCCGCCGCTGAACGCGATTCCGAGAACGACCACCATGAGCGCAACCAACGTGCAGAAGACCAGAATTCGCGTCAACAGGGCCGTCCGGGTCACTCCGCGGTAGTTCAGACCGGCTAGGGCGAGCACCGCCACCACGGCGACCAGGCGCTGTACCCACCACGGCCCCGGCACCGCGTAGGACGCGAATGTCAGCGCCATTGCCGCGCAGGAGGCGATCTTGCCGATCACGAATCCCCATCCGGCCGCGAATCCGTACCACGGTCCAAGTCGCTCACGTCCATAGACGTAGGTTCCCCCGGACGTCGGATAAGTCGCCGCGAGTTGAGCGGATGCGGTTGCGTTGCAGAAGGCGATGACTGCGGCGATCGCCAAGCCGATCAGCAGGCCCGCACCAGCGGCCCTCGCTGCGGGACCGAATGCGGCGAACACGCCGGCCCCGATCATCGACCCAAGTCCGATGACCACAGCATCCTTGGTGTCGAGTCGGCGGGCAAGCGTGGGATGTGTGGTACTCATGAGGGTTCTTCCAAGTGGGTGGGACCGAGGATTTCGCGGGCTAGTTCTGCCAGGGCGTGCCGTTCCTCGGCCAGCGCGGCCCGACCGCTGTCGGTGATCGCGTACACCCGGCGGGTCCGCCCGTCGACAACCTCGTGGGTAGAGGTCAACAACCCGTCGGACTGCATCCGATGCAAGGTCGGATACAGGGTGCCCGGCGAAATGTGATAGCCGTGATGGGCGAGTTCCTCGGCCATCCACGCCCCGTGGATCGGCTTCTCAGACGCGTGGTGGAGAACGTGGAGCCGTACTGCACCGCGAAGAAACTGACTCATCGGACGCTCCGATCGCACCCGTGAAACGGGCACCGAAAGTCAGGAACAGGTCTCTGTTGCAGAGAATCGAAGTGAGCCATCACCTGCACCAACCCTCAATTATCGGATTTCGATATCGGCTACCGTAATGGTAGGCCGAATCACCGACGAGGGCTATGCGGCAACGAGAGCGGTACCGCGTCCGTACTACTCCAGTTCGGCCGCCAGTTCCATCCACTGCTCCTCGGTGGCTTCCTTTTCGGCGACCACAGCCTTGAGTTCGGCGTCGAACTTCTGAAGTTCGTCGGGGTCGGTTGCTACCTCGGCCAACTTCACGTGAAGCTTCCGCTCTCGATCTTCCAATTTCGTCACCGCACGCTCGAGCCTGGCCAGTTCCTTGCGGGCGGCGCGATCGGCCGCACCGTCGCGTGTTTGCGTTTGGCGCGGCGCCGAGGCTCCGCCGGCCGCCGAGGCAACCGACGGGGCACCGCTGCCGCCCATCGACGACCTGCGACGCAGATACTCCTCGATGCCGCCAGGCAGGTTGGTCAGCTTTCCGTCGCCGAACAGCGCCCAATTCGTGTCGCAGATCCTCTCGATGAGGTATCGGTCGTGGCTGATGACCACCATCGTGCCGGCCCAGCCGTCGAGGAGATCCTCGAGTTGTTGCAACGTGTCGATGTCGAGGTCGTTGGTCGGCTCGTCGAGCAACAGGACGTTCGGCTCGGCCATCAATACCCTGGTCAGCTGAAGGCGACGACGCTCGCCACCCGACAAGTCGCCGACCGGGGTCCGCTGCCTGGCCGGGGTGAAGCCGAGTCGTTCAGCCAACTGCCCAGCTGATATTTCCTTGTCACCCAACGTGATTCGCTCGGCAACGTCCTTGACTGCCTCGAGAACCCGCATGTCGGTCGGCAGGTCGTCGAGCTCCTGGCGGAGCCATCCGATACTGACGGTCTTCCCTTGGATGCGGTTGCCTGCTGCTGGTTCGATCTCACCTGCGAGAGTGCGCAGCAGGGTCGTCTTACCGGAGCCGTTGACCCCGACCAAGCCGACCCGTTCTCCGGGAGCCAGTCGCCACGTGAGGTTGTTCACCAGCACCCGGCCATCGGGTGTATCGAGGCGCGCGTCCTCGAGTTCGATGACGACCTTGCCGAGCCTGCGCTGCGCGAACGACGCCAATGCCACCGTGTTGCGGGGCGCAGGCACGTCCGCGATCAACGCCTCGGCCGCCTCGATCCGGTAGCGCGGTTTGGATGTTCGAGCCGGAGGGCCACGCCGCAGCCACGCCAATTCCTTGCGGGCGAGGTTGCGACGACGGTCCTCCGCAGCGTCGGCCTGACGCGCCCGCTCGGCGCGGGCGAAGACCCAGTCTGCGTAGCCACCCTCGTAACTCTCGACCTTGCCGCCAACCACCTCCCAGGTGCGGTTGGCGACGGTATCGAGGAACCACCGGTCGTGGGTCACGACGACCAGCGCGCTGCGACGGCCCACGAGATGCCCGGCCAGCCACTGCACACCCTCGACGTCCAGGTGGTTGGTGGGCTCGTCGAGCACCAGAAGGTCGAGGTCCTGGACGAGTGCGGCGGCCAGTGCCACCCGGCGACGTTCACCTCCGGACAAATCGTCGACCCTCACGTCCAGGCCCAGATTGTCGATGCCGATTCCCGCCAGGATCGACCTGATCCGGGCGTCGCCGGCCCATTCGTGATCGGCCACGCCCAGCGGCCCCAGAACCACCTCGCCGACGCTCGCACCGGTCGGCAGGGCGCCACGCTGGGTCACTACCGCCATCCGTAGACCGCCGACTCGGCTGACTCGTCCGGAATCGGGCGCCTCCACCCCGGCAAGCACCTCGAGCATGGTCGTCTTGCCGCCACCGTTGAGCCCGACGACGCCGATGCGCTCACCTTCGTGAACGCCGAGTGACACCGATTCGAGTAGCGGCTTGATCCCGAACGACTTCGACACTTGCTCGAGGTTGATCAGATTCGCCATCAGCGCGATTCCTCCGCATCATCGACTATTCGCGCGCCCGGTACCGGACCGCTCGCGACTCGCACGGTACGACACACCCCCGCACCGGCGAGTTCTGCGCCCACCCGGACCGCCGCATCCGCGTCGGCGCACAGAAAAGCACAGGTCGGGCCGGACCCCGAGACCATGCCTGCCAGCGCGCCTGCCGCGACCCCGGCCCGCAGCGTCCGCCGCAGCCCTGGTCTCAGCGACAGAGCGGCCGCCTGTAAGTCGTTGCCCAGCAACGGGGCCAGGGTCGCGGCGTCGCCTGTGGTGAGGGCGTGCATGAGATCGTCCGCGCTGCCAAGGCGCGGCGGAGTCCCGTCCGCGCGCAGCTGGTCCAGCTCCCGGAATACGTCCGGAGTGCTCAACCCGCCCTTGGCGAGCGCAAGCACCCAGTGGAAGGTGCTGCGGGAAAGTACCGGCAATAGCCGTTCGCCGCGCCCCGTACCGAATGCGGTGCCGCCGTGTAGCGAGAACGGCACGTCGCTACCGAGTCTCGCCGCGAAACCGTCGAGTTCCTCACGTGAGAGGTCCAGTTGCCACAGCGCATTCAGCGCTACCAGCGTCGCTGCCGCGTCAGCGCTTCCGCCGGCCATCCCTCCGGCAACCGGAATGCCCTTTTCGATGGAGATCTCGACGTCCGGACGCCGCCCCCACTCGGCGCCGAGCATCTCGGCTGCCTTCCACACCAGATTGTCACTGTCGGTGGGTACCGCGGCGGCGTCCTCGCCTCGAACCACCACCGACAACGTGTCTGCGGGGGTCACCGACACCGTGTCGCTCAGTGATAGTGCCTGAAATACCGTGTTCAACTCGTGGTAGCCGTCATCGCGCAGATCCCCGACAGCCAGATGCAGATTGACCTTGGCCGGGGCTCGGACGACGACGGGGTGAGAAACGACGGAAAGCACAAGTGTAGAGCTTAGGCGCTCGCCGGGCATGGCCGGAAACGCAGCTGATGGCGCACTTTGCCACCGGTCGAGCAAACGCCTCCTCGGCCGATAGCCCGCCGCATCAGTACCTGCCGGGGATGCCGAACACCTTGATCGCGTCGCGGTACATGCCGAGCTGTTCCCTCTTGGTCAGCGGCATCAGTTCGGCGATCAACTCCCCCGCACTGGTGATGGCGCTCATCGCACCCACAACCGGCAACCCTGCAACGTTGAAATCGACCGTAGCCCTGCGAATGTGATTGGCGGAGGTCACGATGATGGCGCTGTTCGCGCCAAGGGAGCGAGCTAGCGGAACGGAGTTGAGTGCATTTCCTACCGTGGACGCAGCTCGATGCTCCGCGTGGATGCGGTTCGCCGGAACGCCGTGGTTCTGCAACCACCACTGCATTGCCGCGGCCTCAGTGATGCCGTTCTTTGGAGCTCCACCGGTGACGATGATCGGTGAGGACGGCATAACCCACGACTGGACCAACGCCGCCTGCAAGCGGTTGACCAACTCGGGGCGCATCGTTCCGTCGGGCAGCAGTCCGTAACCGAGAACGATGATCGCGGTGGAAGGGCCCGCAATGGCCGGAAGCGGGTTGGGAGGGGTGAAGGACGCGATCCGGATCGCGTGCAGCAAGTTGTCGACGCCGGCGCGCTTGGCACCGTCCAACGCACCCAGTCGGAAGAGTGCGGCCTCACGGGTGATCAGGTCGCCTGCCGCGTCGGCGTAGATGGCCTGCAACGCCAACGCATTGGTATCTCCCGGTTCGCTCGCGACTGCCCCACCGATGTCGGCGAGGGCACCTCGCGTGTCGCCGACGGCGAATCTGCCCTGTGCGCTGTTGAAGAGATCGGCGGCCGAAGCCGACGCTGTCGTTGTAGTCGATACCGCCAGTGCCAGGCAGAAGGCGCTGGTCAGGATCGTGACGACCGCCGCCTTGATGGCGGCGGCGAACGGGCTCATACGGAGGCGTGTCACTCTTCCAGACCCTTCCGTCGGATGTCACCGAAGTACTCGAGCGAAAGTCCATGGAGCGTCTTGGGTCAGTCTAGTGATGCCTGTGTGGTTATTGGGTCTGTTGTGAATATTGATATTTCTATTGGTTGTGTACGATTTGCGAAGAATTTCGGGTGGGTGGGCGTTGCCGCGCCTTCGCGGACCGATACGGTAGCGCCTGACCAAGACGGAAGTTCAGCAGCCACGACGGACCTCGCATCCGGAGGACCGAACTCTCCGCGCAGCGTCGAATCACGTGACGAACGAGGAAGGGTCCAGGTTGTCGGGGATGCAGCAATCGGCTGTAGAGGGGGTGCGCCCAAGTGCGCCCGCAGAGCGCGGATCAAGCAGGAAGGCACTCGTCCGGGGGCATCTGACACTCGGCAGCGCAACGGTGGTCATCATGGCGTTCTCGCTGGCCTTCGTCTGCACCCTCGACAACGGTGATGCCCCCTGGACCTGGCCGGCGCTGTACTCGACGGATTGGTTCGTGGTCGCCGCAATCGTGGCGGCCACTGCATGGGCGCTCATGATTACCTGCGTGTTGATCTTCTCGCCGAAGCCTCGTCAAATCCTCGGGGCTGCAACATTCTTGGTGGCAGCCGCCCTTGGAGGCTCTGCGGTGATCGCCATGTTCGGAACATCGGAGAATTCTGCGCTCATGCTGTGGCTGGTCTCCGCCATGAACCTCGGATACCAGGCGGCCCACGTTCGCTCCGATCGAAGTTACGAACCTGCGCTTGGCCGGCAGTGAAGGTATAGGTAAACGGAGCAAGGCCCCACTCCATGAAGAGTGAGGCCTTGCTCGAACGTCACGTCCCGGCGAACCGGGAAGTCATAGGCGTTCTCAGATCGGGGTTACGCCGGTGGCCTGCGGGCCCTTGTTGCCCTGGCCGATCTCGAACGAAACACGCTGGTTCTCCTCGAGCGTGCGGAAGCCGCTGCTCTGGATCTCCGAGTAGTGGACGAACACGTCAGCGCTGCCGTCCTCGGGGGCGATGAAGCCGAACCCCTTCTCGGAGTTGAACCACTTCACGATGCCCTCTGCCATGTAAATCTCCTCTAACACAGTAACTTTCAGGTAACCATCT
The DNA here is from genome assembly GCF_001767395.1 of Rhodococcus sp. WMMA185. Taxonomy (NCBI): domain Bacteria; kingdom Bacillati; phylum Actinomycetota; class Actinomycetes; order Mycobacteriales; family Nocardiaceae; genus Rhodococcus; species Rhodococcus sp. WMMA185. Next base: position 424,139 of record NZ_CP017014.1, on the reverse strand, counting down.
TCGGTACCCGGGTCCTTGACACGACCGTCTATGACAATTCCTGTGGAGGACGTCCAAACGCTCGCAACCATTGATTTGCGAGCGTGGGAAACACAAACACAAAACTTACGACCTCCAACAGTGAACCATATCCGCGCCAGGTTGTCGCGCTCGGGGCCGACAGCGCACGCCGGGAATGGCCGTGAGAACGTTCGATGCGCCCTTAGCGAATCGGTCGACCAGTCGCGGCTAGGTGGTCAACTCACGGCGCGGTGTCGGCGAGACGAACGAAGGCCGCGACATCAAGTCTCTCGCCGCGCATGGATGGCTCGATCCCTGCCTCGAGCAGTCGTCGTTCCGCTTCCGCGGGCGAACCCGCCCAACCGCCGAGGGCGGCACGAAGTGTCTTGCGCCGCTGAGCGAAAGCTGCATCAATCACTGCGAATACGCGACGACGGTGTTCTTCGTCTACCGGCCACGGAGGCTCGGCGTAGCGGTCGATGCGCACCAGGCCCGACTCGACCTTCGGAACGGGCCAGAACACGGTGCGTCCCACTGCACCTGCGCGGCGGACATCGCCGAAGAAGCTGGCCTTCACGCTGGGCACGCCATAGATCTTGCTGCCAGGTACCGCCGCCAATCGGTCGGCCACCTCTGCCTGCACCATCACCAGTGCAGTTCGCAGACTCGGGAGCTCTGAGAACAGGTGCAGCAACACCGGCACCGCCACGTTGTAGGGCAGGTTCGCGACGAGCGCTGTCGGTTCGCCGGGAATCTCCGACGGCGTGATCCGCATCGCGTCCGCACCCACCACCGTCAATCGGTCCGCGAGCTGCGGAGCCCGTTCCGCCACCGTCACCGGAAGTTGCGCCGCGAGGTTCGGGTCGATCTCGACTGCGATCACCTTGTCGACGACATCGAGCAAAGCCAAGGTCAGAGATCCGAGGCCGGGACCCACCTCGAGGACCGTATCCGCATCATCCACCCCTGCGGTGGCGACGATGCGACGCACCGTGTTGGCGTCGTGCACGAAATTCTGGCCGAGCTGCTTGGTGGGGCGCACGCCGAAGGCCTCGGCCAACGACCGCACCTCCGTGGGGCCGAGTAGCGCGGCCTTCCCTCGGGAGATCGGGGGTACTTCGGCGTCGGACACCAAGGGAACTTAACTCATACCGAGCTGTGCTTGCTAACGCACACCGAGCTTGCTCGCGCACGATGGCCATGCACCCCAGCCCTGCGTCTTCTGGGTTTGTGCCGCAATGGCGATCTGCTCTTCACGGGTGGCGAGGTCTGCACGCGGTGCGTACTTGAGGCCGCCCTGCCGCTCCCATGTGTTCTGGTCGAACTGGACTCCACCGTAGTAGCCGTTGCCGGTGTTTATCGACCAATTGCCAGTGGCCTCGCACTGGGCTAGCGCATCCCAGAGGGAACCGTTCTCCACCGGCGGCACTTCGGTTCCGGGCTTCGCGCCGACGCGGATCACACTGGGCTCCGACGGCGTCGTGATCGTCGCGGCCACCTGTCGGCGGCCGACTTCGTTTCCGTTGACCGTATCGACGGCGAATGTGACGTCCTGGACCCCTGGCACGCCGGGGTCTTCCATGACGGTGCGACTCATGTTCATCGTCGGATCTTCGATGCGCTGCTCCTCCGGCTCGAGGGGCAACGTCTCGACCTTGGTCTCGGTGCGAACACGGGTGACCGTCACGTTCATGCCCTCGGTCAGCGGTGTGTCCGCTGGGGGAACCACAGTGTCGGCCTGCTCTAGCGGCGCGCCGTGCGCCTCGAGAAATTCCCCGACCGTCGGCGCGGCGATGCGCACAGCGGCAACCTCGAGAGCGCCGTCGGTCAGCATCACATTGAGCGGGTTGTGCACGTCGAGTGCGGCACCGTCGAGCGGCAGCCGGTATGACCGGGAGGCGGATACGTAGACGTCGTCGGCGAGTCGGAATTGCTTCAGCGCTTCCTCGACGGTGAGCGCGGTCGTCCACACGTTCCTGGGTTGACCGTCCACGGTCAGCGACACCTCGCGTGCGCGGCGCAACACCACGGTGTCGCCGTCGGACAGCAGTGCGTCAGGCGCAGGGGCCACGACATCCCGCTCACTGATCCCATACCCGGCGGCGGCTAGCGCGTCGGCAGTACTTGCCGCCATCGTGCTCAGTTCGATCGTCTCGCCGTCCACGTCGATAGTGACGGTCTTGTGCCGGACCACGGCTGTCACCGCGCCAGCGGTAAGGGTGAGAAGAAGCAGCGCCACCACGGCATACAGCAGCGGCGACCGAGCCGAGTTGATCCTGGCGAATGCAGACATCAGCGCAGTACCGATTCGACATTGACGATCCAGGCGGCTGTAGACACATCGATTCCCGAGGCTGGCGACTATTTGATCACGGTACGGTAACGAACCGAAGATCATTTAGCAACTTTGCGCCGGATTCGGCGATTTGCATTGCGAAAGGGGTCTATAAATGGCCGCTTTCTGGTCACGGGGACAAGTGACACCTGATCAGGAGTCCGCCGAGAATCCGGCGAACTGCGAAGCGTTCTCGCCGGGTTTCTCTACTTGCTATCGGGCCGGGAGACCGTAGACGCGCTCTGCGGTGGCTGTGGATGCTCGGGCCAGCTCCTCCGGGTCCTCGCCGCGGATATCGGCCAGTGCGCGGACCGTGTACGGCAGGCAATAGGGCTCGTTGGGTGCGCCCCGGAAGGGGTGCGGTGTGAGGAAGGGCGCGTCCGTTTCGACGATCAGCTGACCAGTGGGCACCAATGAAGCCGCTTCCCGCAGTGCCTTGGCGTTCTTGAAACTCACGGTCCCCGAGAAGCTGAGGACGTACCCGGCATCGATGCACGCGCGTGCCATCTCGACACCCGACGAGAAGCAATGGAAGACCACCATCTCGGGCGCTCCCTCTTCGCGTAGCACCTGCAGCAGAGCCTGATCGGCCTCGCGGTTGTGGATCATCAGCGTCTTACCGAGGCGCTTCGCCAAATCGATGTGCCAGCGAAAACCCGCCGTCTGCTCCGCGACCGTAGCGCAGCCGTCGAGCTTGCCCGGCCAGTAGAAATCCAGTCCGGTCTCCCCGACCGCTACCACCCGCCGATCGCCGGCAAGTCGCTCGATCTCCGTTTTCGTGGCGTCGTCGAGCACGTTCGCCCTCGTCGGGTGGATGGCAACCGCGGCGTACACCCTCGGATCCCAGTTCGCGGCGTCGACGGCGAAGCGCGCGGCCTCGAGGTCATCGGCGACCGTGACCACCCTCTCGACCCCGACGGCCGATGCCCGGTCGACCATGGCCTTGACGCTCATCGCATCGGATGCCCCGCACGCATCGAGATGGGTGTGCGCGTCGACGAGGGGCGAGAGCGGCTGCGGTGGCTGCGGGGCGGGGCGGTCTTTGCTCATTGCGACATTCTGTTCGCCGGAACGTCCCAAACGCCAACCGCATGTGCGAGAGTCGATCTTTCGAGCAGGGACAAGCAGAGACAAGCAGGGAAAGGAACGTTGGGTGACGGGTGAACTGGACGGACGCGTGGTCGCGGTAACCGGGGGTGGGCGTGGAATCGGTCGTGAGATCGCCAGACAACTCCTCGCGGCAGGCGCCCGGGTCGCGATCGGCGACATCGACGGTGACGTGGCCCGCGGCACAGCCGACGAGTTCGGCGAGCGAGCGTCCGGATTCGACCTCGACGTCACCAGCACACCGTCCTTCGAGGCCTTCCTTTCTGCGGTAGAGGCGCAATGGGGGCCCCTCGACGTGCTGGTGAACAACGCAGGTGTGATGTGGGTCGGGCCGTTCGACGAGGAACCGGAGTCCGCGATCACCCGACAGCTCGCGGTCAACCTGCACGGCGTGATCCGCGGTGTGCGGCTGGTGGCGCCGGGGATGCGTAGCCGCCGACGCGGTCACATCGTCACGATTGCGTCGGCGGCCTCCAGGTTGTCCCCGCCCGGCGAGTCGACCTACGCCGCCACCAAGCACGCGGTACTCGGCTACCTCACCGGCGTTCGCGCCGAGTTACGCGGCAGCGGCGTGCACCTTTCGGTGATCATGCCTGCGGTGGTCGACACCGAGCTCGCGGCGGGAACGGCGACCGGTGCCGCGAAGCTCCTCGAGCCCGGGGATGTCGCGAGGGCTGTGGTCGCCGTCCTGCACAAGCCCCGGTTCGAGGTCACCATCCCGTCCTACATCGGTCCACTCACCCGGCTGGTGACCGCCTTTCCGCAGTTCGTACGCGATGCGGTGATGCGCAAGATGGTGCCGGACCAGGTGTCGGCCACAGACAAGTCGGCCCGCGCGGCGTACGAGTCGCGTTCGGTGGCGGACGAGAACGACACCGGACCCGCGTAGTCACGTAATCTGCTCGTCGTGGGGCCAGGGTGCGCAGATAGAGTGATCGAATCATGACTTCTGCTGATTCCACCGCTTCGCGGCCACCCTTCTATCTGACGACGGCGATCGCGTACCCCAACGGCGTCCCGCACATCGGCCACGCCTACGAGTACATCTCGGCCGACGCCCTCGCACGGTTCAAGCGTCTGGACGGTTTCGACGTGTTCTTCCTGACCGGGACCGACGAGCACGGCCTGAAGATGCAACAGACCGCGGCCAAGGAAGGCCTCGACGTCCGGGAACTCGCCACGCGGAACTCCGACATGTTCGAGGCGATGGACAAGGCCTTGAACATCTCCTTCGACCGGTTCATCCGTACCACGGATGCCGATCACGAAGAAGCGAGCAAGGCGATCTGGCAGAAGATGCTCGACAACGGCGACATCTACCTAGACACCTACTCGGGCTGGTACTCGGTCCGCGACGAGGCCTTCTACACCGAGGCCGAGACCACGCTGCAGGAAGACGGCTCACGCCTGTCCACCGAGACGGGCACGCTGGTCGAGTGGACCGAGGAATCCACCTACTTCTTCAGGCTGTCCGAATACCAGGACAAGCTGCTGAGCTTGTACGAGGAGAACCCGGATTTCATCGCGCCCACCACTCGGCGCAACGAGATCGTCAGCTTCGTCAAGGGCGGCCTCAAAGACTTGTCGATCTCGCGCACAACCTTCGATTGGGGCGTCCCGGTCCCCGGACACCCCGAACACGTCATGTACGTGTGGGTCGATGCGCTCACCAACTACCTCACCGGTGCCGGCTACCCGAACACCGATTCCGAACAGTTCGGCAAGTTCTGGCCCGCGAACCTACACATCATCGGCAAGGACATCACCCGGTTCCACACCGTGTACTGGCCCGCGTTCCTGATGTCGGCGGGAATCGAGCTGCCCGAACGGGTCTTCGTGCACGGATTCCTCTACAACAGGGGCGAGAAGATGTCGAAGTCGGTCGGCAACGTCATCGACCCCGTCGCGATGGTGGAACAGTACGGACTCGATGCCGTCCGCTTCTTCCTGCTCCGCGAGATCTCCTACGGCCAGGACGGCAGCTACAGCCACGAGGCCATCGTCACGCGCATCAACGCCGACCTCGCCAACGAACTCGGCAACCTCGCGCAGCGCTCGCTGTCGATGGTGGCGAAGAACTGCGACGCCCGCGTTCCGAGCCCCGCAGAACTCACCGAGGACGACACCGCGCTGCTGGCACAGGCCGATGCGTTGCTGGCCCGGGTTCGCGCCGAGTTCGACGTCCAAGCGCTGCATCTCGGGCTGGAAGCGATCTGGTCGGTCCTCGGCGAGACGAACCGGTACTTCTCCAAGCAGGAACCCTGGGTACTGCGGAAGACCGACCCCGAGCGGATGGCGACGGTACTGTACGTGACGCTCGAAGTGGTGCGAATCGTCGGCATCCTGGTGCAGCCGGTGATGCCGGACGCAGCCGCGAAGATCCTCGATCTCCTGGGCCAGGATGCCGAGGCGCGCCAGTTCAGCGACCTGCGCACTCGCATCGTCGCGGGAACCCCGCTACCTGCACCGTCGGGCGTGTTCCCTCGCTACGTGGACGAGTGATTTCTCGGGCGGGTTCGACTTGTCGGACCCGTCATGCACACTCTCCCCATGACGCCGAATAGAACATACATTCGATCCGCCGGGGGCGGGTTCGGGACCGAAACCGGGATGTTCGACGACGAAGTAAGTCCTCAGGCCATCGACGCGACGCGTGCTCTCGTCAATGCGCTAGCGGGTTCATATGAACGCGGATGGCAACCGGCCGATGTGCTGCACCTCGCACGGCGCTCGAACGAGCCGTCGGACGCGGATCTCGCAGCCTCTGTCGTGCTGAGGGAAGCAAGGCTCACGCGTGCAGAGGATCGGGCGCCGTATGACTGGGTCGAGCAGCTCCGCATCATCGGTGAGCACCACCGCGCCGCCGCAAGCCTCGCGGACCGGGCCTCCGCAGACGGCGCAGATCTGCGCGCCCTGACTGCGGGGCTGCTGTTCGAGGACCCCTACCACTCCGTATACCAGATCACCGACCTGGCGCTCGCCTGGAGTCGGCTTCCGGACTGGACTCTCCTGGCGCCACCGCCTTCTGCGTGGCCAGCGCGCCGGCTGCCGGATGGGTCGGCGACGCAACCGGATGGCGGGGAGGCTGACGCCAAGGTACTCAACAAGATTCGCGGCCTTCTCGCCAAGGCCGAGGCCACCGACTTCACCGAGGAAGCCGAGATCTTCACCGCGAAGGCGCAGGAACTGATGACGCGCTACGCGATCAGCGCGGCGCTGCTCCACTCTCGTGAGGGGGCCGGATATACGTCCGTGCACGGTAGACGTATCCATCTCGACAATCCCTACGTCAAGGAGAAGGTGCACCTACTCACGGCGATCGGTGAAGCCAATCGGGTGCGCACCGTATGGTTCAGCTCCCTCGCAATCGCCACCACGGTCGGGACGCCCCTCGACCTCCAGCAGGTCGACATGCTCTTCACATCCCTGCTCGTACAGGCCACTCGCGCAATGCAGTTCGCGGATGCCAACAGTCGGAACGGATCCCACACCACCTCGTTCCGGAAGGGCTTCCTCGCGGGTTTCGCCAACCGGATCGGCCAACGCCTGCGAGACGCCGACTCCAAGGCCACGGTTGCGGCGGCCGACGAGGCGTCCATGCCGGTCGACGACCTGCTGCCGATCCTGGCGGGCACGTCCGAGGCGGTCGATTCGGAGTTCGAGCGCCTGTTCCCGCGTACCCGCAAGGCACGCGGGAGGGCCGTCGATGCCAACGGCTGGTACGCCGGCCAGTCGGCCGCCGACGACGCCACGCTCACCGCCGGGGGGCAATCCCTGCAGCGCTAGCGTGTAGTCCTTTCAAGACCGACCTTTTCGGGACGCCAGCACGGTTTCGTAGAGTTCTCGCTTCGACACGCCGGTGGTGGCGACGAGCGCGCAGGCGTCCTTGAGCCGCGTTCCCTCGTCGACGAGGCGTTCCACCTCGTCGACGAGGTCCGCCGGATCCGACACCACCGGGGTGGCACCCTCGAGTACCACCGTGATCTCGCCACGGACACCTTCCTCGGCCCAGGCGGCGACCTCGGCTAAGGTGCCGCGGCGGACTTCTTCGTAGGTCTTGGTCAGCTCACGGCAGACTGCGGCGCGTCGGGTGCCGCCGAGTACCTCCACGGCGTCGTTCAGGCACTCGGAGAGTCGATGCGGGGCCTCGAAGAACACGCAGGCCCGCGGTTCGGTCTTCAGCGCCTGCAACCACGCCCTGCGCTGCCCCTGCTTCCGGGGCGGGAAGCCATCGAAACAGAACCGCTCGACCGGCAGCCCGGACAAGGCGAGCGCCGTCGTCACCGCCGAAGGACCGGGGAGACACGTCACCGCCAGATTGTCGGCGGCACAAGCGGACACGAGGCGATAACCGGGGTCGCTGACCGAGGGCATACCGGCGTCGGTGACGAGGAGCACCGTCTTGCCCGATGCCACATCGGCGACGAGCGCAGGCAGCCTGGCGAGCTCGACCTGATCGTAGAAACTGACCACCTTCCCGGAGATGGTGACCTCGAGTGCATGGGCCAGAGCCTTGGTACGGCGGGTGTCTTCGGCGGCGACGACATCGGCTGTTTCCAGCGCCGCGCGCAGCCTCGGGGAGGCGTCACCCACGTCCCCCATCGGTGTTGCAGCGAGCACGAGGCGACCAGTCATAACCCACAGCCTACGATCGTCGTGTGACGATGTGGACGGACGAGCGACCAGCGCCCTCCGGACGACAGCGGCAGGTGATCAGCCCCGCTCCGTTGGTACCGCCCCCCGACTTCGGTCCCGTCGACCGCGCCCGAGGATGGGTGGTGACGCTGTTCGTCACCGCGATCGCGGCGATCACCCGGTTCACGATGCTCGGCTACCCCACCGACGCGGGTACCCCCGTGTTCGACGAGAAGCACTACGCGCCACAGGCTTGGCAGGTACTGACCGGGGGCGGTTGGATCGAGGACAACCCCGGCTACGGCCTGGTGGTGCACCCACCGATCGGCAAGCAACTGATCGCGATCGGTGAGGCGATCTTCGGCTACAACGGCTGGGGTTGGCGGTTCGCGTCCGCCGTTGCGGGAACGATCATGATCCTGCTGGTGATCCGCATAGTCCGGCGCCTCACCCGGTCCACCCTGATCGGCGCACTCGCGGGAATCCTGCTGATCGCGGATGGTGTGACCTTCGTCTCCTCGCGGTTGGGCATGCTCGACATCTTCCTGGCGGTGTTCGTAGTTGCCGCTCTGGGCTGCCTCGTCGTCGACCGCGACCAGGTGCGAGAACGCACGGCCCGCGTATACGCCGAAGGACGAATCGGCGACACGGATTGGGGACCACGGCTGGGTGTGCGATGGTGGCGTTTCGGCGCCGGCATCATGCTCGGCCTGGCGTGTGGCACCAAATGGTCCGGCGTGTATTTCATCGTGTTCTTCGGGCTGCTCAGCGTGGCGTTCGATGTGTCCGCCCGCCGTGCGTACGGGGTGCGGCGTCCGTGGTTCGGTGCCGCGCTCCGCGATATCGGGCCGGCGTTGTACGCGTTGGTCGTCGTTCCCCTGTTCATCTATCTCGCAAGCTACTGGCCGTGGTTCGCCAGCGAGACCGGCGTCGACCGGTACGCGGTGGGCAATCAGATCGGGACAGGCGGCGCCTGGTCGTTCGTGCCCGGAGCGCTGCGATCGCTGTGGTACTACAGCGGTAATGTCCTCTCGTTTCACGAGGGGCTCACCAACTCCGCCGGCAACCATCACCCGTGGGAGTCCAAGCCCTGGACGTGGCCGATGGGCCTGCGCCCGATGCTGTACTACTTCGCCGAGGGTGAGCAGGTCACCGGATGTAGTGCGCCCAGCTGCGTCAAGGCGATCATGCTCGTGGGGACGCCCGCCATGTGGTGGCTGGCGCTGCCGATGCTCGCATGGGCGCTGTGGAAGGCGTTGGTGCGCAAGGATTGGCGCTACGCCACCGTCCTCACCGGATACGGCGCCGGGTTCCTCCCTTGGCTGATCACCCTGGACCGTCAGATGTACTACTTCTATGCGGTACCGATGGCGCCGTTCATGGTGATGGGCTTCGCCTTGGTCCTCGGCGACATGCTGGGCAGCGCGAAGGCGTCCTACGAGCGGCGCGGTACCGGACTGCTGGCGGTCTGTCTCTACGTGGGGCTCGTGGTGGCCAACTTCGTCTGGCTGTGGCCGATCCTCACGGCCCTTCCCATCACCCCGGAGACCTGGCAGCACCAACTGTGGCTGCCCAGTTGGCGCTGAGCGGCAAGAAGCACCGAGCCGCCCGGACCCGTAGGACACCGGGCGGCTCGCGGACCGCTTCCCTTACTGTATCTAGTTGGATGAACTTCGCTGGCTACGCTGTACCGCAGCTTTGCGCAGCTCTCTGTGCTCGACGATCAACGGGTCGCCGGAAAGGTCCTTGTAGAGCGAGAAGCACAGACCGATCATGACGAGGACGAACGGCGCCGCGGCGATGATCGTCATCGTTTGGAGCCCGGAGAGCGCGGCGTCGCCGCCGGTCCACAGGATCAGCGCGGCCACCCCGCCGGTGAGAACACCCCAGAAGATGACCACCGAGCGATGTGGATTCAGAGCACCGCGTTGCGACAGGGTGCCCATCACCATAGAGGCGGCGTCGGCACCCGAGATGAAGAAGATCGCGACGAGCACCATCACCAGAACCGAAGAGACGCCGACGAGCGGCAAGTGTTCGAGCATGCCGAACAACTGCCCCTCGGTCGTGTCCTGTCCGGCGATGTCCAATCCGTTCTGCTGATCATTGATACCGGCACCGCCGAAGATCGCGAACCAGACGAGGCTGACCACACTCGGCACCACGATCACGCCGACCACGAACTGACGGATGGTCCGGCCTCGGCTGATGCGCGCCAGAAACATACCGACGAAGGGGGTCCAGGAGATCCACCACGCCCAGTAGAAGATGGTCCAGGAAGAGAGCCAGTCACCGGTCTCGGCGCCGCCTGCGGCTCCGCTGCGCGCCGCCATCTGCGCGAGGTCCGCAGCATAGGCGCCGATCGTCGTCGGCAGCAGGTTGAGAATCAGCACCGTTGGTCCGAGGACGAAGACGAAGAGCGCGAGGATGGCGGCGAGCACCATGTTGATGTTGGAGAGCCACTGGATGCCCCTCGCGACACCTGATACCGCGGACGCAACGAAAACCAGGGTGAGAAGAGCGACGATGACGACCAGCAGGAAGGTTCCGGTCTGCGCCATCCAACCGACGACCTCGAATCCTGACCCGATCTGCAGTGCTCCGAGCCCGAGGGAGGCTGCGGTGCCGAACAGAGTCGCGAAGATCGCGAGCACGTCGATGAATTTGCCGAGCGGACCCTCCGCGCGGCGGCCGAGCAGCGGGATGAACGCGGAACTGAATAATTGCCTGCGGCCCTTGCGATACGTGCCGTAAGCGATCGCCAGCCCCACCACTGCATACATGGCCCACGGGTGCAGGCTCCAGTGGAACATGGTTGTGGCCATCGCAGTTCCGATACCACCGTCGGTGTCGGGAGGAGGCGAAACGTAGTGCGCGACCGGTTCGGCGACACCGAAGAACATCAGCCCGATACCCATTCCTGCGGCGAACATCATGGCGATCCAGCTGGCGGTCCGGAACTCGGGTCGTTCGCCATCCTTGCCGAGCGGAATATGCCCGAACTTACTGAACGCCAACCACAGGGAGAACAAAACGAACGCACTCGCCGACAGTACGAACAGCCAACCCATATCGGTGACCAGCCAGTCGAGGGCTTCGCTCGAGGCAGTTGTGAGAGTATCGGGCGCCACCAGGCCCCAGACAACAAAGGCCGAGACCAGCACAGCAGCAGCAGAGAAGACGGCATGGTCTGTGCTGCGACTGGCCCGTTTTGCCCACCCGTCGAGCGGTTCGTCGGCAGACTCATACTCTCTGCCCAGCCGATCAGTATTCATTGCCATGAGCGACTACGTTGGTCAATCCCGATGGTAAAAGCAAACCGAAGCGACGCCACAAACCGGCTAAAGAGCTCCCTTGCGACAGCGTTACGCTGCGGTTTTGATCCACCCGGCGCCCTTCCCGAGAAGGCCGTCGATACTGATCCGCCCGGCACCGATGGCGGCGATGAGTAACGATCCGACGCCGAGCGCGACGACGAGTTCGTATCCGCCGTCCGTGACGAAAACACCGTTTTCCACGTGGACCAGCATCATCGCGCCGAGCATTACGAGAAACAGCAGAATCCCTGCGATCGGCGTGAGTACACCCACCAGAAGCGCAGCTCCACCCACGAGTTCGATTGCGGCCGCAGCGACGGCCGAGACCTCAGGTAGTGGCACACCCATCGCAGCGAACCCGTCCTGTGTGGCTTGCACTCCGTTGTCGAAGAATTTCTGCCAGCCGTGCGCGATGAAGACCACTCCGAGTCCGATGCGCGCAATCAGAAGAGCAAGATCGCGAAAGAGTGGGGAACCCATGCTGAGTTGCCTGCCTTTCTGGAGCATCCGCGAGATTTCCTTTTCCCTACGGTTCCACGCCATTCGGCACCCGGGGAGGTCACTCGGCACCTCGGAGAGCGGACCGAACGAAATCGAGGATTTCCTCGTCGGGAACCCCCAGGTGTCGTAGCTCCCGCACATACTGGGTTGCGGCCTTCTCGGCCCCGGAGCGAACGGGGTCGCCGCCGGAGGCGATGAACGTACCGTGCTTGCCGCGGGTTTCGATCACCCCCTGCTCACCGAGTTCCCGGTACGCCTTGGCTACCGTGTTCGGCGCAAGTCCCACCTCCACGGCGAGCGCACGTACGGTAGGGATCTTGGTTCCCGCGATCAACTCCCCGCTACGAACCTGTTCGATGATCTGCAACCGCAACTGGTCGAACGGGGCAGTCGACGAGTGGTGGTCGATATCGATGCGCACGCCGGCGCCACCTCCCCCTGTTCCAGGCTTTGTATCAAAGTTAGTTTGCCCGATACCGCGCCGCAATGACCACCTGCTGCACCAAAGACGTGTCCATCTTCGCCCGCACCGGTGGCTACACAGCTGCTACCGCTTCCGCGATCGGGGTCGGACCGGACGTGAGCATCAGAATCTTCGCCACGGTATTCGGAGCGTCCAGTACAGCTGCGATCACGGCGGCCACATCGGAGCGCGCCACGGTACCGCGCTCGAGCGGTGGCTCGGTGAGCGCGACGTGGCCCGACGGTTCATCGTTGAGCAGCCCGCCCGGGCGCAGGATCGTCCAGTCGAGCTGCGTGCGAACCCGCAGATCCTCCTCCGCCGCCGTCTTCGCGACAAGGTATGCGGCGAACACGTCGTCGGTTCCCTCGGCGATCGGTTCCCCCGCACCGAAAGAACTGACCTGGACGAAGCGACGCACACCTGTGGCCTCGGCGGCGTCGGCGAGCAGTACCGCGGCTGCCCGGTCGACAGTGTCCTTCCGTCCGACACCACTGCCGGGTCCGGCGCCTGCGGCAAACACCACAGCATCCGCACCGACGAGCGCCTGTGCCACGTCGTCGACAGTTGCCGCCTCGAGGTCCAACAGGAACGGTTCCGCGCCCAGTACGGCGACATCCTCTTCGTGATCCGGATTGCGGATCAACGCCACAGCTCGGTCACCGGAGGCGCCCAGTAGTTTGATCAGTTCGCGGGCGATCTTCCCGTGTCCTCCCGCGATGACGATGCGGCGCCCCGTGGCACTCGCTTGTTCGGCCATGCTCGATCTCCTACACGCTCGCTACTTTTGCTACTACCCGATTCTGCAGCACTGGAGCCCCCGGGGTTGTTCCCACGGTGCCAGAATGTCGGGCATGGCCAACACCGCAACCATCTACCACAACCAGCGCTGCAACACCTCCCGAACCGTCCTGGGTCTGATTCGGGACGCCGGGATCGAGCCGACCATCGTGAAGTACCTCGAGACTCCTCCGTCCCGGGACGGTTTGCGGAAGCTTCTCGACGACGCCGGGTTGAAACCCAGCGAGGCGATCCGCAAGAGGGAAGCCGCCTACAAGGAACTCGGGCTCGCGCAGGCGTCCGAGGACGAGTTGCTGAAGGCCATGGTGGACAACCCCATCCTCATCGAGCGACCGATCGTGGTGACGGACAAGGGCACAGTCCTTGCACGCCCAGCCGCGAAGGTCGACGAAGTCCTCTGATCGAGCGCACCTGACCAGGAGCCCTACATCGGGTCGCGGGCTACGGGGCAAGACATGCAGCGGGGTCCGCCTCGACCGGAACCGAGTTCCGATCCCGCGATCCTGAGCACCTCGATGCCTGATGCCTCGAGCCGGGCATTGGTCTCGACATTGCGCTCATACGCGACGACGACACCGGGTGCGAGCGCGAGCGTGTTGTTCCCGTCGTCCCACTGCTCGCGTTCGGCAGTGACATTGTCGAGTCCGGTGTCGATGACGCGCAGTTTGCCGATGCCCATGGCTTCGGCGGCAGCGCTCAGGAACGGCTCGGCGCCACTAATCGATACGCCCTTGTCTTCGCGATGAATGGTGAACGCCGACAGCGTGTCCTGAACCGCGGGATACATCACGACCGCATCCTCGTCGACCATCGTGCATACCGTGTCGAGGTGCATCGAGGCTCGGGATTGCTCGATGGGCACCACCAATACTGTGTGCGCCAACTCGTCCTCGAAGACGCTACGTGCCAACGCCTCGGCGCCTGCCGGGGTTGTACGCTCGCCCACACCGACGGCGAGGACGCCGGGAGCGAGGAGCAGGACGTCCCCGCCTTCGACGGGGGCAGTGTGGGATTCGTATGCTCGCCGGGCCCCGCGGAAGCGCGGGTGATGGGCGTAAATGATGTCGGTAAGCGATGTTTCGCGGACCCGAGCGGGCAACGCCAACGATGTGATTGCGACGCGCGGTCCAATCCAGAACGACGAGTCTCGGGTAAACAGCAGATTGGGCAGTGGGTCGATGACGAAGTCGCCACCGTGGTGCATACGCCGGACCAGTGAAGCCGTGCTCGCCGCGGACGGGAGTTCATCGAAGGTCATACCTGCCGTGAGGATCGTCGACAGTTCCTCGGCAGGAAGGCCCCGCAGGTAGGAGGCGAGTTCCGACGCAAGTGCGTGTCCGAGTTTGCGGGGGTCGACAGCCGCGCCGATGCCCTGCATTCGGGCGGCACCACTGGTGCCGAGAGTCTCGGTAACCAAACTCGACAAGAGCAACACCTCGACGCCGCGAGCCCTCAGCAAATCGGCGAACGCGTCGTGCTCTTCCTGTGCACGGTCGACCCACGGCAGTCCGTCGAAAAGCAGTTGATCGTTGTTGCGAGGCGTCAATCGTTTCAGTTCGTCGCCGGGCCGGTGCAGCAGGACGGCGCGTAGCCGGCCGACTTCTGAATCGACCCCCAGTGGTGAGGAAGCAGACGCGTTCATGCCTTGACGGTAATGCTGACTGGCTCATCAGGCACGTACGAGTGCGCCCGGATCGAACGTGTCCCGGGGCCCCGCCGGCGGGTAGCGTGAGTTCGCGGAGGTAACTCATGGACCAGAACTCGAGTCACTTGCCGGCGCAGTCGACCGCGCCAACCAGTTCTTCTACTCCACCAAGCCTCGCAAAGCCGCAACCCACGGCACCGGCCGCCCTGTCGCCATTCGTCGGTCGCTGGTACGGCCGAGGTGAAGGCGCCTATCCGACCATCGACGACTTCGCGTACACCGAAGAGATCGAGTTCGCGCCCCGCGGCAAACCGTTCCTGGAGTACCGGTCTCGCACGTGGGAGGTGGGCAGCGGCCGGCCCTTGCATACGGAGTCGGGCTATCTCCGACTAGTCGCCGAAAACGAGGTCGAACTTCTGATCGCACAGCCCACCGGCTTCACCGAGATCCACAGGGGGCAGATCCGAGACCGAACCATCGACCTGTCGCTGCTGGCACTGAGCGCCTCGCCGGATGCCAAGCCCGTGCAGAGCATTCGACGGCAACTGTCGGTGCGCGGCGGCGACCTCACCTACGACCTCTGGATGGCTCACGATCTGACACCGCTCACCCACCACCTCCACGGACATCTCCGGCTGCAGTAACGATCAGCTGTGCCACAGCGGCGGCAGGGATCAGCTGTCGCCGAGCCACTTCTCGATCGCGGTGCGATCCTGCCCAAACATGTCGCCGACCATCTTCTTGATCACGGTCTCGATCTGTCCGCCGACCACCGGGACCTTTACCTCGACTGATCCCGCGACCTCGAGGACGGTGCCCCCATCACCCAGGGGGCGCAGCACCGAGGTCGACTGGATCAGCACCGGAATTCCCGTCGAGCTTCCGCCGATCCGGCCGTCCGCGCGGCCTCCATCGAGTGCGCCCCACTCGTCGATGCGTTCAACCTTCAATTCACCGGTCACCACTTTGCTCACGATCGCGGGGAGCGAGGATGCCCCGATCGAATCGCGCATGATCACCGTCAGCGTTCCGGGTCCACGACTTGCGTCGAGAGTAAGTTTCTCGGGTGATTTTTCGAACCGATGCTGCCAGAACGCCGGATCCGTAACCGTCGCGTGCACCCGCTCGAGGGCGTATGTAATCTCTTCCGAATACTCGAAGCTCTTCGCCATGAAAGCAGCCTACGGAAACACCCTGCGCGCCGCCCGATCCCAGATCAGGCACCGCCACTCGGCAGTCAACGCCTCATCAACAGGTGGTCGATCCCCGCCTCGAGGTAGTTCTCACTCATCCGGCGAAACCCGAAACGGCCATACCACTTCTCCAGATAGGCCTGAGCAGAGATCTCGATCGGCCCCGGAAACTGCTCGAAGACGGCCTCGAGTAAGAGTCCGGCAAGTCCCCGGCGGCGGGCGTCGGCGGCGGTCGCGACTCGCCCGAGGTGAACCGTCGGTTCGTCCGCGAGTACGCGCAGAGTTGCCAAGACCTCTCCGTCCTCCTCCGCCCAGAAATGAGTGGTGGTGGGTTCCAGATCCCGCCCGTCGAGTTCGGGTTCCGACACGATGCCCTGCTCGAAGACGAACACATTGGTCCTCAGCACCATGATCCGATAGAGGGTGGCGGGGTCGATCTCGTCGAGCGTCGCGCGGTGAACAGTCGGCACGAAACCACCTTAGATCGAAACTCTGCCGCGCAATCCTCCGGAAGCGGCGACGGGAGCCTCGGGGCGGGTACACACTGTAAACGCAGTAGCTGAGGGCACCGCGAACAGTCGAATGAGGGTGGGCATGTCCGAGCGCGAACCCCTGATACCGCCGAGCGCCGTCGACGTGGATTTCTCCGACGTCGGGTGGGGGGCGGCCCGCACCATGTCCGACCTCGAGACCGGAATGTGGCGGATGGAGCAGGTGCAGCCCAGACTGCGCTCGCCGATCGTCGCGGTCGACGTGCTCGACGAACCACCCGACTGGGACCGATTGGTGCGCGCGCACGAGTGGGCGTCGCGCATCGTGCCCCGGATCCGGATGCGCGTGGTGGAGCCGAT
This sequence comes from Rhodococcus sp. WMMA185, assembly GCF_001767395.1. Lineage (NCBI taxonomy): Bacteria > Bacillati > Actinomycetota > Actinomycetes > Mycobacteriales > Nocardiaceae > Rhodococcus > Rhodococcus sp. WMMA185. The sequence continues at coordinate 407,294 of NZ_CP017014.1, read as the reverse complement.
CTTGCGCCTGGGCAACCCGGTGTGGGCAGTGGACCCCGAATTCGATCTCGACTACCACCTGTCCCGTGTTCGGCTACCGGAACCCGCGACCTTCGACCACGCCCTACAGATGTGCAGGCACTTCGCGACCGAACCCTTCGATCGCGCCCGTCCGCCTTGGAGCGCGATGCTCATCGAGGGTCTCGAGGACGGCCGTGCTGTCTACGTGGTGAAGACCCATCACAGCATCACCGACGGCCTCGGTGGCATCCAGCTGATGACTCTGCTGCACAGTAGGCGCCCCGAACCGTCACCCGACAAACCCGACCGTCCCGCGCCGCAGCCTGAACAGATGTCGAGTGGTGGGGCGATGATCGAGCAAGCACTCGACAGCATACGGAGCGCCCCGGGTCTGATCGGGGATCTGATCAGCAGCACGGCGCGGTCGGCGATGGCGGTGGCGACCGACCCGGTGGGGGCCGTCTCGGAAATGGTCGGGTACGCCAATTCGATCCGCCGGGTGATCGCCCCTCCCCCTTCCACCGGCTCGCCGTTGCTGCGTGACCGCGGGCTGGGCCGATGGTTCGGCGTTCTCGAGGTGGGAGTCGACGAGTTGCGCGCCGGCGCCCACAGCGCCGGCGGATCGCTGAACGACGCGTATGTCGCCGCCCTGCTCGGCGGCTTCCGCCTCTACCACGAGTCTTTGGGCCACCAACTCGACACGATCCCGGTCGGGATGCCCGTGAGTTTGCGCTCGGCCTCGGATCAGACCGGCGGCAACCGATTCGCCGCAGCGCGTTTCGCAGGGCCCGCCGGTGAGCGCGACCCGATCGAACGGATCAAGCAGGTGCGCGCGATCATCCTCGAACTTCGTCAGGAACCGGCGCTCGGACTGCTCGACACCGCCGCACCCATCCTCGCGCGCCTGCCGACTGCGGTGCTGGCGAACTGGTACCTCTCGCAGTCAACCGCCCTCGACCTCCAGGCGAGCAATATCGCCGGGATGCCAGTGCCGGTGTACCTGGCCGGTGCCCGCATCGAACGCATGTTTCCGTTCGGCCCAGCCCCAGGATGCGCGGTCATGGCCACCCTTGTCTCGCACGTCGGCACCTGTTGCATCGGCGTCAATCTCGACACCGCCGCCGTCACCGAACCGGCGCGATTCATGTTGTGCATACAGGAGAGTCTCGACGAGATCGTCGAATTGGGTCACGGGTGAGGGGGAAGCTGACGAATGAATGAACAAGGGACACAGCCTCGGGTCTATCTCGTCGAGACCATGACGGAGTTGGAGGACGACGTCCTCCGCACCTGGCTGGAACGCCAGGCGAACGACACCGGGCAGCCCCCGCCCACGGTCGAGATCACCGACGAAGCACTCGCTGATCTGGCGCTGAGGAAAGATGATCCGTTACTGACCCCGCTGCGCGTGGTCTGGTTGCCGGGTCAATCGCATCCCGAGGGAGTTCAGCAATTGCGGGAGACACTCTCACTACGGGATCCGCTGCATCCGAGCCAGACCACCCAGCGCAAGGTCATGCGCGACGACCCGTCACGGTGTCACGTGCTCGAGGGCGACCCTGCCCCGCTCAGTGACCTCGAACGCCGGCTCGCAGAGACCGGAGGCGGGTCTCTGCCCGACTTCATACGCCGGCAGGCCGCGCTTACGCTCGAGCGCGCCGAACGAACCCTTCTGGGGACTCAGTACAAGGTCTCGAGGTTTGTCGTCGACGAGATCACGGACTCGAGCCGATACCAATCGGGAACCCACGAGTTGTCCACACAATTGAACCTCCCCATAGCGGAAGTGAATCGCCGGGCGCGCGGCGCGCTGGACGAAATGGTCGCCGCCCAGAGCCGGCGAGCGATCGCAGTGTGGGACCAATTGGGCCGCTACTTCTCCCGCGCCTACCGCCTCGATGTGGACACAACCCGCCTCGACGAACTGCGGGAGTTGAACAAGAACCATTCCCTCGTGTTCCTGCCGAGCCATCGCTCATACCTCGATCCGCTGGTCCTACGGCCGGCGCTGCTTGCCAACAAACTCCCGCTCAATCACGTGATGGGCGGTCTGAACATCAACTTCTGGCCGATCGGCCCGATCGGCAAACGCAGTGGCACCGTGTTCATTCGACGCAAGTTCGGCGACGACGAGGTCTACAAGTGGACGCTCCGTGAATACATGCGGTACCTGCTGACCAAGCGATTCAACCTCGAGTGGTACATCGAAGGTGGGCGCAGCCGAACAGGGAAACTGCGGCCGCCGCGGTTCGGCCTCCTCAACTATCTCGCCCAGGCCTTCCAGACCAGCGGGATGTCAGACGTCTACCTCGTACCCGTGTCGTTGACGTACGACCAACTCTATGAGGTCGGTGCGATGGCCGCCGAGGCACACGGGGAGGCGAAGAGCAAGGAAAGTCTGCGCTGGCTCCTCGGATACGTTCGCGCTCAGGGCCGACGGCACGGTGTCGCGCACGTGAATATCGGCAGGCCGTTGTCACTGGCCGATTACCTCGGACAGGAGGACGACCCGCGACTTGCCGTGCAGAAGACGGCATTCGAGGTGTGCCACCGCATCAACGAAGTCACTCCCGTCACCGCCTCATCTCTCGTCATGCTCGCCTTCCTCGGGATCGAAGACCGGGCTCTCACCGTCGCCGAAGTCAGCGGCATCCTCGGGCCGCTCGTCGACTACATCAAGGCGCGATCATTGCCTACCGCCGGCGATGTCGACCTGACCGACCCGCACGTAATCCGCACCGCGGTGCGCACACATCTCGAGTCCGGGGTGTTGCGCAGTTTCGACCGGAGCAGCGAGCGGGTGTTCTACCTCGGTCCGGATCAACACCTCGTCGCAGCGTTCTATCGCAACAACACGATCCATTTCCTCGTGATGCGGGCGATCGCGGAGATGGTGGTGCTGGCCGCCTGCGACAAGCGCTTCACCGATCCACCCACCGACGGATTGGATGTGGCGCTGCGGCTTCGCGACACCCTCAAGTTCGAGTTCTTCTTCAGCGAGAAAGACAGCTTCCGCGACGAGTTGCGAATCGAACTGGACCTGATCGACCCGAGATGGGAGGCGAACCTGGGCGATCCGGAACATGCCGAACGCCTACTCTCCGGGATGGACATCCACCTGGCTCATCGCGTGTTGCAACCATTCCTGGAGGCGTACGCGGTGGTCGCGAGTCAATTGCTGCGCACGCCGGTCCACCGGAAATTCGACGAGAAGACCTTCATGGCATCGTGCCTCGCCCTCGCCGAGCAGCGGCGGCTACGCCAGCAAATCGGTAGCAGTGAGTCGATTTCGGCCGAACTCTTCTCGACCGCATTGAAACTGGCGCGGAACCGCGGGGTGGTGGAACCGAATGCCGAGAATCTGGAAGCCAGAAGGGCCGAGTTCGCCGAGGAGATCTCCACCCTGGTCGATCAGGTGCTCCGTATCCGGACCCTCGCTCACGCGCATCTCGACCGCATAGGGGGTAGGTAACCATATGAGCGACCTCAGCAGTCTCCACGACGACATCGCAGCCGCCACCCCAGGCCCGAGCACCCTCGCGGCGTTCGATCTGGACGGCACCCTTATCAGTGGATACTCCGCCAGCGTCGTGTATCGAGACCGTCTACGCCGCTTCGACATCAGCGTTGCCGAACTTCTCCGTACCACGGGTGCGGCGATGGACACCCGATTCCGTGGCGCGGATATCGGCAATCTCATGCGCATCGGAGTAGGCAGTCTGGCCGGGCGCATGGAAGACGAGATGCAGGAATGGGGGCAGAGGCTGTTCCGGCAGGAGATCGCGCGGTTGATCTTCTCGGACGTTCGCGGCCTCCTCGCCGCTCACCGGCACGCCGGGCACCGAGTGGTCATGGCGACGTCCGCTACCCCCTATCAGGCAATGTCGGTGGCCGCGGATCTCGACATCGATGACGTGCTGTGTACCCGCCCGGAGGTAGTCGACGGCATGCTTACCGGCCAGCTTGCCTCCCCGCCTTTGTGGGGGCCCGCGAAGGCCGAGGCATTGGCCGACTACGCCGCCGAACAGGGCGCGAATCTCGACGACAGTTTCGCGTACTCCAATGGTGCCGAGGACGTTCCGATGTTGATGTCGGTGGGACATCCGGTCGCTCTCAACCCCGACCGCAAACTGGCATCCACCGCAAGAGAAAACGGATGGCCGTCGGTGACGCTACGACCGCCGAAGAACGGTGTCGACCTGGTGTCCATCGCGCGCACCACGACAGCGATCGGTGCACTGATGGGTGCGGCCGCGTTCGGCGCCTCCGCCGGAGTCCTCACGCAGAACCGTCAGACCGCTGCCAACCTGGTCGGCAGCTTCGGTCCGGATCTCGCTCTCGCCATCTGTGGGATCAACCTTCGCGTCGAAGGCCGAGAGAACGCATGGTCGGCGCGGCCTGCCGTGTTCATGTTCAATCATCAGAGTTCGCTCGACACACTGATCATCGGGAGTGTCATCCGGCGCGATGTCACCGGGGTGGCGAAGAAAGAGGCCGCGCGCGACCCTCGATTCATCCCCGTCGGCGCGCTCCTGGACGTGGCGTACGTGGACAGAGCGAACAGCACGCAGGCGAGGGCTGCCCTGAGTCCAGCGGTCGAGAAGCTGAACTCCGGCATCTCCATCGCCATCGCCCCCGAAGGCACCCGGTCACCGACTCCCCGCCTCGGCAAGTTCAAGAAGGGCGGGTTCCACCTCGCGATGCAGGCGGGGGTGCCGATCGTCCCGATCGTCATCCACAACGCGGGAGAGCGAATGTGGCGCAACTCTCTTGTGGCGCATCCCGGCACGATCGACGTCGACGTGCTCGAACCGTTGTCCACCGACGGGTGGAGGGTCGCCGATCTCGACAAACACGTCGACGAAGTCCGTTCGCTGTTCGAAGACTGCCTCCACGCCGGCCACCGGTGAAGCGAGCTTCGCCGACCAGACCCGTCTCTCCAGAGTGTCCTGGTCGGTGGGCACAATAAGGAATGCCCGCGACCAGTCCCACGCCCCCACCGAAGGCATCGGCCGACCGGTCTTCCCTGCTTCCTCGTATCTGGGCGCTCCTGCGCCCGTACCGTGGATGGCTGTTGCTCGTCGGGGCCGCGATCGTCACATCATCGCTACTCGGCATCGTCAACCCGTTCCTGACGCGGACGGTGTTCGACCACGCACTGTTTCCCATCGACGGCAGTGGCGTCGATCTGACGCTGCTGCTGTGGTTGGTGGCGACGATGATCGCGGTGACTTTGGCCGGTTCGGTGATCAGCGTCGGTCAGAGTTACCTCACGACCAAGGTCGGCAACTTGTCGATGGCGGATCTTCGGGAGCGTCTGTTCGCTCACCTGGAGAAGATGGAGCTGGCCTTCTTCACCTCCACCAAGACGGGCTCGATCCAGTCCCGTCTGGCCAACGACGTGGGCGGCGTGCGTTCGGTCCTGACGACCACCGCGTCGAGCATCTTGTCGAATGTCGTCACCGTGGCCGCATCGCTCATCGCCATGCTGTTGCTGTCGTGGCAGTTGACACTTCTCGCGGTCGCGCTGCTGCCCGGGTTCGTGTACCTGCAGCGACGGGTCGCTGCCCGGCGTCGGGTGCTTGCGCGCAAGACACAGGAATCGCTGTCGGACATGACGGCCATTACCGAGGAGGCCCTCAGCGTCTCGGGTGTGCTGCTCACCAAAGTGTTCAACCAGGCAGACACCGAGCTCGACCGATACCGAGCCGAGAATGCGAGGCAGACCGAACTTCAGGTGCGGCAGGCCATGACCGGACAGGGATTCTTCGCCGTGGTGAGTGCCTTCATGGCCATCACTCCCGCACTCGTGTACCTGTTGGCGGGCTACCTCATCGGCGGCGGATCGGGCCCTGAGATCTCGGCGGGAACCCTGGTCGCATTCTCAACGCTGCAGGCCAGGTTGCTTCAGCCGCTGGTATCGCTGATGCGTGTCACTCTCGATGTTCAGACGTCGATGGCACTGTTCCGCCGCATCTTCGAGTATCTCGACCTGCAACCGGCGATCGTCGACAGCCCGAACGCCGTAGACCTACCCCCGCACTCACCCGGGCGGGTCGAGTTGGACGACGTGTACTTCAGCTACCCGCCGCCGGTGCGGCTGACCACAGCCGATCCCGATCCCGTGGCACTGCAGAGCCTCGCGCGTCGAGGTCACGGACACGGTGGCGGCGCCCTTCGCGGCTCCACGAACATCTCGAGGAACATCTCGAGCTCACGCCTACCGACCCAGCCGGACCCCGTCGTGGAATCTAGCGAACAGCGCAGCCGCCCATGGGCTGTCGCGGGCACGTCTCTGACGATCGAGCCGGGTCAGCTTGCGGCGTTCGTCGGGCCCTCGGGCGCCGGTAAGACGACGCTGTGCTATCTCGTGCCTCGGCTGTACGAGGTGGATCGGGGTGCTGTTCGAGTCGACGGATACGACGTGCGCGACCTGACCATGAGTTCACTTGCCGAAGCGGTCGGGATGGTGACCCAGGATCCTTACCTGCTGCACGCATCGATCGCGGACAACCTGCGGTACGCGAAGCCGGACGCCACGGATGCCGAACTTCACGAGGCAGCGGCGGCCGCCAACATTCACGACCGAATCCTCGGGTTCGAAGACGGCTACGACACGCTGGTCGGCGAGCGCGGATTCCGGTTGTCCGGAGGCGAGAAGCAACGGCTGGCCATTGCCCGGGTGCTGTTGAAGGACCCTCGCGTGCTCATCCTCGATGAGGCGACCTCTGCCCTCGATACCGTCTCCGAGCGCCTCGTTCAGCAGGCTCTCGCCGAGGTCATGCGCGGGCGTACCACATTGGCCATCGCGCACCGGCTCTCCACCATCGCGCACGCGGATGTGATCTTCGTAATCGACGAAGGCAGACTGGTCGAGAGTGGCACCCACGCCGAACTCGTCGCACGCCCGGGACTGTACGCGCGGCTCAATGCCGAGCAATTCGGTGGCGGGCAGGTGGAATGCCGCTGCAACGACGGCGTCCGATTCACCGACGGAACCGGGGCTCTTCGCAGTTGGTAGAGGTATGACGTCGCCCGACCCTGTGCCGTGGCGGTGATCGAAAAGGACCCGCGGCGGTGATCGAAAAGGGCTCGCGCCCTTGTGATCTGGATGTTCGTGGGGTATCCAGGACAGGTCTTCTCGTTCGAATGGGCGGGTCACCGACGGGCGCACAACACCTCACCGCAGATCGATCACCCACGTTCCATGTGCCGATCCCCGCCGCCATCTCGCACCGGCGCAAGATGGAGGTGACGAGTCACAATTGGTAGCAGGAACACAGCACGACCGACCAGCCGCGCTGGTAGAACGGACCGGCACCCGATGAACGACCGAGAACGGCTTTCGACCCTTCTGCGTCAGCTCGAGGCCCTCGACGGCCTCAATGAGGACCGCTTCGGGCGGCTCGTCGCCGAACTCGAGCGCCCAGCGACGCGCAAAGGCCACGACGAGCACGGACGGCTGCGGGTCTCCATCTTCGACGCCAAGTCCTATGACGTCGCGTCCTTCGATCAATGCGACCGCGGGCGCCATGCCCTGCACTACATAGAGGCATCCCTCGGCCCCGGCACCGCAGCGGCCGCCGAGGGCTCTAAAGTCGTCTGCATCTTTGTCAACGACCAGTGCGACGCCACGGTCGCCGGACAGTTGGCCTCCCACGGGGTCGAGCTGATCGCCCTTCGCTGCGCTGGCTACAACAACGTCGACCTGGACGGCTGCCAAAAGGCAGGGCTGAGCGTGGTCCGGGTGCCCGCTTACTCGCCATACGCGGTAGCCGAGCACGCGGTAGCTCTGATGCTGATGCTCAACCGGCGGCTACACCTCGCGTATCTGCGGAACCGCACAGGCTCGTTCGTGCTCGACGGCCTGACGGGGTTCGACATGCGCGACAAGACGGTCGGAGTGGTCGGGACCGGAAAGATCGGGCGGTGCGTGATCGACATCCTGCTGGGCTTCGGCTGCCGAGTGCTGGCGTTCGACCGTTTCCCGAACCCGGCGCTGGCGAAACGTGCGGGGGTCGACTACGTGGACGCCAAGCGCCTGTTTCACGAGTCCCACATCGTGACGTTGCACGCGCCGCTGCTGCCTGAGACTCATCATCTGGTGGACGCGGAAGCGATCGCGACCGCCAAGGACGGGATCATGCTGATAAATACAAGCCGTGGCGGGCTGGTCGACACCCGGGCGCTCATAGAAGGACTCAAGTCGGGCAAGGTCGGCGCGGCAGGTCTGGACGTCTACGAGGAAGAGTCCGGGGTCTTCTTCCACGACGTTTCCGACCAAGTGCTCTCCGACGACGTGCTGGCCCGGCTGTTAACGTTCAACAACGTGGTCGTCACCTCGCACCAGGGGTTTCTCACCCGTGAGGCCCTCGCGAACATCGCCGAGACGACGATTGCGAACATCGAGGAGTACGAACAGGGCAGGCGCGGGGCCGACCTAACGAACGCCGTCCGTTCGGAACCCGCCGCCGAAGGTGCTTAGACCTCCCAACGGGTCCGAAACCTAGAGGAACTTGCTGAACTGGTCGTTGGCCTTCTGCATCACGAAGTTGTACGGGGGTGCGAACTTGCGGGCCCACCAGAAGCCGAATCGAATGTCTGGCGACGTATAGACCATGTAACGGTTCTTCTTGACGCCGGCGATGATGCAGGACGCGACCTTCTCAGGCGTAACCGCCCGTCTCTCGAAGAGGTGGACCGCCTTCTTGATGCGCGGGTCTTCCCGGTCGACTCCTGCGATCTCGACCGTTTCCACTAGCGGAGTCTTCACCGCGCCGGGAACAACGAGACTCACGCCGATGCCGTGTCGCTTGAGATCGAACCGAAGAACCTCGGAGACCCCGCGAAGCCCGAATTTGCTTGCACTGTATGCAGCGTGCCAAGGAAGTGCCAGCAATCCCGCCGCCGAGGACACATTGACCAGATGACCTCCGTGCCCTGCGCGCACCATCGGAGGCACGAAGTTCTCGATGATGTGGATCGGGCCCATCAGGTTGACGTCCACCATCGATTTCCAATGCCGGTGTTCGAGGTTCTCGACCGTACCCCACGCGGAGATTCCGGCGACGTTCATCACGACGTCGACACTGCCGAAGCGCTCGTGGACCTCTGCGGCAAACGCGCTCACCGCGTCGTAGTCGGACACGTCGAGCGCGCGAGAGAAGCCCACGGTGCCGCCACGGCCGCGCACCTCCTCCACGGTCAGCGCTAGACCCACCTCGTTGATATCGGTGAGGATCAGTTCGGCGCCCTCCGCCGCGGCCGCCAGGGCCGTCGCATGTCCGATGCCGCTAGCAGCACCGGTGATCAGGCATTTCGAGCCGTTCAGCGTCTTGATCGCCATAGCCGTGCGAGCCCCCATCCTCACCGATCCGTGTCGGCTGGAAGTCTACGCACGCAAAGTGATTACGCACACCGGCGGCAGGCGAATTTTGCGTCCGCCAAATCGACAAGCGGTACGCACCGTGACGGTTCACAACCGTTGGGTCATTTCTTCCTGATAGTTGCGAATCGTCTTCTCGATTTCGTTGGCGTCGCTGTCTTGTCCTCGTTTTCGGGCATCGTCGGCCCGCTCGCGCAGAACTCGAATCGCCTTCCGAAGCTCGGCGTCACTCATTCTGTGTATCACTTCCCAATCATCTCCGACTACGCCGGAATTATCCAGATCCGGACGCGGCAGCATCTGATCTGTCCCGTGCGAATCTCCCTTCTTCGCAGTACTGTTCACGACAGTCCCACGAGTAGCGGGCGACCACGCCAGGTGCCATGTACAACGCAACACAAGGCTCCTGGACTGCACTATCAGGTCGCTCGCTAGATTTCCGTGCCCGAACGATGGTTCCAGCAAACAATTGGCAAACATCATTTGAGTTGCGTCGGCGGCGTCACGCCAGTGATGCGACACGACGGGCAAGCTCGTCGACCAATCCCGCCCAGCAGGTGTCTCGTGGAACCCCGTGTGACACTGGCGCAAAACTCGTTGATTGCACCGAGAAAGTATCGACGGGCCGAGGTAGATCGGTCGCCTCACATGAAGACAAGATGAGGGATTCCTGAGAACTTGTCATACTTTTGCCCGCGAGTTATCAATCGGTTATCAGCATGGTATGGTGTCGATCACAGAAACAGTCGCCCACGAGAGAGGACCCAGCGGCTCACAATGGCAGATTTTGCTGCGCGGTTGAACAGACTCTTCGAAACGGTCCACCCTCCTGGACGCAAACCGCATACCAACGCCGAGGTCGCGGCGGCACTGATCGCAGACGGGTACCAGATATCGAAGCCCTACATTTCCCAACTTCGTTCGGGTCAGCGCACCAACCCGTCGGACGAGGCGGTCGCGGCCTTCGCCCGCTTCTTCAAAGTAAAGCCTGACTACTTCTTCAATGACATCTATGCGGCCAAGATCGACCACGATCTCGACCTGGTCTCCCAAATCCAAGGTTACGAACTGCGCAAGCTCTCGAGTCGCGCATTCGACCTGTCCGAGGAGTCTCAGAGTCTCCTCACGAGAATGGCCGAGAAACTCCGCGCGAGCGAAGGCCTACCGGAAGTGCCCCCCGACTCTCGCTGACCTTGCTCCGCATGTAGTGACCCGTCGCTAGGACAACGCAGCAAAGGCCTCCTCTCCCATGGGAGAGGAGGCCTTTGCGACCGATCTGTGGAGCTGAGGGGAATCGAACCCCTGACCTCTTCGATGCGAACGAAGCGCGCTACCAACTGCGCCACAGCCCCGCTTCTGGATCCTGCGATCCGCCCGGCAAACTCTAGCAGGCCGTCTGCGGAGGGGCTAATCGCCGGCATCGAAGCGGCATTCGAACCCGAACGCCCGCTACTCGCCGACGGCGCGGCGGAGCGGGGTCTGATCCATCGACTCCTCATCGAAGTGCTCGAGATGATCGAATTCCGGATCGCCGTCGTCTACCTCGAGGAGCACGGCGCCCGGACGACGCAGGCGAGCAGGGATCATGCGCATTTCCTCGTCGCTGCGAGACTCGACCCCCAAACGCGAACGGCCCAGTCGTTCCGTCCTTCGACGCCGGACTTCCTGCTCGATCTGCACCTGTCGGCGGAGATAGGCCATGTAGCCGACAAGCCCGACCATGCAGGTCGCGAACGCCCACCACATCAGCGGAGAGATGATCAGGCTCAGTGCCGCGGTCACGATCGTTGCGAAGAACAGGCCGAGAACCATCCGCTGACGAAACGCGTACCTGGCCTCACGTGCGATCGCATCAGCCTCGGGATCGAATCCACCGCGGCCCCGGCGCACTGGCACGAAGTCGTCGACCAGCTCATGTTCACCGACGAAATCGTCTTCCTCTGCGTGAGTATCCACGAGGTCCTCCGCGTCGTAGCCGAAGTGGTCCGGTTCTGCTTGCCAGTACGGATCGCTGCGGTGGCCTGCTGCGGGCCCGCGTCGCACGGGGAGCTGATCACCGCGGTACAGCACGCGAGTCGCGAGTGCCGCATCGCTGGTTTGCCGAATCCGGGGACGATTGTTCACCAGCATAGGGACCAGAACGAAGAGCCATACGACGACAAGACCGATCCAGAGAAACGAGTTCGGCATACGGCTACCTCCTCCCAATCGCCTACCTGCACCGATACTGATGTTTGCCACCTCAGGCTAACCGCGTGAACCCGTACATCTCCGCAGACTCGCCGATCCCACAATACTCATATGTAACTTGCGTAACACACGATCGTGACGCTCGGCGGGCCGAGGCGCGGGAAGAATCGACTCGGCAGTAGTTCACCGAAAGAAGAGCCCCCCCAGGATCAGTTCAATAATGCCAGACGGATTCAGCTAGCTGAACATTTGTCCATGTTTATCGCAGGCGGTCACGCCCACTCGGCCTTGCCGCTCCGCACGAGCGAATCGGAAACCGAACCGGGTACCTCTTCCACCGTCATCGCGACCAGGATGTGATCACGCCACCGACCGTCGACGTCGAGATAGCGCGCGAGCAGGCCCTCCTCGCGGAAGCCGACTTTGCGCAGAACCGCGCGGCTCGCCTGGTTTTCCGGACGAACGGTTGCCTCGACGCGGTGCAACCCCACAGGACCGAATGCATGATCGACTCCCAGCGCAAGGGCGCCCGTGGCTACACCTAGTCCGTTGACCTCACTGGACACCCAGTAGCCGATCCAGGCGGATCTCAGCGCACCACGCACCACGTTGCCGATGGTGATCTGGCCGCAGTAATCTCCGTCCAGTTCGATCGCCATGGGCAACATGCGCCCCTTCCGTGCCTCCGATCGCAAACTGCCACACAGCCCCGGCCACCCGGTGATGTTGTGGCGCGCTTCCCACGGCGCCTCCCCGGTCGGTTCCCAGGGCTCGAGGTGCGCCCGGTCTCGGGTGCGCAGGCGACTCCAGGCGGCGGCATCGCGCAACCTGATGGCGCGCACGGTCACGACGCCACCCTTCACGCGCAGGGGACCGAGGTGTGGCGGCCAACCCGGATGCGTCACCTCATCGCCTCACACTGTCCCATTCTCGTCCCGCCTCACCCTGGTCCGTCAGCTCCGCTGCGCCAGGAAGGCAACGTCCACCAGGTCGCCCGTGCGGACCTCGGTGACCTCGGGATCGATCAGCACCAGGCAATTGGCTTCGGCGAGGGTGGCGAGTAAGTGCGAGGATGCCCCCGGCGCTCCACCGAGGGCCTGAACCAAGTACTCCCCCGTGGCCTCGTCGCGCATGAGTTGACCGCGAAGGAATCCCTTACGGCCCCCGATCGATGTGATGGGTGCGACGGTTCGTGCCGCGACGACGCGCCGCATCGGCTGACGTCGTCCCAGGGCAATGCGGATCAGCGGGCGCACCATCACTTCGAATACCACCAGCGCACTCACCGGATTCGACGGAAGCAGGAATGTCGGGACCTCATCCCGGCCGAGCTGTCCGAACCCCTGTACCGATCCGGGATGCATGGCGACCCGATTGACCTCGAGGTCCCCGAGGTCAGCGAGCGCGTCATGGACGTCCTCGGAGGCTCCGCCGCCGACCGCACCTGCGATCACAACGATCTCGGAGCGGATCAATTGACCCTCCACGACGTCGCGCAAACTGCTGGCGTCCGCATCGGCGATACCGACGCGGTTGACGTCAGCGCCGGCGTCACGGGCAGCGGCGGCGAGCGCGTACGAGTTGACGTCGTACACCTGGCCGGGGCCGGGACTCCGGTCGACATCGACGAGTTCACCGCCGACCGAGATGACCGACAGCCGTGGCCGGGGATGTACGAGTACCTTGTCGCGGCCTACGGCAGCGAGCAATCCGACCTGCGCGGCGCCGATGATCGTGCCTGCCCGGACGGCGACGTCTCCGGGTTGCACGTCATCGCCTTCCCGGCGCACGTAGTCGCCTGACCGAACAGGCTTGTATACCTTGACGCGAGCCCGGCCGCCGTCCGTCTGATCGAGCGGCAATACGGCATCGGCAAGGGTCGGCAAGGGAGCGCCCGTGTCGACCTTGACTGCCTGACGGGGTTGGAGTCGGATCGGCTGTCGCGAACCGGCCGCGACCTCGCCGACCACCGGGAGCGATAGTTCCGTGGCCTCGCCATCCTCATCGCGGACGTCCGAGTCGGCGGATTGGACGTCGACGCTACGAACGGCATATCCGTCGATTGCGGCCTGGTCGAAGCCTGGAAGCGGCACCTCGGTAACCACTTCCTCGGCGCACAACAGCCCCTGGGCTTCGGAGATCGCCACTCGCACCGGCCGCGGCGCAACCGCGGCAGCGGTCACAATCGTCTGCTGCTCCTCGACCGACCGCAATTTGTTGCCTCCCGAACTTCTAGGAATCCGTTCGCTTCAATCGGTCGGCCAGCCATTCACGCAACGACGGGCCGAACTCGTCGCTGTCCAAAGCAAAGTCAACCGCAGCGCGAAGGTAGCCGCCGGGATTTCCGAGGTCGTGTCTCGTGCCGCGGTGTACGACGACATGAACAGGATGCCCTTCTTTGATGAGGAGCGCGATGGCGTCGGTGATCTGGAGTTCGCCGCCTGCACCGGGTTCGATCCGTCGCAGAGCATCGAAGATCGCGCGGTCGAGGAGGTAGCGGCCCGCGGCCGCGAAAGTCGACGGGGCGTCCTCGATGGCTGGTTTCTCGACCATGCCGGTGACTTTGAGAACGTCCGGGTTTACTGCGTCGGGAACCGTTTCGACTTCGAAGACGCCGTACGCGCTCACCTGGTCCTTGGGAACATCGATCGCGCAGAGCACGGTTCCGCCGCGCTTGGTCCGCACACGAGCCATCGTCTCGAGCACGCCGCGCGGCATCACCAGGTCGTCCGGCAAAAGTACCGCGATCGCGTCCTCGTCGTCATCGAGTGCCGACTCGGCGCAGCCGATCGCGTGTCCCAGCCCGAGCGGCTGATCCTGGACGACGGATTCCACCTCGAGCAAGCCGGGGGCTTTGCGCACCTTCTCGAGCAAATGATGCTTGCCGCTGGCCTCGAGCTTGCTCTCGAGCACGAGATCCTCGACGAAATGGGCGACCACCCCGTCCTTACCCGGCGAGGTCACGATAACCAGCCGACTGGCCCCCGAATCCGCGGCCTCTCCGGCCACGAGCTCGATGCCAGGGGTGTCCACTACCGGGAGTAACTCTTTCGGCACGGTCTTGGTCGCGGGGAGGAACCGCGTACCCATTCCCGCTGCCGGCACCACAGCCGTACGGAAGATGTCGGCGGTGTGCGGGGATGCGTCTGTCATCCCCACACAATAACCGGGGAATCTACTCGCCAGTCAGCAAGATCCGGTCAGCTACTCTCGGGGGCCTTTCGCGGAGCTCACTTCGGCCGACTCTACGGTTGTGACATGCGGGCACAGACGAAGACCGAGTGGCGACAACTGGTCCTTTCCAGCAGGCGCGAGGCCTCCCGCGAGACTCGCACGTCCGAGGATCAATCGCTTGTCGAACTCGTCACAGGCGGCCTCACCCCCGGTCAGACGGTCTGCGCGTACATCCCCACCGCACTCGAACCGGGCAACCTCGGCCTGGTCGACGCTCTCCGGCAAGTCGCGGGGCGAGTGCTCGTCCCCGTCACGCGCGAACCAGGCCCGCTGTACTGGGCCGAGTACCGCGGTGCAGACCACCTCACGGACGCCGACTTCGGCCTGCGCGAACCGACGGGGCCGGTGTTCGAACCGCACGAGATCCGCACGGCCAGGACTGTTTTCGTTCCCGCCCTGGCAGTCGATCGGAGGGGTGTGCGACTCGGTCGTGGAGCCGGCTTCTACGACCGGACCCTCGGCCTCGCCGCCCCCGACACTCGCCTGATCACCGTGGTCCGTGATGAAGAACTCGTTCCCGAACTGCCCGAGGACCCACATGACGTGCGGATGGGATGGGCACTCACCCCAGGTTCCGGACTTGTCCAACTCGGCGAGAAGGCCGCCGACCGAGCGTAGCCAGGAGCCGAGACGGAACCCGGAATAGAATCTTGATTAGCATTGTTGGCACTGTCGCCTGTAGAGTGCTAAAACCTGCGGTTTGATTAGACAGTGCGGAGGAACCCCGGTGCCCACTTATTCGTATGCATGTTCGGAGTGCGACAACCGTTTCGACATCGTTCAGTCGTTCAGTGATGATTCCCTGACCGTCTGCCCCGAGTGCTCAGGCAAGCTTCGCAAGCTGTTCAACTCCGTCGGGATCGTATTCAAGGGCAGCGGCTTCTACCGCACAGACAGCCGTGGTTCGTCGGGTGCCGCGAGCGAGCCTGCCAAGACCGAATCCGCCAAGTCCGAGTCCGCGTCCACCTCGAAGTCGGAAGGTTCGTCGACAGCTTCGCCTGGTTCGTCGAGCACCTCATCCTCTGCTCCGTCCAAAGCGGCTGCCAGCTAGTTCTCTCTTCTCGCACAGTTTTCACAACTTGCGTTCTGTCCACAGGAGGGTTCCTCGGGAATCCTCGAGCGCCTCGCGGTCTTTTAGCGTCGGCCCATGCCGTACGAGCCCGCTCCACCCGGCCCGCGCAGGCCGAACGTTACGCACCGAAATCTGAGCCCGTCTTGGGCCGACCGCCTGTCGGAGTTCGCCCATCCGGGCTGGGGCCGCACCGTAATCGTCAGGCGGATACTGGCCGCGGGGCTGACGGCTCTTGCCGTACTGCTGCTGGTGCGCGGAAATCCGGACTTCGACCGATCACCAGTCGTGGTGGCCGTGCGCGATCTCGAACCCGGACGCGCACTGACGGATGAAGATGTCGATCTGGCGGAGTGGGAATCAGGCACACTGCCCGAAGGTGTCGTCACCGCAGTCGCAGATGTCGCTGGTCGGACGCTAGCCGGACCGGTCCGCGCTGGAGAGCCGCTCACCGACGTTCGAGTGCTGGGGCCGCGCTTGGCCGCCGTCGCCGCGGACGTCGAGGATGCCCGGATCGTGCCCATCCGGCTGGCTGATCCGGCAGTCACCGAACTCCTCCGAGAGGGCGACCGTGTCGATGTACTCACCGTCGATTCCCAGACGCCTGTGAATCCGGATCGGCAGCCCGGTGCCACCGTGTTGGCAACGCGCGCTGCCGTCGTGCTGGTAACTCCCTCAGCAAACGGACGAGACCAGCGTGAACGCGTCGTGATGCTGGCTTTGCCCGCGCCCGAAGCAATCACGGTCGCGGCGGCCTCTCTCACCAACGCGATCACCGTGACCTTTCATTGACTGCCCTGGTCACTAGCGAACTGTCTTCGCCGCCAACGACTCCGGGCCCGCACACAATGTGTGCGGGCCCGGAGTCAGTTCTCGTGTGGGATCTCAGCCCATGCTGAAGGGCTGTCCCCAGAGCGTGACCGTGCCGTCGACCCGATCGGTCGAGACATTCACGGTGGTGTAGGAACGGGCCTGCGCCATTCCGGCACACCCGGAGACGCCGAAGGTCTCGTCGGAGTAGGTGAAGCCACCCCTGTTGCCTTCGAAATCGAAGTCGCTCTTGTACGCCTCGGCGCCGTAGTCGTCCGCGTACTCGATGTCGAGGATCGACACCTTGGTGGCCTGGCCAGGTCCGATGGAGATTCCGCCGCCGAACAGATCGCCGCCCTCGAACGGCAAGGCGATCTGGCCGTCGCCGTTAGTCATGTCGTCCCAGGTGGTACTGGTTCCGCCACCACCCGCCGCTTCACCGCCGAAGTTGACCTGGCAGGCAACGATGTAACCGGTGTCGATGGAGCCGCCCTCGGCGTTGCCGCCCTCGAGTGTCACGTCGACGGTGCCCGACGTCCACACGTTGCGGTGCAACGGGGTTGCGCCCATCGACGGGCTGATGGTCGCGCTGTTGCCGGTCTGACGCACAGTCACGACCGTGCCGTCCATCAGCGTATGGGTGATTTCGCCGTCCTCCAACGGAACGAAGGTGTCGGCATTGGCCGCGCCGGTGGAGAAGAGGCCGATCGCAACGGTGGCCGCGCCGACCACGCTGGCAGCCTTGGCGCCGTGGCGCATAGTCTTGCTGTTCATGGTTCCCCTCTAGGGTGAAAGTCGCTTGATGCGAGAAGGAATGAAGTGGGTGCCTGACGAGCAATCAGCCCAGGCTGAACGGCTGCCCGTAGAGGGTGCTCTTGACGTAGTGATTTCCCGGGACCTCGACGACGGAATATGCCCGCGCCTGCGCGTGGCCGCCGCAACCCTCGACCTCGAGCTGCTGGTCGCGATACTGAACCGCAGACACACCCGGCTTCAGATCCGACTTGGAACCGAGCTTCACGAACTTCACCTCACCGGGAGCCACCGGGAGGCTCATCACAGTCTCCAAGTTCGGGCCGGTCAGGGAGATACCTCCGGCGATTCCGCCCGAGAGACCGGTGATGTCGATCTGGCACCCCACGATGTAACCGGTGGTCAGCGTCGCGCCTTCGTCAGGAACGTCACCACCGAGGTCGACGAAAACATCGCCGTTCAGCCACGCGACGCGGCTGGCACCGTTGGCGGCCAGCGAGGGAGAAAGCAGCGCGCTCTCGGCGTTGCGGGCAATCTTTACGTTGACGCCTCCGGCGTCGACAACCTTCTCACCACCGGGAAGCGGGACGAATGTGTCGGCATTCGCAGCGCCGGTGGACATCAGACCCAGTGCAACGGCCGCTGCGGCACCCAGGCCGGCAATGCGGGCTGCGCTACGCAGGCCGGGCTTACGGTTCTGGCTCATTCGTTCCCCTCATAAGGATTCTTGCTGGTTCCCAGTCACGGGTTTCGAGACTGAGGAGCGGTCCGTATCGGTTCAGCACGGCAATCCGGAGGCTGGATGATCACGAAATGGTATACGGATCATAACAACTTGGTTACCGAGCTGAAAGACGGAATCCCCGATTGATGCCACCGGGATCCGACTGGGCGACGGCAAAACCGCCCCGCCCTCCATCTGCAGTACTGACTCGACGAGGACATTAACTGGCAAATGGTTACCTAAGCAATTCAATCCACCTGAAAAGTAATGGTGATGTTTACCACACCCAATAAACAGCCCAGATTGTCGTGATCTTGCGAACATGCCTACTGGCTATCGCGTCCCTGAACAGTGATTTCGCCGAGATTTCCCGTGATGCCCAGTAACCTTTACATGCGGTTCACAGACTGGAAACTTCCCGTTTCTACGCACCCAACCCGGCCACGACCAGCTTCTCCCGAAGGCCAGGGCTGTGACAATTCGCGAAGTTGTGGTATGCGCACATGCGAACACACCTATGAGATCGCGGACACCGAAGGCCGCACCGAAGCAGGGTCCGCATGGAAGGTCACGATTCGCTCGAGGACGGGCCTTCGGTGGTAACTATCCGTGGTGTGGTGGGCGCTGATTCCGCAGCCATTCCTCGCTGGCGATGGTCGAGTCACCATACTCGCGTTCGTCCGCGGTGGTATCGGGGAATACGTCCCCAAAGATGCGCTCGAGCCGGGCCCTGTCCATCGGGGCCCGGCTCGGTGCCTGTTGCTTGTTCGACTCGTCGAACGATTCCGGCTCGTCGGAACGAGAAACGATCGTCTCAGCCTTCCAGACCGGACAGTTCGGAGATCACATGTGACGCGAAGGGGGTCAACGTGGCCAGGCCATCGCGCACAGCGGAGCGAGAAGACGCCAGATTGACCACCAGGGTGCTGCCCGATACACCGGCAAGACCCCGCGAAAGACCCGCATCCAGCGCACCGGCCGCGAGACCGGAGGCTCGAATCGCCTCCGAGATGCCTGGAATTTCACGGTCGAGAACCTCTGCGGTGACATCCGGAGTGACGTCCCGCGGCGACACGCCGGTTCCACCCACCGACACGACGAGGTCGACGCCGCCGATGACCGCGGTGTTGAGGGCGTTGCGGATCTCGACTTCGTCGGCGGCCACCGCGACGACTGCGTCGACGATGAACCCTGCCTCGTCCAGAAGTTCGGTGACCAGGGGGCCGACGGAGTCTTTGCCGTCACCATGAGCTGTGCGGTCGTCGACGACTACCACGAGCGCGTGGCCGGCCAACGAGGCTTCGATGTCCATGGTGCCTACCGTAGTGGCCCCACCCAGAACCAACTCGACCTGCCCGAGAATCCCTGTGCTCATCAGTTGCCTCCCTGTTCGGCGGTACCGAGTGTGACGTCAACGGTTCGGGGGTTGGCCCCGTTCGCGTCTGTGTAGGTAATGGACACGGTATCTCCTGGCGAATGTGAACGGATGGCAGCGATGAGCGCGTCACCGCTATTGACGATTCGGTCGTCGACCTTGGTGATGATCGATCCCCTCGGGATTCCCGCCCTCTCCGCAGGACCGCCCGGTGTGACCTCGACGACCGTGGCGCCGTTGACATCGTCGCGCGACGGGACCTGAATCCCGATGATGGCCTGGGTTGCCGTGCCAGTCTTGACCAGTTCGTCGGCGATGCGACGTGCCTGGTCGACCGGGATGGCAAATCCGAGTCCGATGGACCCACCCTGCTCGTCACCGGCGCCACCGATGGTTGCGATGGCTGTGTTGACGCCGATCAGCTGACCGTCCATGTTGACGAGGGGTCCCCCGGAATTGCCGGGGTTGATTGCGGCATCCGTTTGAATGGCGTCGATCACCGTGTTCTGGTTTCCCGCCTCACCGCTGGTGGATACCGGGCGGTCGACCGCTGAGACAATGCCCTTGGTGACCGTGCCCGCCAGGCCGAGAGGCGACCCGACCGCGACGACATCTTGCCCCACCTGGACATTCGCGGACGAGCCCAACTCGATCGGCGTGAGATCGGTCTTGCCGTCCACCTTGATGACCGCGAGATCGGAGACCGGATCGGCCCCGACAAGATTGGCCGGGGCAGTGCTGCCGTCCGGGAACGCGACCATCAGTCTGCCTCCCTGAGCGGCCGCACCCGCGACGTGGTTGTTGGTGAGAATGAGGCCGTCCGAGGACAGCACGATGCCTGACCCTTCGCCACCGGAACCGCGTGCCGTCGCCACCTCGATCTGGACCACACTCGGGACCACCTTGTCCGCGACGGCCTGCACCGAACCGGCTGGAGCGTTCGCCGCAGGGGTCGCGGTGTTGTCCCTGGGAGCGTCGAGGGAGTTGATCACCGCGGCACCGTTGCCTGCCCGGTCGCTGTACGTGGCACCCACGTAGCCGCCGATGCCGCCGCTCACCAGGGCGAGTGCCACCGCGCCCACGACGATGGCGGTGCCGACTGGCCGCTTGCTCGAGGTCGATCCGGCAGTGGGCTGCGCGGGTTCGTGGTACCCGACGTACGGCCCCGGCGTCGACTCGTGCCGCCCCGCCGCATGCTGGGTCCGGTAATCCTGAGGACCTCCGGGGCCAGCCTGTGCGAACTGCCCAGTGTGTTGCGGACTGTACGGATTGTTCTGAACGTAACCGGGCGACCCCTGACCCGGCTGACCGGTCGGGACGCCTGCCGGGTTGTGCGGAACGGCCGGGAACTGCTCGGTCGGCTGATGACCCGGAACCTGCTGAGGGTGGACCGGTTGGCCCGAGCCCGAGTCTTGCCCGCCGCTGGTCTCGTTGTGACTGGCACCGTTCGGATTGCCACTGTCGTGGCTGCGTCGATCGTCAGTCATGCCTCACCTCCAAATGCCTGCGACTGCCCACGGGGGCAGTCGCACCGTCTCTGCGTATGAGCATGCACGATAGGACTGAGAGCCACCTGAGACCGGCCTATACATTTGCCCAGATCCCCGCCCAGACCTCGCAGCCAGAAACCGGGCATCGGCCGAATTCCTCCTGCGCGCCGGGACTGATACCCACGCTATTGCACGTCGGGTTCGCCCGGAAGGACGATTCGAATCAGAGCACCTCCGCGCTCCGAGACGTCCACGGAGATCGTGCCGCCGTGCTTGATCACCACCTGACGAACGATCGCCAGACCTAGACCTGAACCGGGCATGGAGCGCGAAGCGGTGGAACGATAGAACCGGTCGAAGATCAGTTCTCGGTCTTCCTCCGGAATGCCCGGGCCTGCGTCATCCACCGTTAGCGCGAGCAATCCGTTCCCCGCCGGACCCATCTTCACCCGCACATCCGATCCGGCCGGAGCCCATTTCGCTGCATTGTCGAACACGTTGAGGACAGCTCGCGACAACCCCGCATAGTCACCGTAGACGAACCAGGGAATGGTGACTGCGGTGAAATCGATCTCGTTTCGCCGGCGCCGCACCCGTTCGAGGCAACGGTCTACCACCTCGCTGAGATCGACTCTCTCGAACACAGTTTCCGGCGCGTCCTCTCGAGCAAGGTCCACGAGGTTGCCTACCAACTGGGAGAGTTCCTCGATCTGCGCAATCACGTCGGCGTGCAGTTCCGCCATGTCTTCGTCTGGAATATGTCGTGCCCCAGGACGACTCGACGCAATCAACAACTCCATGTTGGTGCGCAACGACGTCAGTGGTGTCCGTAGTTCATGCCCCGCATCGGCAACCAGCCTGCTCTGACGCTCCCGAGATTCGGCCAGTGCCCTCAGCATCGTGTTGAAACTCTCTGTGAGCCGGGCGAGTTCGTCGTTACCCGTTACCGGTATCGGCGTCAGGTCATCGGTTCGGGCAACCCGTTCCGTGGCTTCGGTGAGCCGACCGATCGGACGCAGACCGGTTCGGCCCACTGTCGTTCCGGCGACACCGGCGAGGACCACGCCGCATCCACCGACGATGACCAGCACCCAAGCCAGTTGCTCGAGTACAGCGTCGGTAGGTGCCAATCGCTGCGCAATGACGAGCGTGCTCCCGTCCAGGGTGCGCTCGGCAAGCACCCGCTGCCTCTCGGCCGTCCGCAACGACATCTGCTGCTCGCCGCGCGCCACGGTCAATTCGGGTTCGCCGATCGGAACGCTGGTCCCCGGCGGAGTGTAGGTATCGAGATCCGGAAAGATCAGCGCCACACTGATGTCGGTGGTGTACAGCGTCGCGCCGGCAATGTAGCGGGGATCGAAAGTTACTAGGTTGCTGTCGATCAGCGCTGCCGCGCGGGTGCGTAGTTGGCTGTCGACCTCCGCATACAGCGCCCGCGAGACAATGGCGTACGCGGCAATCGCCATCACGGCCACAGCGATGGCTACCACGGTGGCGGCAAGGAGGGTGACCCGCCAGCGCAACGACACCGACCGAGTGAGGGGCATGGGGGGCCGCATCGGCGGGGTCACTGGAATCGGCCCTGTCGTGTGCCGGGAAGAGTCTGGTTTCCCCGACTCCGACTCGTCGGCGGTCCGATGAAACGGACCAGCCATCACGGAGGAGTCTCCCGCAGCACGTACCCGACTCCTCGGACGGTATGCAACAGCCGTGACTCGCCGTCCGCCTCCGTCTTGCGGCGGAGGTATCCGATGTAGACCTCCAACGCGTTGCCGGATGTCGGGAAGTCGTACCCCCATACCTCTTCGAGGATGCGGCCACGGGTGAGCACGCGGCGCGGGTTGGCCATCAGCATCTCGAGGAGCGAGAACTCCGTGCGGGTCAGGCTGATCGATCGGTCGCCGCGCATCACCTCCCGGGTGACCGGATCGAGGGCAAGGTCCTCGAATGTCATCTTCTCGGTGTCGATACCGGGCTCGGGTGCGGCTCGGCGCAACAACGCTCGCAGTCTCGCCAGCAATTCTTCGAGAGCAAAGGGCTTTGGAAGGTAGTCGTCAGCACCGGCGTCCAAGCCCGATACCCGCTCCGACACTGAGTCACGGGCGGTGAGAACGAGAATCGGCAGGTCATCGCCTACGCTCCGCAGTCGACGGCACACCTCGAGGCCGTCCAGGCGCGGCATCATCACGTCGAGTACCAGCGCGTCGGGACGCGTGGCGGCCAACTTCTCCAGAGCGTCGATGCCGTCGACGGCCAGCTCCACGGTGTACCCGTTGAAGCTGAGCGAACGCCGCAAGGACTCCCTTACGGCGCGATCGTCGTCGACTACCAGTATGCGCATACTCGATAGTTTGGCCTGATCGACTGAGATATGTCTAAGAAGAGGTAGCTTCCGGCGTGGCGAGCGGCCCACCGCAGCCTCTGGCTCCATGGCCCGAGTCCGGTACGATTACGCAATCGAGACGCTGCGGATGGACGTCCGCGCGGCCAGCCGAGGAACTTCGGGCCTCTCGCGCGCGATGGCGAGGTGGCGTACCGCGGTTGCTGCGAGGCGTCCAGGAGTCGAGCTGGTAAAGGAAGAAGATGGCAGTCAAGAGAGCACCGTCGAAGAAGCCGCGTCCTGTCGAAGGCCGCAAGCCCAAGAAGAACCCGTTGTTCGCCGCCAAGATCGAGTACGTCGATTACAAGGACATCAACCTCCTTCGCACGTTCATCTCCGATCGCGGCAAGATTCGCAGCCGTCGGGTGACGGGCCTGACCCCGCAGCAGCAGCGCCAGGTTGCCGTCGCCGTCAAGAACGCTCGCGAGATGGCTCTGCTGCCGTTCACCAGTCGGTAGCTCTGTAGGCCCGGCAGCCCCGATAAGACCCAGTCGAAGGGCCGCGTAGTCCATGGACTACGCGGCCCTTTGACGACTGCCAGCCGACTGCCGGCCGACAATCAGCCGAGCATCGCCTGCATGTCGGCGATCTCTCTCTGTTGTTCGGCCACTATGTTGGTGGCGAGTCGCATGACCTCCGGATTCTCGCCTTCGGCGAGTTCGGTGTTCGCCATGTCGATCGCGCCTCGATGATGTTCGATCATCATGGTGAGCCACATCCGGTCGAACTCCGTGCCGGACATCCCCTCGAGGCCATCCATCTGATCCCGCGACATCATCCCGCTGATGTTGCCGTGGGGTATGTGTTCCTGCATGCTGGACGCCGGATGCGGCTCCCCCGACTGTTGGAGCCACATGGCCATCTGTTCCATTTCGGGTTGCTGCGCCGCTGCAATCGCGGCCGCGAGCGCGACTATGTCGGCGTTTTCGGTGCGCCCCGGAACCATGTCGGCCATGTCGATCGCCTGGGCGTGATGGGGGTACATCTCTCGCAAGAAGGTCACATCGGCGTTGTTGAACGCGCCCTGCGATTCGACCGTCGGCGACGCCGCTACGGACGTCGACTGTGTAGCGGTCGAGTCGGACTGATCCGTGCTGCAGCCGGCCAACAACAGGGCAACACCTGCGGTCGCGGCTATCGCAGCAGTGATGGTGGTACGCATGAAGAACTCCTAATGTGCGCCTCCCCTTGCCATGCCCGCCAGTGTAGACACGTCATACCCCACCGAGGTATGACGAAGCTGATGTCCGGCCGACGGGCAGATGGCGCTACCGTTGCGTATGCGCGCAATCGCTCTCACGTTGCTGACCTGCCTGGCCGTCGCCGCGTGTGGTTCCGGTTCGAATACCGACGAACCTACGACTCCCGGGGTCACCTCCGCGGTCGATCCGAGCCAAACCGCTCCGACATCGAGAATGCCCCGTCCCACAGAGGTACCGGATCAGGAGTACGGCACCCTATTCTTGCCACGCCCCGACATAGTGCGAGCGAATCCGACGCCCTTCGAGTCGTGGTCGCGCACCGACGACGGCAACATTGCAATCCACTTCGTCACCGGAACCCCGGAGTGCTACGGCGCCGATGCGACGGCGGTCGAGACCGACTCCACCGTCACGATCTCGCTGCGCACCGGCACTCTCCCGGAAGCGGCCGACAAGATGTGCGCTCAAGTGGCGATCTTCGCCACGATGGAGATCCCGTTGCAGGGGCCTCTCGGCGACCGCCAAGTCATCGACGGAGGGCACTAGTCGCCAAATCGCCGCCGTCAGCGCCGTCAGCGACGCCTGCGCATGTAGTCGCTGACGACGGCGGCACCGAGACCGTCGAGTTCCGGCGCCACGACTCGTCCGGCCACTCGCTCGGCCATCCGGTCCACCACACGCGCGAGACCGGGGTCCTCTCCGAGCCGGAAGAACGTGACGTGGGCACCGAGGCGTACGAGAGCGTCGAGTCCACGAACGGTCAGCCCGAGCGTCCGGGCGGTCGGCGGGTAGTCGAAGTACGCGAACCCGTCCGGCTCGAGATGTGCTGTCGGCTCGCCATCGGTGACGATCAGGACGACGGGCTGCGCGTTGGGGTGACGACGCAGATGTCGCGCCGCCAGCAGCAAGGCGTGGTGAAGGTTGGTGCCCTGCTCGCGGCCGTGATCCAATCCGGCCAGCTCCGACGGACTACGCACCTGTGCGTGGCGGCCGAACGAAATGAGTTGCAATTCGTCGCTGCGAAAACGGGTGCTCACCAAATGGTTCAGCGCCAGGGCGGTGCGCTTCATCGGCACCCACCGGCCCTCCATCACCATCGAGAACGAGGTGTCGACGAGCAATGCGACCGCGGCCTGCGACCGCTGCTCGGTCTCCATTACCTCGACGTCCGAGACGGACAATCTGACCGGTACGGCTCCACTGCCACCCCCTTCGGACGCCGTCCGAAGGACCGCGTTGGTGATCGTGCGGGTCACGTCCCATGGTTCGGTGTCACCGAACGCCCACTCGCGAGAGGCACCCGTCGGCTCTCCCATTGCTCCTGCCCGGCGCGTCTCCCGTTGCCCACCACGCGAAGACAGTTGTGTCGCTACGTCGCGGAGCGCAGTTTGACCGAGTTGACGCATCGCCTTGGGAGTCAGGCGCCATTGGCCGTCCGCTCCGCGGTCGAAGAAGCCTTGATCTCGCAGCGCTTTCTCGAGTTCCGCGAGAGTCCGCGCG
Source organism: Rhodococcus sp. WMMA185 (assembly GCF_001767395.1). Classification (NCBI taxonomy): domain Bacteria; kingdom Bacillati; phylum Actinomycetota; class Actinomycetes; order Mycobacteriales; family Nocardiaceae; genus Rhodococcus; species Rhodococcus sp. WMMA185. The sequence goes on along the minus strand of NZ_CP017014.1, from coordinate 381,182 downwards.
TCCGCAGCGGCCTCGTCCCCCAACTGCCTCGCCAATGCGTCCGCGTCGATGTCGTCGAGTTGGGCGCCGGCGTACTGCTGTGACAGCTGCTGGGCGAGGGATTCGAGTTCCGCGATGTCTTGCAACGCCTCGGCCCCCTCCCCCAGCCCCATTCCGCGCTCTCCCCGAAATCGCCTAGCTCCCTGCCAGTCCTCGCCGGGTCGGGCCGCTTGCAGATGCTGATCGAGTCGGTCCAGCTGGCCGATCAGGGAGGGATCACCGAAGGCCTGCTGCGCCAGCGCATCCAGTTCCTCGCGTTGCTCGGGAGTGAGCGAGTTCCGCAGGCGCTGGGCCGCCGCCGCCCGCCGGGCGAGGGAATCCAGTAACTCCTCGACGTCACGCGGATTCTCCGGGAAGTACTGCCCATGCTTGGCCATGAACTCGTCGAACTGTTCCTGTGTGTCCTCACCACGAGAGTGCTTGTCCAGCAAGTCGTTGAGATCGGTGAGCATCTCGCGGATTCTCTCGCGGTCTTGTTCGGTTGCGCCTTCGAGCGCCTGTTTCATGCCGGCGAACCGCTGATCGAGCAGTTCGCGCCCCAGCAGATCCTGAATCTTCTCGTAGTCTTCGCGGGCATCGGGACTGCGCCAGTCGTAATCGGCGAGTTCCTGCACGGCCTGGGCCGTGGACGACGACAGTTCCTGAAGTCGCATCTCCGAGAACCGAGCATCGTCGTCGAGAGCACGGGCCAACGTCTTACGTTCCTCGAGCACCGCTCGGTCCAATAGTTGACGGACCTCTTCGAAGGTACCGCCCAGGTTGCTGCGCTCCAGCAACTCGCGCCGACGTCGATTCGCCTCGGCCGCAAGGGAGTCCAGTCCCCGAACCTCACGGTTGCCGCGCCGGAGCATCTCCCGCAGCGCCCGACGAGGTGAGCTGCCCGCCATCACATCGTCACCGATCGCGGCCAGGGCCTCACGCAGATCCACCGGCGGCGCCAGCGGATCACCACCCTCGTAGGGCCCGTAGCGCGCACCCCGGGACATTACGAGTAGACCGTCTGTCCGTAGGCGTCGGGATTCTTCGAGATCCGGCGCGCCAGGTACAGGCCTTCGAGCGCGAATTCCGCGGCCGCGGCCCTCTCACCGTCGGACTCGGCACCCAAACGCTCGGCCAGTTCGCCCAAGACATCGAGTTCGGGAAGTTCGTTCAACAGGGCCTTCGCGGTAATTCGCTCACCGGTCACCACGGGTTCACCCTCTTCGACAGCGGCCACGAGTTCGGCCAGATCGATGCCGCCGAGCCTGGTCCGAACAGCGTCGGCGGTGGCCCGGCGCAGCAGATGCTCGAGAACCTCGGTCTCACGCCCCTCTTCGCCCGACTCGAACTCGATCTTGCCCCGCAGGACGTCGATGACGGTCTCGAGGTCCACCGGTCGCGCCACCGGGTCTACCTCGCCGAACACCGCACCACGATGCACTGCCGCAGCACTGACGGTCTCTGCGCCGGCCACCGCGAAACGGGCGGACACCCCCGACCGCTGATCGACCGACGTCGACTCCCGAAGCAGGCGGGTGAATCGGGCCAGGATCTCGAGAAGGTACTCGGGCACCTCGGCGGTGAGGTTGGCCTCCTGGACGATCACTGCGACCTCGTCCTCGAGGCGAGTTGGGTAGTGGGTACGGATCTCGGCACCGAACCGGTCCTTGAGCGGGGTGATGATGCGACCGCGGTTCGTATAGTCCTCGGGGTTGGCGCTGGCGACCATCAAGACGTCCAACGGGAGGCGGAGGCTGTACCCGCGCACCTGGATGTCACGTTCCTCCATCACGTTCAGCAGCGACACCTGGATGCGTTCGGCGAGATCTGGCAGCTCGTTGATGGCGACGATTCCTCGATGGGCGCGGGGAACGAGACCGAAGTGGATGGTCTCGGGGTCGCCCAGGCTCCGCCCCTCGGCGACCTTGACCGGATCGACGTCACCGACGAGGTCTGCCACCGACGTATCGGGTGTCGCGAGTTTCTCCGAGTACCGTTCGCTGCGGTGCCTCCAGGCAATCGGCAGGTCGTCCCCGAGTTCGCGCGCCCGCCGGATGGAGGCCGGGGTGATCGGCTCATAGGGATGCTCCCCGAGTTCGGAACCGGCAATCACCGGAGTCCATTCGTCGAGGAGTTGAGCGAGTGTACGGAGAAGCCGGGTCTTGCCCTGCCCCCGCTCTCCGAGGAGTACAACGTCATGACCGGCAATGAGGGCCCGCTCGAGCTGTGGTGACACGGTCTCTTCGAAGCCGACGATGCCGGGCCACGGATCACGGCCGTCACGCAGGACCTCGAGCAGATTCGCCCGAATCTCTTCCTTGACGGGTCGTTGGACATGGCCGGACTTGCGGAGTTCACCGACAGTAGAGGGCCTGGATTCCGATGACGTCACCACACCAAGCTACCGGGGTGCGAGCAAATAGGTACGCCCGCTCAGCCGTGTCGGCCACCCGAGTCGTCCACGTGGCTCGGCGAAGAGCGATCTCGGTTCTCACCGGGTCATTCATGCTGCCGACACGTCATACGACGAGAAGCCGTCCAACTCGCACCACATGGCGTGGCAATACTGCTTCGTAACCTGATCGGCCTCCACCAGAAGGGAATCGAACAGCAGTCGCGGATTGGCTCGCCACGAGCGCACCATGTCCGCGACCTCGCGGTTGGAGAACATCCCCGAACCTGCAAGTACGGTCACCCACTCGTCGTGCTCTCCGCGATGAATCCGTGCAATCGCCTCTCGATCGAATCCAGCATCGACGAAGTCGGGAGAGAACACGGCGGCGGCGAAATCACCGGAGGTGAGTTGGACGACGTTCATGGTGCGGTCCTTCCTGGAGTCGCGGCTCATCCCGGACGTAATCTGTTGGGACAACTGACAATGAAAGACGCTAGTCACCGGATTTGTGAGAGTTCTGTGATGCTTCTGTCAACTACTCAGCCCTGAAGGACTGAGCTTGCAGCTGTAACACCCGACTGGCTGTCGGGGGTCACGCCGCGCCAGGGACCGTTGACTGGGCCCGGTAGTCTTCGGCGGCTCGGTGTGCGATGTTGTGCGAGCCGACAATGTCTGCGTAGGACAGGCACCGGTCATCAAAGGGTTGCGCCGCATCCGGGCGGAACCGGATCGGCAGGTTTTCCACCCGCGCCCGACGCCGCGACCCTTTCGGCCCGTACCTGCCGTTCCGCAGGTTGGCGCGCAGGCTGGTGTACGAGTCGGCGACCTTCCGGATCACCGACTGCGCCACCTGAGCACCCAACCCACCATGCTCGCGGGCGGTGGCGTAGGTGATCGCCCGCAGATCACGCCGCCGGAACACCCGCCTCTCATGGGCGATGCGAGCCACCAGGGTGGCGGTGTCATTGCACACGGCCAGGGTGCGCACCACAGCGTCGAGTTGCTGGGCATCGGCCAGCACCTTCACGCGCACCACCTGCTTCACACCCCGGACCGTAACAGTGACCTCCGACAAATTGCGGGGGACCGGAACCGCAACGTGCGCAGTGGCCGTTCAGCTACTCGTGCACTACCGACCAGAGGACGCGATTCCTCCCGGCCCTGAAGGACCGGGGTTCCTCGCTACTCAGCGCTGAGATCTCGTTCCGAGTAGATTTTGCGAACTGGTAGACAGTCCCCATGCCTGACATCGAGATCACCTTCGACAGCGATGCCGTTACCTACTACGGCAGCCTGCGCACACCCGATCACGCAAACGCAGCCGCCCCCGCCGCATTGCTGCTCGCGGGCAGTGGACCGACCGATCGCAACGGCGACAGCGCGCTGCTCCCCGGTGACATCGGAACCCTCCGCTTCCTCGCCGACCTGCTCGAACAGCACGGCGTCGCGAGCCTGCGCTACGACAAGATCGGCAGCGGCGAGACCGCTCTCGGCCCGTACGAGGTCGACGAGGTCGGCAGTCTCGGCTTCAGCACGTTCATAAACGCAGCGTCGGCGGGCCTCGACTTCCTGGCCGCCCAACCCGGCATCGACCCCTCCAGGCTCATCGTGATAGGACACAGCGACGGCGCCCTCGTCGCGCTGGCCCTCGCCACCGACGAACCGGCCTCACGCGTACATGCCGTGGGCCTCCTCGAGCCTCTGAGCGTCCGACTTCTCGACCTGCTCACCACCCAGATCCACGACCAACTCGACGCCGTCGTCGGCGCCGGGCAACTGCCGGTGGAACTGGCCGACCAACTTCGACTAGCGCTCGATGACACCGTCGAATCGCTCCGCACCTCCGGAACGATCCCGGACGACTTGCCTGAACCGCTACAGAACGCCGGCCTGGTCCACGCGAATGCGAAGGCCCTCGCCGAGGAAGACGCACTCGATCCGCGAGCCCTGGCCGGTCAGCTTCCCGCCGGTTTCCCCGTCCTCACAAGTTGCTCCGCCAAGGACATCCAGGTGAAGCTCACGGACGTCGCCGGCCTGAACGAGGCACTCGCGCACACCGCTCTGACATCCGTTCTGATGACCAACGCCAATCACGTCCTCAAGGACGTCGGAGAACGCCCGTCCACCGGACCGGACTACGTCGAGCCTCTGCCCTATTCCGCAGAGTTCACCGAACCGTTCAGTAGGTGGATCGCGGCACTGTAGCGCTCGGCTCCCGCCCCGCCCGAGCGAATGCGCAGTTCTGCAGCCAAACGTCGGATGGTCTCCTGCACTTCTGCGCACTCACACGGGAGCGCCCGCCTGCTGTATGCCGTCAATTCGACGAGCACCCTCCACCGCTCCCAGCCCATGTCCGCACGCGCAAAGATCCGACCAGACAGGTCGGCGATCGGTATCTGAGTGGAGGGCGCCGGCAGACCTGCACGGATCAACAGGAAGCGAGTCCTCGTCTCGGGAGGCGACTCGGCGCCCGGATCGACGAGGCCGAGAACGTTTCGTAGTCGCACTAGACCGCGTTCGCCCGCACACCTCCTCCGGCAACTGCGTGTCGGAGCGCACCGTGACGCCGTCCACGGATCGCCTACTACCTTTTCGGATCAGGGTGGCCCACTCTCCCGAACCGATCCAACGGGTTCCGTGCACGGCAGCCGCCGAGTACCCAGCAAGAACAGCACCTCCCCCTGCCCACAACCACGCAGCGCGTGCACGCGAGATCGCAGTGACCTCGACGCTCCGACACACGTATACGTCTCGATGCAGGCGCCGGAAAGTAACGGCACCCACCATCCACAGCGCCACGAATGCGCACATCTGCACAGGAATCTCGAGCGTAATCCTGCATTTGTGCGCAGTCGGAAATTAATTACGGGTGCGAACCACTAGCCAGTCGGGTACCGTCGGCTACCACATGAGCACGACGGAAGAAGAAGGGTATACCGATGACGCAGCTTCACGCGCGCTTCGCGTTCGTACCCGTATGGCGTCGCTGCTTTGCCGGCAAGACCGGAACAGCGTCAAGCGCACCCCGAGAATGTTGAGACTTCCATCAATTCACTCTCGGGCACCCAAGGCAAAGCCTCCGGGTGCCTTTCTTTTACCTATTCGCTATGAGGAGCACCGAATGAAACTACGAATCAACCAACTGTCGACTGCACCCCCGCAGATAGACCTGCCCGACGATCTCACCGGCCACGCCGTGACCCTCGACCTCTCGCATTCGGGAGACAGGGACAAGGCAGCGCTCAGTGAGTTGATCAGCGAGATACGCAGTCGAGGCGCCGCTCGGATCGTCATCGCCGACTCACCGCACGAACGCGAGGGCCGAACGGCGGCCTGATCGCTAGTGGGCGAAGTGTCGCGCGCCCGTCAGGTACATGGTGATCCCAGCTTCCTTGGCCGCGTCGATTACTTCGTTGTCGCGGACGGACCCACCAGGCTGCACGACGGCTTTGACGCCGGCGTTCGCAAGTACCTGCAAGCCATCCGGGAACGGGAAGAACGCATCCGACGCGCCTACTGACCCGACCACTCGGTCTCCGGCACGCTGAACTGCGAGGTGCGCAGAGTCGACGCGATTGACCTGACCCATGCCAACGCCGACCGAAGCTTCCTCGGAGGCCAGCAAGATCGCGTTCGACTTCACCGCTCGGCATGCGCGCCACGCAAACTCGAGATCTCTCAGGGTCTGCTCGTCCGCGGCGTCGCCGGCCACGAGAGTCCACCCGGCGGGATTGTCGCCGTCGGCGTCGAGGACGTCGCGCTCCTGGAGCAGGACTCCACCAGACACCGCGCGCAACTCAACGCCAGACCGCGTCGGAGCCTCCGCCAGCAGAACACGGATGTTCTTCTTCCGCTGCAGCACACCGAGGGCCCCGTCGGCATACGCCGGTGCGATGATTACCTCGGTGAAGATCTCGGCGACCTGTTCGGCCATCTCGACGGTCACCTCGCGGTTGGACGCGATCACGCCGCCGTAGGCGCTGACCGGATCGCAGGCGTGCGCCTTACGATGCGCCTGCGCGATGTCCGCACCGACCGCGATGCCGCACGGGTTCGCGTGCTTGATGATCGCCACGGCGGGCTCGCTGAAGTCGTAGGCTGCTCGCCACGCCGCGTCCGAGTCGGTGTAGTTGTTGTACGACATCTCCTTGCCGTGCAACTGCTCAGCTTGCGCAAGTCCCGCCGGCTCGGCCGGATTCACATACAGAGCGGCAGCCTGGTGCGGGTTCTCGCCGTACCGCAGCACCGCCGAGCGGTCCCACGTAGCACCTGCCCATTCCGGAAACTGCGAATCGCCTTGCTCGACCAGTGTCGATGCCATCCAACTCGCGACCGCGACGTCGTAAGACGCGGTGTGCGCGAACGCCTCAGCAGCGAGGGCGGTGCGCTCGACCAGAGTGAATCCGCCGTTCGCGACGGCTGTGAGCGCGTCGTCGTAGCGTGCGGGATCGACCACAACCGCCACCGACGGGTGATTCTTCGCGGCGGCGCGGACCATGGAAGGCCCGCCGATGTCGATCTGCTCGACACACTCGTCCGGTGTCGCACCCGACGCGACCGTTTGCGTGAACGGGTAGAGGTTCACTACCACCAGTTGAAACGCCTCGATCCCGAGTTCCTCTAGTTGCGCAAGGTGATCGGGCTTGCGGGTGTCGGCGAGGACGCCGGCATGGACCCGAGGATGCAGGGTCTTGACCCGACCCTCGAGGCACTCGGGGAACCCGGTCAGCGATTCCACGGGGGTGACGGGGATGCCTGCGTCGGCGATCTTTGCTGCCGTCGACCCTGTCGACACCAGTTCGACGCCCGCCTCGTGCAGGCCCTTAGCCAGTTCGACCAGACCGGTCTTGTCGTAAACGCTGACCAGCGCTCGGCGTACCGCCTTGCGTTCACTCACTCGGGATCACGGCCTTTCGTCCATCGGATACAACTCCACGTGTCGCGACAGCGGCGACAACCTCCGCCAGCATTCGTCGCTCCACAGTCTTGATTCGCTCGTGCAGCGTCGGTTCGTCGTCGCCGTCGAGCACCTGCACAGCCTCCTGCGCGAGAATCGGGCCCGTGTCCACTCCGGCATCCACCAGGTGGACAGTCGATCCCGACACCTTCACGCCGTACGCCAGCGCATCGCGGACCGCGTGCGCGCCAGGAAATGCAGGCAGCAACGCGGGATGCGAATTGATGATTCGCCCACCGAAGCGGCCCAGGAACACGGGACCGAGGATCTTCATGAATCCGGCCGATACGACAAGCGATGGCTGATGCGCCGCCACGGCCTCGGTGAGTGCGGTATCCCAGGCGGCCCGGTCCGTATGCTCGGAGAGGCTGACGCGGAAGTGCTCGACCCCCGCGGCCTCCGCGTGCTCGATGGCGCCGCAGTCGCGGTCGACGCCAACGGCGACGATTTTCGCCGGGTACCCGTCGGCCCTCGACGCCTCGATCAGCGACTTCAACAGGGTTCCCGCACCAGATGCGAGTACGACGACCCGCGCGGGTGGGCGCGCCACCGACGAGTCCGAAGCCTCCGTCGTAGGCCTGAGGTGGTCACGCGAGGAAGTCAGCGCTCTACTCCTGAACAATCGTTAGGCCGGGTGAACCGAAGGACGAGTGGCAAGGTGGCGGTCGAAACGCCAACCGCCCAAGAGCCTAGTCGCTGGGAGGTGTGGACTCCTCTGGCAGGTCCACTTCGGGGTTCGCGACCTCGTCGACTTCGATTTCCGCGTCGACGACCCCGGCCCCAACCGCAACCACCGTCGGCGGTTCGGATGTCGTGGGTGCGCCCGAGTCATCAACCAGTTCGGCCTCTATGACACCGGTAGCGGGGTCACCGGGCAGAATCGATGACTCCTCGCCGACTGGAGCGGCGATGGCACGTACGTCCTGCGCGCCGGGTAGTCGAGGCTCCTCGTCCTTCTCATCCAACCCGGACTCGGCTTCCCCGGTTTCGCCGCGGCCGTGGTGCCAGACCACGATTACCGCCGTCGCCGCCCCCGCGAACGCCAGCCACGCGAACGTCAGCAACCCGAAGACCCACCAGCCGAACTGAACCATTCCGAACGCACCGAGCCTGCCTCCCGACACGAGTCCGAGTACCGACAAGATGATGCCCACACCGGCGGCCGCGATCAGCACGGCGAACAAGGCCTGCTGGCCGTCGATCCGGCGCCCACAATCCCGTCCGAGCACGACTCCGATCAGCAGTGGAATCACCAGCAAGGCCGGCCAGAAACCACCGGCGACTCCGTCGGGAACCGCACCGAGTAGCGGCAGCGGAGGTAGCGAACCGCCGACGTTACCGAAGACACTGACCGAGACATCACCGAATTGCGCAGTCGCTCCCGTGAGAGCAGCGGCGGCACCGACTACGACGTTCGGCAGATAGAGCACCGACAGGATCGTCAGCCCCAGCATTCCGACGGTGTCATCGCCGCGTTCGAGAAGCGAGCCGACTGTCGACCACCCCATCAGCAGCGAAATCGTGACCGCGCCCGCACCGGCGCCGAGTATGGCCATCATCGCGCGCAGTCCCGGCCGGACCGCGTCGCGGGCCCAAGACGGTACGTGCGCGCCGAGCGTCGGCCATGTCGCGGCAACGACTCCGATCGCCGCCGCGAGCAGGTGCACGAAGAACACCCACGCGAACGCCGTGAGCGCGTGCGGCGAGGACAGTGGAATTACGGCGGACGCGTCCGCGATCACGGCTAGCGCGATGGCCGTAACGACCAGTGGCCCGGCGACGGCTGCGCCGATGACTCGGAAGGCCTGCCGTGGCGAGGATTCCGGTGTCACGGCTGCCGCGCAGCCTCGAGCGACCGCCCACCCCAGGCCGAGGGTCGGGAACAGCGGGAGAACACCGAGCGTGGTGCCTTCAATCGTCAAAGGCACCTGATGGATCGCCAGCCACCCCGCGGCGATGGCCCCGAACGTTCCCGTCAAGTCGCTGCTGGCCACGACCAGCGTCACCACAATCAATGTCGAGAGCAGGACGACGGTGACAGCAGCCGGCCGGAACGCGAGAGTCAGCAGCATCCGCGTCTCGTCGACTTCAGTATCCGGAACCGGTCGCTGCCGACGGACTCGCCGCTCGGCGTCAGCGGATTTTCGCCCTCCGGTGCCCCGAGCAGTGCCCTGCGCACGATCAATCAATGGACTCATCCCCTCGAGAGTGACACTCCGACGATACGGCGACGGGCAGGCGCGCCGGACAGAAGTGGCCTCCGACCACACTCGGTCGGAGGCCACCTGCTCGCTGGATCCTACTTGTCTTGTTTGTCGTCCTCGTCGTCCCTGACGGCAAGCGAGTCGAACGCCTCGGTCGGCGGGATTCCGCTATCGTCTTCGGCCTTGTCGCCTGAACCGGGCTGCTGCTCGGCAGCCGGTTCCTCACCGTATTCCAGCGTTCGCTCCTCCGGCGAGGGCTCGGACTGAGTGTCTGAAGCCGGTGACTCTTGCCGAGCCGAATCGTCGCCGGCGTCGCCCGGTCCGGTCGGGGATGGCGAGGCGGGGGTCTGCGGAGTGGCGGGGCCTTGCGGTTGCTGGTACGCGGTCGTCGGGGCGTCGTACGGCGTGGACGCGGACCCTGCACCGGCTCCGTAACCCTGCTGCGGCTGTGGCGCTTGCCCATAGCGTTGGCCATATCCGCCGGCCTGGCTCGGCGACGGCTGACCCTGCTGGCCGTAGCCTGACTGGCCGTAGGTTGGCTGGCCGTAGGTTGGCTGGCCGTAACCCGATGGGCCGTAACCTGGCTGATTCTGCTGGCCGTAACCCTGCGGCGGCTGACCGTAGCCTTGCGGTTGCTGGCCATACGATTGCTGCGGCGGCTGACCGTAGCCTTGCGGTTGCTGGCCATACGATTGCTGCGGCGGCTGACCGTAGCCCTGCGGTTGCTGGCCATACGATTGCTGCGGCGGCTGACCGTAACCCTTCGACGCCTCGCCTGGCTGACCCGGCTGGCCGAAACCTGCTGCAGGGGAAGGCGAGGACGAGGACTGCTCGAGGACCCCCGCCTCGAACAGCAAAGCTGCGATGGCTACGGCCGACTGCACGAATCCGAGGATGAGGATCAGGATCGCACCCCAACCCGCATTGACCTCGACGTAGAGGAAAATCAACAGCGCGAGAACCCAACCCGCTATCGTCGATGCGGCTGCCGCGCCCACGTACGACTGCTTCGGAAGGAGAGATACCGCCGCGAGCAGGCCGCCGAGAAGCAGGAGTCCTAAGCCGGTTACGCCGAGAACCTCGAAGGAGTTGGCGGACCCTTCCCTGAACGTGTCTCTGATAGTGGCGTAAGGCGCGAACCCGAGTAGCAGGTTCACCGCACCGAGACCGGCGACGCCGACCAGGAGGAAGAAGCCCAGACCCCTGGATTCGCCCCCCTCCGCTGGTTTCGCGGGCGGACCATAGCTCGACCCTCCAGGGGTATACGTCATGACTTCTCCTAGTCGACAGGTACTCGTCTGCGTGCGCCCTTCCGACGTTAGCTTACGGGTAGCCATCGAGCAGCGGCTCGATCTGCGCACCTGCCAGGAGATGATGATCAGATGCCCTTCACCCTCGCACCGCGCGCCACGACTGTATCCGTGGAGACGGAGGTGAAACATTCGCGCTTCATCGCGGCAGTTCGGCGCGTTGAGGATTCCGGGGCCGCGCACGGGTTCGTACAGGAGCAGCGCCGCGCCTACTCCGATGCGCGACATCATTGTTCGGCATACATCGTCGGCGACGGACCGAGCGACCGAGTCGAGCGCGCAAACGATGACGGCGAACCGGGTGGCACCGCGGGTGTGCCGATGCTTCAGGTCCTTCGTGCACGCGAATTGGTCGATGTCGTGGTGGTGGTGACGAGGTACTTCGGGGGAATCAAGTTGGGGGCAGGCGGATTGGTGCGCGCCTACTCCGGCGCGGTGAGCGCTGCACTCGACATCGCTCCACTCGTGCGACGAGAACGCCGTCACCTGTACACGCTTGCGGTGGAGCACTCCGAGGCGGGACGAGTAGAGGCCGAGCTTCGAGCGCGGGGCGTGGGTGTAGTGCACACGACCTACGGGGAGCGTGCTGTCCTCACGCTAGTTGCGCACGACTCGACGGAACTGGCGGAGATGGTCGCGGCCGCCACATCCGGAGCGGGGACACTCGATCCGGCTGGCGAGATGTGGGTTGACGCCTGACGGGGGTTCGTGGCCGGTGATCCCCGGGACACACCGGCCACGAACCGACGCCGAGCGGTCAGGCCTGAACGGACAGGCTCTGCAGAATCTCGCGAGCGAGCTCAGCAGTCTCGGACGGAGTCTTGCCAACCTTGACTCCGGCAGCCTCGAGGGCGTCCTTCTTGGCCTGTGCTGTTCCCGAAGAACCGGAGACGATGGCGCCTGCGTGGCCCATTGTCTTGCCCTCCGGGGCGGTGAAGCCTGCCACGTAGCCGACGACCGGCTTGGTGACGTTGGCCTTGATGTAGTCGGCAGCACGCTCCTCGGCATCGCCACCGATCTCACCGATCATCACGATCACCTTGGTCTCGGGATCCTTCTCGAATGCCTCGATCGCGTCGATGTGAGTGGTACCGATGACCGGGTCACCGCCGATACCGATGGCGGTGGAGAAACCGAACTCACGCAGCTCGAACATCATCTGGTAGGTCAGGGTGCCCGACTTGGAGACCAAACCGACCGGACCCTTGCCCGTGATGTTGGCCGGGGTGATGCCGACGAGTGCCTCGCCCGGGGTGATGATTCCGGGGCAGTTGGGCCCGATGATGCGGGTCTTGTTGCCCTTGTCGACGTTGTAGGCCCACGCATACGCGGAGTCCTGCACCGGGATGCCTTCGGTGATGACCACGAGCAGCGGGATCTCCGCATCGATGGCCTCGACGATGGCGTCCTTCGAGAAGGCCGGGGGAACGAAGGCGATCGACACGTCCGCGCCGGTCTCCTTCATGGCCTCCTCGACTGTTGCGAAAACCGGCAGCTCGACCGGGTTTCCGTCCTTGTCGGTGTGCGCGACCTTGGTGCCGGCCTTGCGCGCGTTGACACCACCGACAACCTGGGTGCCGGACTTCAGCATCAAAGCGGTGTGCTTGGTGCCCTCGCCGCCGGTGATGCCCTGGACGATGACCTTGGAGTCCTTGGTCAAGAAAATTGCCATTGTTCTGTGATCCCTTACTTCGCTGCGAACGCGAGCTCGGCGGCTTTGTCGGCGGCCTCGTCCATGGTTGCGACAACCGTTACCAGCGGGTGGTTGGCCTCGGCGAGGATGCGACGACCCTCTTCGACGTTGTTGCCGTCCAGGCGCACGACCAGCGGCTTGTTTGTCTCGTCGCCCAGGGTCTTCAGCGCGCCTACGATGCCGTTGGCTACCGCGTCGCACGCGGTGATGCCACCGAAGACATTCACGAACACGCTCTTGACTTGAGCATCGTTCAGGATGACGTCGAGACCGTTCGCCATGACCTCCGCCGAAGCACCGCCACCGATATCGAGGAAGTTGGCAGGCTTTACGCCGCCATGCTTCTCACCGGCGTACGCGACGACGTCCAGTGTTGACATGACCAATCCGGCACCATTGCCGATGATGCCGACCTGGCCGTCCAGCTTGACGTAGTTGAGGTCGTTCTCCTTGGCCTTCAATTCGAGCGGGTCTGTGGCGTCCTTGTCCTCGAACGCCTCGTGACCGGGCTGACGGAACGCAGCGTTCTCATCCAGCGTGACCTTGCCGTCGAGGGCGAGGATCTGGTCGTCCGGTGTGCGGACGAGGGGGTTGACCTCCACGAGGAGAGCGTCTTCTTTGATGAAGACCTCCCAGAGCTTCTGAATGGTCACAGCCGCGGCGTCGAGCACCTCGGCGGGCAGCTTCCCGGCCTCGGCAATGCTGCGCGCGAACGCGAGGTCGACGCCCTTGACGGCATCGACGGGGATCTTGGCGAGAGCGTCGGGGTTTTCCTCTGCGGTGACCTCGATCTCGACGCCGCCCTCCACCGAGCACATGGCCAGGTAGGTGCGATTGGTGCGGTCGAGCAAGAAGGAGATGTAGTACTCCTCCGCAATGTCGCTCGCCTCGGCAACCAGCAACTTCTTGACGACATGGCCCTTGATGTCGAGACCCAAGATCGCCTCGGCGTTCGCCTGTGCGGCCTCGACGTCGGCGGAGTATTTGACGCCGCCCGCCTTGCCGCGGCCGCCGACCTTGACCTGCGCCTTGACCATCACGGGCTTGCCGATTTCTTCGGCAATCTCGCGCGCGCCGGCAACCGTGTCGGTAACACGTCCAGCCGAAGTCGGCACCTGATGCTTGGCGAAGAGTTCCTTCGCCTGGTATTCGAAGAGATCCATCTGCTCACCGTCTCGTCTGCGTTGACACCCGCTCGAGGGGTAGGAGCGGGTCTGTTTTGGACTTTAGCCAGTTGCCGGACCCAATCCGCGCCCACACGTATGCCATGTGTGCCACATCACGCAATATGGGGTACCGAGGCGAGCCTCGCTAAAAGCACCGAGGCGAGCCTCGCCAAGAGCACCGAGGCGAGCCTCACCGACTCCTGGTGCGATTTGTGAGGGCCGCGGCAGCTGCAATCAACACTATGCCCACCGCCGTAGGGACGACACCGGCCCCCATTTCGGGTTCGGCTACCCGTGCCTGTGTGAGGGGCCACGACAGTAGATACACCCCCACCGCAACGGCCGAGCCGAGCAGGAGTGCCACCGCTCGGGCGGCGCGTGCGCGTGAAGCGACGACCACCGCCAGGGCGACCGCAGCACCGAGCAGAAGGCGCCCCCAGACGTCCAGTCCCCATGGAACTTCCGCGAACGATGCCGGGGCGTACTCCTCGCCTAGCGCGTCGGCCCCGTGGAACAGCGGCAACCCCAGGCCGACGAACGCGGCCAGCGCACCCAGACCGCCCACCACCAGAACCGACGCGGAAGTCTGTGGTTCCTCTGATCTGTCGATTTCGTCGCGCTCTGCAGAACCGGCGAACCACGTCAATGCGCCCGTCACAGCGGCGACGGCGACGGCGCACCACAGCAGAACTGCGCCGACGCCCACACCCACCCCCGGTACGTCGGCGGCAAGGACCACAGTTTGCGATACGGCCGCCACCGAGAAGGGGATGGTCACCCACAGCACCCCGACGGCGGGTCGGACTGCAGCTGCGAATTCCGACAGCAGCAACCAGACACAACCGGCGGCAAGGACCACCGAGGCGACGAGCACCACTCTGACCGCGAAGAAGTCTGGGAGGGCAGTGCCCGCAGGGAACTCGAGAACCGGGAGCAGAGCACCCACGCCGGCAAGCACCGCGCTGGCGATCCCCGCGAGGCCTGCGGTCACGTGCCATCGTGCGATGCGCTCACGTGCCGCGGCAGCCTCGGCCCGAAGTGCCGCATTCACGACGCCCTTCGCGGAGGGCGTCACCGCACCTTGCCTCGCGGTAAGGCGCTGAGCCGGGGCAGTAAGGGCCTCCGCGATCTTCTCATCGCGCCTGCGATCGATCATCGGAAGGAAGATTCCGACGAGCACCAGGACACCCGCACCGATGGTTCCCCATACGGCCCCCGGCCCTGGGCCGATGCGGTCACCGGCGGCGAGCCCGGCGACCCAACGGGTGCCGACAACTCCCAGTGCCGCCAGGCCTGCGCCGACGAGCGCGCCTGATGCAACGGGCGGGGAAACGGAAGCCAGCGCCGACGCCACCACGATCAGGACGGCTACCGCCATGAGGCCGGCACCGGCGGACGAAGCGAGGTATGACTCGACCACCGGCGGCACGAGAATCACGGGATCGTCGGAGACGAACGACGGGGCGAACAACGCTCCCGCTAGCACCAAGGCGGCCAGCACCACCACCGTGGACGGCAAGAAGCCGACACGCGCACCCGTCGCACGACCGACCTGTTCGGCGCTGCGTGCGCCGCCGTAGCCGTCTGCGAGCGACGCACGCTGAACGGCGGCCATGCCGAGCGCTCCGGCGAGCGCCATCAACGTATGACCGACGAGAACGACGTACGCGCCTATTCCGGCACTGAGTTCCGCCGCGGTCTCGGGCACGAAGAGTTCGAGACGGTTGGCGTCGATCGCATCGGTCCACAACTGGGTGTCGAGGACGACCATGCCGACGGACACTGCGCCCGCACCCGCCAACAGCGCGCCCGCCACAGATGCGCGACGGGCCAGCAGGGCCCACACCGCCAGGACCGGCGCCGCGACCGCGAACACCGCCGCCCACAATGCAGCCGGGCCGACGCCGGACAGCGACTCGGCCCCCTCTACCGATCGAACGACACGGAGGAATGGCGCCGACGCCACACTCAGGCCACCGACGAGCGCGAGGGCAACTGCGACCGCGCAGAACCTCAGGGCGCGGACGGGATCAGGATCGTCGATGCTCGTCTGACCGGCACCGCCGGACGAACCAACACGTTCGGGTTCCGCCCTGCGTCCACCCCGAGATCGAGTTGATGACGACACATTCGAACACGTTATCGCTTCGACACTGCCCACCCTGGTGAATGACACGCACGTACAGGCGCGAACCACATATGGAGCCGGCAGATCTGCCATGCCAGTTTCCCCAGGTCAGCTTGTGATGCGTATCACATGTAGCCCTCCCTAAGGACCCCGAGGTTGCGCGAATCGCAACCGTTTCGTTACCGTCGCCCGGGTAATAAGTCACAGGCAGGTCACGAACAGGAGGACGGACGGCCGCATGCACCACCGCAGCGAGTTCACGGCCAGCCGTTTCGCAAGTCATCACGACGGGTTGTCCGGTCGACAGGATGACGTGACGCCTACGCCTAGCTACTTCTCCGATCCGATCGAATATCTCCCGAGTTCGGCGGATCGTTACACCGAGTCTGAAATCCCCGGTTTCACTCCCCTCAACGAATCGGATTCGCTTCCCTCCTCGACCGAGGGCGCATCCTCTCGCCCGCGTCGCGGAGCACACCGAGTCCCCGCTCCCCCGGCGGCCCTCAAGGGTCGCGCTGCCGTTCTCGCTGTCGCCGCAGGCGCCGTGGTCGCGGGCGGCCAGGCCGCTGCCACCGGCGGATCGTCGAACTCCGATTACTCGGAGGTCGCCCTCGCCAGTGACCAGTCGAGCGACATAGGAGCGACCGCGGAACCGCAGGCCGCTCAGTTCTCCACCGCTACCGGCACCGACACGTCGAAATCGAACGCGCCGCAGGTCCTCAACGTCGCGAACCCCACCGACATGTCGCAGTTCAGCAACCTACTCGCCAAGGGGCAGCGCTTCAGCGAAGAGCGAGCAGCACGTGAAGCCGCCGCCCGACGCCCTCTGTTCGTCCTCCCCGCCGTGGGTACGTATACCTCCCACTTCGGCGCGCGCTGGGGCGAAATGCATGCGGGCGTCGACATCGCGAACGCGATCGGCACACCCATCCTGGCGGTTGCCGACGGTGAGGTCATCGACGCGGGCCCGGCCTCCGGGTTCGGCATGTGGGTCCGCCTGCTGCACGCTGACGGCACGGTCACCGTCTACGGACATATCGACACCGCGACCGTTTCGGTCGGACAGCACGTCATGGCCGGCGATCAGATCGCCACCATGGGCAACCGTGGCTTCTCCACCGGACCGCACCTGCACTTCGAGGTTCATCTCCCGGGTGACTACAAGGTCGACCCACAGCCCTGGTTGGCCACCCGCGGCATCGCCCTCGGCGTCGAGAGGGACTGACCTTCCAGTTCACCTAAACCTGTGACTGCGGCGCATACATCTCCTGTATGCGCCGCAGTCGTCTCTCGTCTTGGTCCGTCTACAGTTTCACCATCGGCACGCCGCCGATCAGCATCAACCGCACCTTGCCGGCGCTGCCGAAGTCGACGGTGACCGTCGCCGTCGGCCCTGCGCCTTTGGTCTCGAGAACGGTGCCGAGGCCGTACTTGTCGTGACTGACCCGATCGCCGACCGCGAGCACCAGGTTGTTGTTGCGGGACCGGGCGGCCCCAAAACTCGAACTGGTGGCCGAACCCCCACTCGAGCCCTGAACGCCGGAACTCGATCCGCGCGTGCGCACACCACCAATCGCGCCACCCGCACCGGTTCCTGGGTCCTCCCTGCGCCAGTGCACGAGATCGGATGGGATCTCCTGCAAAAACCTTGACTCCGGGTTCTGGACAGGCTGTCCCCACGCCGAACGCATGACGGCCCGAGTCAAATACAACCGGTGGCGGGCACGAGTGATGCCTACATATGCGAGCCTGCGCTCCTCGGACAGTTCGGTGGGGTCACCGAGTGCCCGCATATGCGGAAATTGACCGTCCTCCCAGCCGGTGACGAAAACGACCGGGAACTCGAGGCCCTTCGCAGTATGCAACGTCATCAGCGTAACGACGCCTTCGTCGCTGTCCGGTAGCTGATCGGAATCCGCAACGAGAGAGACCCGCTCCAAAAAGGCCGCAAGCGAGCCGGGGGCGGGTTCGCCCTCCCGCGCTTCGATCTCGCCTTCCTCTAGCGGTTCGACGAGTCCTGCGGCATTCCTGGCATCGGAACTGAACTCCCGGGCAACGCTGGCAAGTTCGTTGAGGTTGTCGAGGCGGGCTCCGTCCTGAGGATCGCTACTCGCCGCGAGTTCGGCATGGTAGCCCGTGCGTTCGAGAACGGCCTCGACGACATCACCGATGTCTCCGAGCTGATCGGGAACAACTTCGTCCGCGGCGGTCTCCGGTGGAAGAAGCGCACGCAGCCCGTCCATGAGTTCGAGGAAGGATGCAATGGCCTTCTGAGAACGCGTATTCAGCAGCGGCACCCGGCCCTCCCCACCGTCCCGCAACGCCTCGGCAAAACTGATGCCCCGTTGCTCGGCGTGGACGGCTACGCAGGCCTCGGCACGATCACCGATGCCGCGCCGGGGTGTGTTGAGGATGCGGCGCAGGCTGACCGTATCGGTCTCGTTCGCGAGGACTCGGAGATATGCGATTACGTCGCGCACCTCCTTGCGTTCGTAGAACCGCACCCCGCCGACCACCTTGTACGGCACGCCGAGTCGGATGAAGATCTCTTCCATGGCGCGGGAAGAGTTGTTTGTGCGATAGAACACCGCAACGTCAGAGAACTTGAAAGCACCGGAATCGACCAGCTTGTCGATCTCCGAGGCTACGAACGACGCCTCGTCGTGTTCGTTGTCGGCCACGTAACCCGTTATGAGTTCACCCTCGCCTGAATCGGTCCATAACCGCTTTTCGCGACGACCTGTGTTCTTCGAGATCACGGAGTTCGCGGCCGACAGGATGTTCTGGCTCGAACGGTAGTTCTGCTCCAGCAAAATGGTGCGCGCATCCGGGTAGTCCCGTTCGAACTCCTCGATGTTGCGGATCGTGGCGCCACGGAAAGCGTAGATCGACTGATCTGCATCGCCCACCACGCACAACTCGGCGGGCGCAACCCCCTCTTCAGGGTCTTCTCCGCCCCCGACCAGCTCGCGCACGAGCACATACTGGGCGTGGTTCGTGTCCTGGTACTCATCGACCAGCACGTGACGGAACCGGCGCCGGTAGTACTCGGCAACCTGCGGAAACGCCTGCAACATCGCAACCGTCTCGCCGATCAGATCGTCGAAGTCCAGCGCGTTCGCCGAACGCAACCGCTGCTGATAGTGGCTGTAGACCTTGGCGATCAGCCGTGGCAAGTCGGCCGGGTCCTTGTCCGCTTCGGCCGCCGCTTGCTCAGGTCCGACGAGTTCATTCTTCAGATTCGAGATGTGGGTGGCGAGAAGCCGCGCGGAATACCGCTTGGTATCGATGTTCAGTTCCTTGGCGATCATCGTCAGCAACCGCCGCGAGTCGTCCGCGTCGTAAATCGAGAAATTCGAATTGAGGCCGGGCAGGAGCGTGGCCTGCGCCCGCAAGATGCGTACGCAGCTCGAATGGAAGGTCGACACCCACATGCTGTTGGCCCGGGGACCGACGAGCTGGGCGACTCGCTCCCGCATCTCCGCGGCCGCCTTGTTCGTGAAGGTGATAGCCAGGATCTGACCGGGCATGACCCCCCGCTCGGCCAGCAGATACGCAATGCGCCGGGTGAGCACAGCCGTCTTCCCCGAGCCCGCACCCGCAACGATCAGCAGCGGAGACCCTGAGTGCATGACCGCATCTCGCTGCGGTGGATTGAGGCCCTGAAGGAGCGCATCTGATCCCCCAGCTGCAGGCCCGGCGGCATGCGGAGACGACGCCGCGCCCGTGGAAGAAGCGGTTCCGGAGATAGTGTTCATCGTCTGTCCAACTTACCGGCGTGTACCGACAGAGCCACAGTCGCTTGGCGCGCACGGTATCGTCATGTCAAACTGGTACACATGTTCAGTCCGTCGTCGCGGCCCTTGTGGCGATTTTTCTCTCAGGCACCGGAAGCCGGTGCCTGAGGAGTGAACAGCTCAAAAGCCCCGAACGCCGTACTGGATCCGGGGCCTTTTCGTCAAAGTGTGCCTGAATCGGTAACAACTCGACCGGAGAGTCCGATTCAAGTTTTGACAAGAGGAGACGAACCAATGAGCGCTCAGACCGTGGCATCCGCAGACAACGAACCAGCTGTTCCCACCAGCGAAGCCGAAATCGAGGTACTTCGCCAAGAGATCGACAAGCTCGACGCCGAGATACTCGCCGCAATCAAGCGGCGCGCCGAGGTCTCGCAGCTCATCGGTCGTACCCGTATGGCGTCCGGCGGCCCCCGCCTGGTTCACAGCCGTGAGATGAAGGTGCTCGAGCGTTTCAACGAACTCGGCCAGGAGGGGCACACGCTGGCCATGCTGTTACTGCGCCTAGGGCGCGGGCGCCTCGGACACTGATTTCGCGGGCGCCTCGGTCACTGATTTCGGCGGCGGTCACCGACTTCGGCGCGGCGTACTGCTTGCCACGTGGTGAAGATGTAAGCACCATCCGGAACTCAGCGCCGTCGGCAACGCCGACCCCTCTCCTCCAGTCGAAGTGATCTCGAATGCGGCGCATCGGAATACGCTCGGAAGATTCGACGCGCGGGCACTAAGCTCATTTCTTGTGAGCCCAGACATCACCGAGACCGCTGCCTGGCAGGAATTGCGTGATCATCACGTTCAAATCCAGTCCGTCCATCTTCGAGAGCTTTTCGCGAAAGACCCGGCGCGGGGAAACGAGTTCAACGTCTCCGTCGGCGACCTGTATGTCGACTACAGCAAGCACCGTATCGACCGCAATACCCTCAGACTGCTAGTCGAACTCGCGCGCACCGCCGGAGTAGAGCAGCGTCGCGACGCGATGTTCTCTGGCGAGCGCATCAACACCTCCGAAGACCGGGCGGTACTCCACACTGCGCTGAGGCTGCCTGCCGACGCGTCTCTCGTCATCGATGGGCGCGACGTTGTTGCCGAGATCCACGATGTCCTTAATCGTATGGGCGCCTTCACCGACCGCCTTCGGTCGGGCGAATGGCGCGGTGCCACCGGTCAGAAGATCACCACAGTGGTCAACATCGGCATCGGCGGCTCCGACCTTGGCCCGGTCATGGTCTACCGGGCGCTGCGGCACTACGTCGATGCCGGGATCAGCGTCCGGTTCATCTCCAACATCGATCCCTCCGACCTGGTGCGCAGTCTGCACGGCCTCGACCCGGCGACCACGCTGTTCATCGTTGCATCGAAGACGTTCTCGACCCTCGAGACACTCACCAACGCCACCGCCGCACGCCGATGGCTCCTCGAAGGACTTGGTCTCGGAAGCGAAGCCGTCGCAAAGCATTTCGTCGCTGTCTCGACGAACGCGGACAGAGTCGCGGAATTCGGCATCGACCCGGCCAACATGTTCGGATTCTGGGACTGGGTGGGCGGCCGGTACTCGGTCGATTCGGCCATCGGACTGTCGGTGATGGCGGCGATCGGCAGGGTGCGCTTCACCGAGTTCCTCGCCGGATTCCACTTGGTGGACGAGCACTTTCGCTCGGCGCCCCTGGAGGAGAATGGCCCGGTACTACTCGGGCTCATCGGACTCTGGTATTCGAACTTCTTCGGTGCGGAATCTCGCGCCGTGCTGCCGTATTCCAACGATCTCGTCCGATTCGCGGCGTACCTCCAGCAGTTGACGATGGAATCCAACGGCAAGTCTGTGCGCTCGGACGGCTCACCCGTAACAACATCCACCGGTGAGATCTTTTGGGGTGAGCCGGGAACGAACGGTCAACACGCCTTCTACCAACTACTGCATCAGGGCACTCGTTTGGTGCCCGCCGACTTCATCGGTTTCAGCGAGCCGACCGATGATCTACCCACCGCGGACGGCACAGGCAGCATGCACGACCTGCTGATGAGCAACTTCTTCGCCCAGACGAAGGTCCTGGCGTTCGGCAAGACAGCCGAGGAGATTGCCGCAGAGGGAACTAGCGAAGATCTCGTGCCACACAAGGTGATGCCCGGCAACCGTCCATCCACCACGATTCTCGCGCCGGGGCTCACGCCCTCAGTCATCGGGCAACTGATCGCACTGTACGAGCACCAGGTGTTCGTCGAGGGGGCCATCTGGGGGATCGACTCGTTCGACCAGTGGGGCGTCGAACTCGGCAAGACCCAGGCCGTGGAACTGCAGCCGGTACTGACTTCCACGGATCCTCCGGCCGCACAATGCGATACGTCGACCGACAGCCTGGTGCGACGGTACCGTCATCAGCGCGGACGGGCCTGATTCACCAACTCTTCGTGGTGTGGACGCGACCCGAACGATCCACAAACCGCGCGCGGAGTTCATGCTGCTCGATCCATCGGATCGCACCGATCCCACGATCGAGAGCAGCAACACCAGCGCCATACGCCCAGAGTGCATCGTTGGCGATTACAGTCACCGCGTCCCATTCGGTGTCGGCGGCAGATTCGGCGGCGACGGACGGTTCAGTGGCCGTGGGCGCGAATGCCGTCGCCATCGCGGTCCCGTTCGGCAACTCGATCTCGCCGTCACCCGGTACGGGAATTTGCCAACCGCCGGCAGGACAATGCCCAGCCGTCGCGATCACGTCACCGATTCGCACCGCCGCCCCGCATTCGAGTTCTCGGGCGACCAAGTCGGCCGCTCGATCTACGGTGTCCGCCTTCGCCGTATCGGTGATGTCGAACGACGCCCCCCACGGAGCGAACACCACGTCGTCGTCGATCTGGACATCGAGGAAGCTCGGTGACGGATGCACTGGCGGGACGAGGTCGTCGTCAGCAAGTTCGGAGGTGAGCGGGTTCACGGCACCGTCCGTCATGCGGGCCACCCACAGCGCCGAGCGCAGGAGTGCGGACATCCGCCGGCTGACCTTTACCGGTGCACCCTGCGAGAGATTGACGGCGTGGATCTCGGCATCGCCGCGGTGGATGTCGCAAAGCGATTCGACCTCGTCGATGACACCTGCGATCAGTGCGGCAGCTTCGGGAAGGGCAGCGGTCTCGGTGACGTCGACTTCCACGACGGAACCCCACACCTTCCACTTATCGACGCCAACCATGGTGTACTCCGTGTGCGGTCCGAACCAACGCTGCAGTTCCAGTATGCGCCCGTTTCACCAGACCGACCGGTGCGATTTTTCCCGGTAAGTCGTACACTTCGCTGGTGAGCGCCCGTTTGAGCGTCGTCGACGAGATGTTCCTGCGCAGCCATCGGGGATGGGGTACCCCGATCGTGATGCAGGGTTTGTGGAGAACCGACGCACGGGTCGAGGAGTCAACCCTCGAAGCGCTGCTCACGGTCCTGGCACATGGACCGCTGGGCAGGCGGGTGGTCCGCCCATGGATCCCCGGTGCGCGGCCCCGCTTCGAACCGAGCACCGCTTCGTTCCCGGTGAATTACTCCGAGATCTATCCGGAAGCGGTCCTCGCCTGGGCAGATAAGCAGGGTTGCATGCCTGTGAACCCTGAGCACGGTCCCGGTTGGCGGCTCGCGTGTGCGCGCCTCGAGGGCGGGGGGACGGCCTTGTCGCTGGTCTGCTCCCACGTAATCGCGGATGCTCGAGGGCTGGCAGTGGCAATCGCAGCGGCGCTGCAGGGTGAGACAGCAGCGGCGCTGCAGGATAACGTCGAAGGAGACGGCAGATGCGTAGGCGGTGGTGCAGCCGCCGATATACGCGATGCCGCCCAGCTCACTCGCCGGGTGACGACAGGAACGGCGCGCGCGGTCGCAGGCCTGATGGTGAGCAGACGGCGCAGGGCCGAACTCCGCAGCTTCATGCACACCGGAGACAGCGCACTCTCCGGAGCCACAGCTCGTTCAGCCCCAGCGCACCGTTCGCCCGTGTCCGCGGTTCTGGAGGTGGACGCCGAGCAGTGGGATACTGCCGCCGAGCGGGCCGGTGGAACCGCGAACAGTCTGTTCCTGTCGATCGCGGCCGAAACGGCCAGGCAAGACGGAGAATCGGGGTCACTGAAGGTCAGCGTGCCCATGGACCTTCAACCTCGCCGCAGTCCGGACGCTACTGCGAACTCCGTCGCCATGGTCGAGGTTGACATCCGTCCACAGGACACCGTCGCGGATATTCGCGCCGCTAGTCGCACAGCCTTCTCCTCTCCGCCGATGACGAGCCCTGCCGGATTCCCGGAGGAGATGCTCCAACTGGTTCCGGATCGTGTGGCGCACGCCCTCACGGGGAATCCCGGCGAACGGGACGTGTTGTGTTCCAACATCGGACCGCTACCCGACGTTCTCGAATCAATCGAAGGTCACCGAACCACCGGGATCGCTACCCGTGCGGTACACCCGGGAGTGGCCCACAGCAGGACCCGGCTGTCGGCCTACCTCAGTAGGTTCGGAGGCCGTTACACACTGGCACTCGAGTCGCTCGACAGCCCGGGCAGCGCGGCATTGCGGGACCGGGCGGAAGGCGCACTCGCCCGACATGGGCTGAGCGCACGAAGCTGGTAGCGGTCTTCCATCGCCAGCGAAACGCGTGGCGCTGAAACGACTCTCAGGATTCGGACGACGGATCCGCGTAGGGCTGACGTGCCGACTCCGGATCGCCGTAGGTGATCGCACGCTCGCGGCGCGATCCGGTAGCCAGGGTGGTTGCCCAGTTGAGGAGGGTGCCGAACCGGTTGCGGTACCCAGCGAGGAACGCGATGTGAATGACTCCCCACGACACCCAGCCTGCGAATCCGGATATCCGAATCGGACCAGCCTGCAGTAGCGCGTGCCTGCGCGCGATGTAGGCCGCACTCCCGAAATCACGGTATTTGAATGGTTTCCGGTCGGGCTTGCCTCCGGCCACCGTCTTTGCGATACGGCCGCCGACATACTTGCCGCTCTGCATCGCCACTTCGGCCACACCGGGAAGTTCGTCCAGTGACATCAGGTCACCGACCACCCAGATATCGGGGTGGCCCGGCACGGTCAGATCTGGTTCGACCTCGATCCGCCCGCCATGAGTCTGCTTCGCACCCAAAGCATCTGCAAGATGGGCGGCGAAGGGCACTGCCTCCACCCCAGCCGTCCAGAGGACCGTGCGCGCCTCGTACCGCTTCTTGGTGTGCGCCTCGTCGGCGGATGTGGTCTCGATGCCGGTCTCGCACACATCGGTGACATGAACCCCGAGATGCGTTTCGACACCAACCTTGTCGAGCGTCTTCTGCGCAGCCGCAGAGAGTTTCCGATCGAAAGACTCGAGAACGCGGTCGCCGCCGTGAAAAAGCAGCACCCGTGCCTCGCTCGGATCTATCGATCGGAACTCGTGAGCAAGGGAGTGCGTCGCAAGTTCCCGGATCTGCCCCGCCATCTCGACTCCGGTCGGCCCGCCACCCGCGACGGCGAAAGTGAGCCACGGTCGACGCTCCCGCGCGGTCGGCAGCGATTCAGCCATTTCGAACGCGGAAATCAGCTTGCGTCGGATGGCCAGGGCGTCGTCGACCGTCTTCATGCCCGGCGCCCATTGGATGTACTCGTCGTGGCCGTGGTACGCCTGACGCATCCCGACGGCGACGATCAGGTAGTCGTAGTGCAAATCGAAGGCGGAACCGTCGAATCGACTCGCTGTCAGCACTTTGGCGTCGGGGTCGATCGAACGCGCCTCTCCGAGTGCGACGTGCACGTTGCGATGCCCCCGCAGCAAATGGCGCAATGGGCTGCTGATCTCCCCTTCGGACAGAAGCCCGGTCGCACACTGATAGAGCAGGGGCTGGAAGACGTGGCTGGTTCCACGATCGAGAAGGGTGATGTCCACGTCTGCGTTGCGCAACCGCCGGGCCGCGTAGATCCCCGCAAATCCACCCCCGAGGATGACCACGCGCGGCCACGGCCGCTTCACACGGACGGACGAGGACTCCTGCGCGGACGGCATGGGTCCAGTCCTACACCAACTGGGAGTTCCATGTGTGAGGAAGGAACCGCACACGTGACCATGCGAGACTGCCACCCGGAAACTCTGCGACACCGCCTCCGACCGGAATACCGTTGTGACTATGACCGAGACCGTGGGCGGCATGGACGAATTCGACGTCATCGTGATCGGCGGTGGATCCGCGGGTGAGAATGCCGCGAGTTACGCCATCGCAGGCAGCGACCGGACGGTTGCCATGATCGAGCACGAACTCGTCGGCGGAGAATGCTCCTACTGGGCGTGCATACCCAGCAAGGCGCTCTTGCGACCGGGCCAGGTTCTCGGTGCATCGAACAACATGCCGGGCGTGTCGTCGGGCGCTCTCGACGTGAACGCGATCCTCGCTCGCCGGGACTCGTTCACCAACAACCATGACGACTCGTCGCAGGTGATGTGGGCCGACTCGCAAGGAATCGACGTGATCCGCGGGGCTGCGCGGATCACGGGTGAACGGACCGTCATGGTCGGAGAGTCACGCTCCCTTCGGGCTCGGCACGCTGTCGTCGTCGCCACCGGGACGACGGCAACGATCCCCGATATTCCCGGCCTTCGGCGGGCGCTGCCGTGGGTGTCACGGGACGCCACCAACCTGAAGGAGATCCCGCGCCGGGTTGCGGTGATCGGCGGCGGTGTGGTGGCGTGCGAGAGCGCAACCTGGCTGCTCGATCTGGGTGTCGAGGAATTGACGATGGTGGTGCGCGGCGACGGATTACTCTCAAAAAACGAGCCCTTCGCCGGAGAACTCGTGACCCGCTCGCTCGAGCGGAAGGGGGCCCGGATCCTGTTCGATGCCGGCTTACGCGGCGTCGAACGAGCCAACCCCCGGGACACTGGTGTCGGCTCCATCCACGGGGGTACGGCGATCCTCGATGTGACCGGCCACGATCCGATCGTGGTAGACGAGATCGTGGTCGCGACGGGACGCACCCCCGCGACTTCCGAGCTCGGTCTCGACCCGAGTTTGCTCGACGCTCGCGGTTTCCTCGTCACCGACGACCATCTGACCACAGCGAACGGCTGGCTGTACGCCGTGGGAGATGTCAATGGCCGTGCCCTGCTCACCCACATGGGCAAGTATCAGGGGAGAATTTGCGGCGACGTTATCGCGGCGCGCGCAGAGTCCAGGCCCACTGAAGGATCCCGCTTCCGGGCGTCCGCCGATAGTGAGCAGGTACCCCAAGTGGTGTTCGCCGACCCCGAGATCGCGGCCGTCGGGATCACCGAGAAACAGGCACGGGACTCGGGGTGGGACGTAGACACGGTTGAGCTCGACATCGCTGTCGCGGGGTCATCGTTGTCGCGTGACGACTTCAGCGGACACGCCAAACTCGTGGTAGATGCAGCATCCGACACCCTGGTCGGGGCGACCTTCGCGGGCACGGAAGTGGCCGAACTCCTCCATGCCGCCACTATCGCCTTGGTCGGGAAAGTGCCGCTCGAGACGCTGTGGCACGCGGTTCCGTCGTTTCCGACCGTCAGCGAGGTGTGGCTGCGGTTATTGGAGGCGCGACGTTAGAAACGTCCGGGCATGAGGTCGAACATGGGGTTGAAGTAGCGCGAACCCCAGCCCGCCTTCGTATAGTCGCCCATATGACGCCCAGCACTTCGACGACCGGCATGCTCACAACCGACACACTTGTGAAGACAAACGAGGGACTGGTGCGCGGCAAGCGTGTCGGCGACTTGGTTACGTGGCGGGGAATTCCCTACGCGGCACCTCCTGTCGGCTCTCTCCGCCTACGGGCACCCCAGCCGGTCACGCCGTGGTCAGGGGAGCTCGACGCCCGCGAGTTCGGCGACGCCCCCGTCCAGAACAAGAAGTTCACCATGCTGCGACCGGGCAAGTACCAGCCGAGTAGCGAGAACTGCCTGACGCTCAACGTGCTGGCAAAGCCCGGCACGTCGGCGTCGCGACCGGTCATGGTGTTCATCTACGGAGGCGCGTACGCGATGGGGATGTCCGCCACCGCGTTGTACGGCGGCCAGTCGCTCGTTCGTCGCGGCGACATCGTCTACGTGTCCATCAACTACCGCCTCGGCGCACTCGGCTACCTCGACTTCACCCAATACTCCACCCCGGAAAGACCTTTCGACTCCAACCTCGGACTGCGCGACCAGGTGGCCGCCCTCGAATGGGTGAGGCGCAACATCGCCGAATTCGGAGGCGACCCCGACAACGTCACCGTCTTCGGCGAATCCGCAGGAGCCAACGCCGTCACCACACTGATGGCCACACCCGCCGCCAAGGGCCTGTTCGCCCGGGCGATCGCTCAGAGTTCGGCCCCCGGCCTCGTCACCACGGCCGATCGGGCCGCGGGGTGGGCATCGGACTACATGTCGCTGCTCGGCACCGACGACGCGCATGCCGCCGAAGCGCTGAGCACCTTTCCCCCCAGCGCACTGGGCAAGGTCGGCGATCGGCTCGCTACGAAGGTGGCTTCCGAGACACCGGGACTGCACCCGTTCGGCCCCGTGATCGACGGCGACTTCCTACCGAAGTCACCCTTCGATGCGTTCGCCGATGGATCCGCGCACCGGGTTCCGATGATCATCGGAACCAACGCCCGTGAGGGCACACTGTTCTCGAAGTTCCTGGACGCGCTTCCGACGGATGCCGACCGGATCGGCCGGATGTTCGCGCTGACCGACCCCGCGGCCGAGACCCGTGTCACCGCGGCATACCTGGGCTACCCGGAACCGGACGCGGCCGTGAACCTGGGGGGCGACCTGACCTTCTGGAAACCGTCGCTCGACCTGACGCAGGCACATTCCGCGTATGCCCCCACCTACAGCTACCGCTTCGACTTCGCTCCGCGTTCGATGAAGTGGCTCGGACTCGACGCCACTCACGGGTTCGAACTGTTCGCCGTGTTCGATATCGCCGACACCCTCTTCGGCAGAGGACTCACCTTTCCGGGCGGTCGAAGAGGGCTACGGACAGTCACGGACACCGTTCAACGCCACTGGTTGCACTTCGCTACCTCGGGCAAACCTTTGGCGTCGTGGCCCCGGTACGACACGAAGAGAAGAGCAACGTTCGTGTTCGACGCAGTGACCACAGTGCGAGATGACCCGCGACGAGAGAGGCGGCTGGCATGGGAGGGGTACTCGGGCTACAACGGGAAGACCCCGTGAGCACACCTCAGGTCGATATAGACACCGGCACCCTCCGCGGCCGCCGAGAGGGCGACCTGATCGCGTGGCGCGGCATTCCGTATGCCGCGCCACCGGTCGGGGCGTTGAGGTTGCGAGCCCCGCAACGGGCCAAGTCGTGGTCGGGGGTCCGGCAAGCCGTCGACTTCGGGTTCCGGGCACCTCAGCGCGGCATGTCATCGGCAAGCGAGGACTGCCTGACGCTGAATGTGCTTGCGCCCGCCCAACCGTCGGATACACCGCGGCCGGTGATGGTGTTCGTCCACGGCGGCGCCTACTCGGGTGGCTCCTCGGCGTCGTCCCTGTACGACGGCCGCTCGCTCGCTCGTCGCGGCGACATCGTCTACGTGTCCATCAACTACCGCCTCGGCGCACTCGGCTACCTCGACTTCACCCAATACTCCACCCCGGAAAGACCTTTCGACTCCAACCTCGGACTGCGCGACCAGGTGGCCGCCCTCGAATGGGTGAGGCGCAACATCGCCGAATTCGGAGGCGACCCCGACAACGTCACCGTCTTCGGCGAATCCGCAGGAGCCAACGCCGTCACCACACTGATGGCCACACCCGCCGCCAAGGGCCTGTTCGCCCGGGCGATCGCTCAGAGCCCTCCGGCCGCGTCCGCCTATTCCGTCGAGCGGGCTGCACGGTGGGCGCGTGAGCTACTCGAGATTGCCGGAGTTTCCCGATCCGGTGCCGGGACCTGGCTCGAGACAGCCGATCCCTCCGAATTCGTCGAAGTGGGCACCACGCTGGCGAATCGGGGTGCCGACGAGGAACCTGGAACCCGGGTATTCGCCCCCGTCGTCGACGGGGTCTTTCTCCCCTCACACCCACTCGATAGCTTTGCCTCCGGATCCGGACACCCGGTTGCGCTCATCATTGGCACGAACCGCGATGAAGGCACGATCTTCCCCCGATTGCACGACATCCTGCCGACCAATCCCACCCGGATCGAGAAGATGTTTTCGCACGTGGACCGCGCAGTGAAGGACCGAGTCCTCGCCGCCTACTCCGGTTACCCCGGCCGGCAAGCGGCAACCGCGCTCGGTGGTGACGTGTCCTTCTGGGAGCCGTCGATTCTGTGCGCCCAAGGCCATGCGGCCGTGGCGCCGACCTACAGCTACCGGTACGACTTCGCACCCCGTCTTCTTCGAGTCCTCGGCTTGGGGGCAACGCATGCTACGGAGCTGGTCGCGGTGTTCGGTCCCGCAGGTCTCTCGGCGCGCGCACTGACCCTGCTGGGAGGACGAGGTGGGCTGGCGTCCGTCACCGATACGGTCCAGTCGCATTGGTTGCACTTCGCCAGGTATGGGACTCCTGCTCCCGGGTGGCCCCGGTATTCGCCCGAGCGCCGAGAGACGCTCATCATCGACGAAGTATGCCGGATCGAGAGCGACCCACGGGGTGAGGTTCGACGAGCCTGGATAGGCTACGCGCACCAGCGGTAAGCGATCGCTTGAACCCGCGGTGCGGCGCATACTGGCCGCGTGACACAGTCACTGGGCCGATCGTTGGGCGCGCTGGACGGGCTCAACTTCTTCCTCGCCGACGTACAGTCCGGGCTCGGCCCATTCCTCGGCATCTACTTGCTGACCGTACCGGGCTGGAGCACCTCCGACATCGGGTTGGCCCTCACCGTCGGCGGTCTGGTCGGCCTGATTGTGCAGACACCGATCGGCGCCCTGGTCGACAAGACGCCACACAAACGCACCCTGATCATCCTGGCCGCGTTGGCGACCGGACTCGGCGCCTTCACGATCACCGTCAATCCGAGCTACTCGGTGATTGCGGCCGCACAACTGGCGACCGGAATCGCCGGCACGGTGTTCCCACCGGCTATCGCCGCGATCGCGCTCGGATTGGTTGGCTCGGCCGCCTACACCTACCGCACCGGACGGATGGCTGCCTTCAATCACGCTGGAAACGTGGTCGGTGCCGTTATCTTCGGCGCCGCCGGCTATCTGATCACGATCAGGGCCGGCTTCTGGTTCGCCGGCATCGCCACAATCCTGGTCGCCGCCATCACACTGATGATCAACCCACGGCTCATCAACAACGATGTTGCACGCGGACTCACCCCCAGCAGTCCCACCACCCACAGTGGTCAGAGGAAGCCCTCGGGGTTCGGCGTCCTGTTGCATTCGCGTCCGCTCCTGGCGTTGTGCGCGGCGACGATGCTGTGGCAACTCGCCAACGGCGCGATGCTGCCACTCACCGGTCAGGAACTAGCCCAGCAGGATGCGCGAACCGGCGCACTGTTCCAGGCCGCGCTGATCATCGTCGCGCAGTTGGTCATGATTCCGATGGCGGTGATGATCGCCAAACACGGTCAGGACTGGGGCCGCAAACCCATCTTCCTCGCCGCATTCCTCGTTCTGCCGGTACGTGGAGTGTTGTTCGCATTGGGCGACTTTCCGCTGTACGTCATATCCATCCAGATCCTCGACGGTGTCGGCGCGGGCATCTACGGTGCGATGTTCGTCCTCGTGGTCGCCGACCTCACCCGGGGCACCGGCCACTTCAACCTCGCACTCGGGGCTGCCACCACCATCCAGGGAATCGGGGCCGCACTCAGCCCCGCTTTGGCGGGATTCGTCGCCGACGCCGACGGATTTCACGTGGCACTGCTCGTGCTCTCCGGAATCGCGATCCTGGCTCTGATCGTCTTTGCCGTCGGGGTACCGGAAACCGCCGATATCGCTGACACCGTGCCGAGTTCATCGAACTCGAAGAAGCCGCAGCCTTCCTGACCGCAGCCTTCCTGATTCAGCCCGGTTCCTCGAACAACGCGAGCACGTTGCCATGCGGATCCCGAAACCACGCGACGCGAATACCGTCCGGCGCCCGCCAGGCAGCATGATCGTCCTGAACTACCCCCCGATACTCGGTGAACTCGATGCCCTTGCCGCGAAGCGACTCGACCGCAGCGTTCAAGTCCCCAACCTTCCACCCGAGCACCGTGTAGCCGGCATCTGCTTTCGACTGCACCAGCGTTACCCGCAGCAGAGACCCTTCACAATCGAGCGCAAGTGCGAATTCGTCGCGAGAAACGAGCCTGAGCCCCAGGGTCTCCACATAGAACATCTCGGCGACGTCGAGGTCGGTGCAGGCCACGAAACTGACGAGATCACCCTGAAGTCTCATGAATTAACTCTGCTCCGCACAAACCCGAACACGCAAGAACGTTCGGGTGGAGGAACGCCACTACGTGTTCCAGGCACAACTTCGGCCGTGCGCGTTAACGTCTGTTCGACAAGACTTTCTCGTACCGGAATGGGGATTGAAGCGTGTCTGATCCAGCTACAGAGAAGAAGGGCCCGCTCGCGGGCGTTCGCGTGGTCGAATTCGCCGGCCTCGGACCGGGTCCGCATGCCGCGACGCTCCTGGCCGACCTCGGTGCCGACGTGGTGTGTGTTCAGCGCCCGGGCAGCATTCCGCCGGACGGACCGTACGACCAGATTCAGCGTGGCCGCCGCGTCGTAGAGGCCAATCTGAAGGACCCCGAGCAGATCGAGAAGGTTCTCGGGCTGATCGAGCGTGCGGACGTCGTCATCGAAGGCTTCCGCCCCGGCGTCACCGAACGCATGGGTTTGGGCCCCGACGTCTGCCTCGCCCGCAACGAACGACTGGTGTACGCCCGTATGACCGGATGGGGGCAGGAAGGCCCGCTGTCCGGAGCCGCCGGCCACGACATCAACTACATTTCGCTGACCGGTGTCCTGAACGCCGTCGGCCGCAAGGGTGAACGTCCGATACCGCCGCTGAACATGGTCGGCGACTTCGGCGGCGGATCGATGTTCCTGATCTTCGGGATACTGTCAGCTTTGGTGGAACGCCAAACGTCGGGCAAGGGCCAGATCGTGGATGCGGCGATGGTCGATGGCGCCCTGGCGCTGTCGCACATGATGTGGGCGTTCCGCGGACGAGGTATCTGGTCGGACGAGCGCGGCGTCAATCTCCTCGACACCGGCGCCCCGTTCTACGACACGTACGAGACGTCCGATGGCAAGTACATGGCCGTCGGTTCGATCGAACCGCAGTTCTACGCTCTGCTGCTGCAGGGTCTCGAACTCGATCCGGCCGATCTGCCTCACCAGATGGACAAGTCGACGTGGCCGCAGGTCAAGAAGGTCTTTGCGGAGAAATTCTTGTCGAAGACGCGCGACGAGTGGACGGCGATCTTCCTCGGCACCGACGCATGCGTCTCCCCGGTCCTGACCTTCGCCGAGGCACCCTCCAACGAGCATCTCGGGGCCAGGGGCTCGCTGATCGAACTCGACGGGGTCACTCAGCACGCGCCGGCACCCCGGTTCTCGCGAACTCCGGCCGGGACGCCCACGCCGCCGCCCCGCGAGCCCGTCGACATCGACTCCGTCTGGGCGTGAAACTCCTGGTGAGCGGTAGGGATACACGCAAGGTGCCTGCCGCTCACCTCAGACGACCAGGGACGGCTCCGCGAGTTCACGGCCCACCGACAGCGTCTCGTACGCCGCCGCGACTCCCTCGACACCCTGGCGTAGCTCGTCCGACGTCCGCGCGTACGGCAGTCGGACGAACCGCTCGAACGCGCCGTCCACGCCGAATCGAGATCCCGCCGCAAGCAGTACTCCGAAACTCGGGGCGGCCGCGGCCAGCGCCGTCGATACCGGTACCGGCATCCGCAACCACAACGACAGGCCACCCGAACCACTGGTGGGAGCCCATTCCGGCAACCGGGCCGCGACAGCATCGAGCATCACAGCGCGTTGTTCCCGCAGCTGCACACGGCGGTCCTCGAGGACGGGCCCGCAATCTGTGAGTAGTTGTGCCGCAGCCAGTTGGTCCATCACCGGCGTGCCGAGGTCGACGGCCGCTCGCGCTCCGACGAGCCGGGTGATCAGCGACGGATCGGCCCGAATCCAGCCCACGCGCAGCCCGCCCCAGAACGACTTCGCCGTCGAACCGATAGTCACGACCTCGGACTTCGTTGCTCCCCTGCCGTGTGCCGCGACCGGCCCTGGTGACGGCTCGTCCAGCCACAGGTCGACCATCGTTTCGTCCACGACCAGCGTCATCCTGTTCTCGCGTGCGATCCGCACCAGTTCCGCTCTTCCCGGCGCGTCGAGGCACAGCCCGGTCGGGTTGTGGAAGTCGGGAATCAGGTACGCGATCCGGGCCGCTGTCTGCCGGGCCGCACTACCGATACCGGCGAGGTCCCATGCGCCCGATGACCCGGCCTCGGGACGAAGGGGAACCGGAACCGGCCGAGCACCGACCCGGCGGATTGCCTCCAGCGCATTGGGGTAGGTCGGGTGATCGACCAGCACCCGCTCCCCCGGCGCCGTGAGCACGTTCAGGAGCAGTCGCAGCGCGTGCTGGGCCCCAGAGGTGACCATGATGTGTTCCGGGGACGTGTCGAGACCACGCGCGCGATACCGCTCCGCGATGACCTCGCGCAAAACGTCTATGCCCACCGGTTCCATTCCATGAGTCGAAAGGAACTGCGGAAGCGATTGCAACGCAACCGTATACGCCTGCTCAACCGCCTCCGCGGGTGCGGCCATCGCGGCATAGCTCAGATCGATCACCGAACCTCCGGCATCAGGTTGGTGCGCTCGGAACATCAGACCGTTCTGCCGCGCACCGGGCGGCAGTGCCACCGTGCTGCGAGAACCCTGGCGGCTGATCAGATACCCGTCGTCACGGAGCACCGAATAGCAGGACGTGATGGTGGTCCGGCTCAGCTCCAGAACCGATGCCAGTTCACGCTCGCTCGGCAGAGCAACTCCGGGCGGTATCCGCCCGTCGTGCACGAGCAGGCGGATACCGGCGGCGAGGGCGCGGTAGGTCGGACGCACCGCGGAACGCCGGCCGCTTTCTTCCTGCCAATTACCGAGGTCTCGGGCCAGCGAGTGGGCACCCAGTACACGGGTCATCATGGGGTCCAGTATCGACCGCCTGGCTATTCAATTCAAAGCCAGTTTCGAGGGGTGCACGCCAGAAAGGGCCAAATACTTCCGATTGGACCCTTTCCGGGGCCAGGGTCTACAGGACTCGGTCAGGCCGAACCACGTCACGGCGGACGATGGTCTCGTCGCGGCCGGGGCCGACGCCGATGCAGGAGATGTACGCGCCCGACAGTTCCTCGAGGCGCAGCACGTAGTTCTGCGCATTCTTCGGCAACTCGTCGAAGGTGCGGGCGTGCGAGATGTCTTCCCACCAGCCGGGCATCTCCTCATAGATGGGCTTGGCGTGGTGAATGTCGCTCTGCGACATGGGCATCTCGTCGTGCCGAACACCATCGACGTCGTAGCCGACACAGATCGGGATGGTCTCGAGGCTGCTCAGCACGTCGAGCTTGGTGAGGAAGTAGTCGGTGATGCCGTTGACACGTGTTGCATAACGGGCGATCACGGCGTCGAACCATCCGGTGCGGCGGGCACGACCGGTGGTGACTCCCACCTCGCCGCCGGCCTTGGCGAGGTATTCCCCGCTGTCGTCGAACAGTTCGGTCGGGAACGGGCCCGAGCCGACGCGAGTTGTGTACGCCTTCAGGATGCCCAGCACCGTAGTGATCTTGTTGGGTCCGATACCCGAACCGACCGCAGCACCACCGGACGTCGGGTTGGACGATGTCACGTACGGGTACGTGCCGTGGTCGACATCGAGGAGCGTGCCCTGCGAGCCTTCGAGTAGTACCGTCTCCCCGCGTTCGAGCGCCCGGTTCAATTCCAGCCTCGTGTCGGCGATGCGGTGCTTGAAACCATCGGCTTGCTCGAGCACCTCGTCGACGACCTCCTGCGGGTCGAGTGCCTTGCGGTTGTAAATCTTGACGAGTACCTGATTCTTGAACTCGAGCGCCGCCTCCACCTTCTGGGTGAGGATCTTCTCGTCCAGCACGTCCTGTACACGAACCCCGACGCGGGCAAGTTTGTCCTGGTAGCAGGGACCGATTCCGCGGCCCGTCGTGCCGATTTTCTTTGCCCCGAGGAAGCGCTCGGTGACCTTGTCGATAGCTACGTGGTACGGCATGATCAGGTGCGCATCCGCCGAGAGCAGCAGTCGATCGGTGTCCACGGCCCTCTCTTCGAGTCCGGCGAGCTCGTTGAGCAGCACTCCCGGATCGACCACCACGCCGTTTCCGATCACGTTGGTCACACCTGGCGTGAGAATTCCGGACGGAATCAGATGCAGAGCAAACTTGTCGCCATTCGGAAGAACGACGGTATGTCCGGCGTTGTTTCCGCCCTGGTAACGCACCACCCACTGCAGGCGTCCGCCCAGTAGGTCGGTAGCTTTGCCCTTACCCTCGTCGCCCCATTGGGCGCCGATGAGGACGATTGCCGGCATGACGTTGTCTCCTACGGTCGACGTACAGCCGTATCCGACTGTGTGGTCCTGCAGTTCCTAGGCAGTGGCCGGAGGAACAGTCTAGCCGAGGCTGCGCGGGGCAGGCCTCGGCGTACTGCAGCAGCCCGATCGAAGGCTGGGCGGCGCATGTGTCACCACAGCCCCGATCATCCAGCGGAATCCACTCGTCGGAGTGGCAAACCCATTGCGCAGGTTCATCTTCAGACACACTGCGCAACACCACCCCGGCCAACCATGTGGCTTCGATTGCGGACCAACAAAATCGGACACGATCCACTTCGCTCCCAGCGGAGCTACCCAGCTGGTGTCGGCCCCGGATCACCCCTTAGCTGCACAAATGTAAGCCGAGGCTAAGATGGCCAAAAGAATAGAGAAGCTGCGGCAAATCGCGGCGGGAAATCCGGGCGAGGAGTGGTGTTGACCCCCGTAGTGCTCATATGCGGCGATGCGCCACTTCCCCTGCCGCTGGGGTCCATCTCCGCCTCCAAGGCACCCAGCGTCCCCGATAAGGAGGACTTCGACGAAGTCTTCTCAAAACTGCAGGTAGTCCCAGACCCACGACTGATCGTGGTAGGAACCGACGCAGCCCTGGCCGCCACCTTGACCCGTTTGATGCGCACCGAACGTCTGCACATCGAGCTCGCGTACGTCGCCGAGAAGCACTCGGATGCGACCGATGCCTACCATTTATCCGTCGGCGCGCGCGGGGCCCGCACCGCCCTCAAGGGAAACGCCCAACGAATGCCACTCATTCGCGACGACGCCGGTGTAGCCCTTGTCGGGTGTGCCACCCTCACCGGCCCTGGTGGGGGCCCACTGATCGGCGAAGCCTACGCCGACGACACCCTGCTGTTCTCAGGGACAACACCGAAGATCAATATCACACCGACCCCGCAGATGCCGGGTTTGCGGGCCTCGATCGAACCCCGCAGTCGATGGCTGCCACGTCGGTGGGTCCAGGGTCGTGCCGTGCAGCTCGGATCTCCGGCTGCGGTCCTGACAAGAGACGAAATTCCCCACCCGCGTGAACTCGTGCGGTCGACGTTCTATCGGCATGACCAAGAGTGGTTGCTGGTCCGTTGAACCAGCCCAAGGCGCGGACCACCGGCGTGCGCCCCAGCCCAGTCTTCCTACTCGTTGTCGCTGTTGCAGTGGCCGGCGGTGTACTTGCCTGGCGTGCGGAGATGCAGTCGGTAATCGGCCACGTCGGGGTCTTTCTTCTTGTCGTCGCGGGCTGGGTGGTGACGCTGTGCCTGCACGAGTTCGCGCACGCATACACCGCTTGGCGCAACGGCGACACCGACGTCGAGGTGCGCGGGTACCTGACACTCAACCCTCTGAAGTACAGCCACCCAATGCTGTCGATCGGCCTACCGATCCTGTTCATCGCCCTCGGCGGCATCGGGCTTCCCGGTGGGGCGGTCTACGTTCGATCGGGGCTGTTCTCGCCGAAGGTGCAGGCCAGGGTGTCCCTGGCCGGGCCCGCAGTCAACGCCGTGTCCGCCGTGATCCTCCTCGTCGTGATCCGCTTGTTCGGGCTCGGGGATGACCATCGTGTGTTCTGGGCCGGACTGAGTTTCCTCGCGTTCCTGCAAGTGATGGCGACGGTGCTCAACTTGCTCCCGGTACCCGGCCTCGATGGCTACGGCGCACTCGAGCCATTCCTCTCACCACAGACCCGGCGTGCACTCGTGCCGTTCAAGGCGTACGGGCTGCTGCTCCTCGTGGCGCTACTCTTCGTGCCGTCGATCAACGTGGTGTTCTTCGACGCCATCTACAGCCTGTTCGAACTGTCCGGGGTTCCCGAGATCTACGCACAGGTCGGCAACCTTCTGATGCGCTTCTGGCTCTGACCTCTGCCCGGGCCACCGCCCACGATTACTGCGGTGTGGACTTGCGCCGTATCAGTTCGACGAGGCCGGGCCGAACCGATGGCCACTCTTCGTCGATCACGGAGTAGACGATCGTCGTTCTCCAGGTTCCGTCGCGCCGGCGCGCATGCCGCCGCAATGCTCCGTCCTCTTTCGCCCCCAGCGCCGTGACGGCCCTGCGGGAGCGGACGTTCAGGTCGTCGACCGTGAACTCGGCACGGACGGCATCGAGGGTGCCGAAGACGTGGTCGAGCAGCAGTAGCTTCGCCTCCGGGTTTATCGGCGTTCCGCGCACACGAGACGAAACCCACGTGTAGCCGATGGTGACCCGGCGATGCAGTTCGCTCATGTTGTACAGGGAGGTCGTCCCGACGATCTCGCCCGTTCGAGCATCGATTTGCGTCAGTGTCTGACGCCCCGAACTCAACGCATGCCTGAGGGTTTCCCGACTCGCCGGCTGCGATTCGATCCCGAACGGGAAGTAGCGCAAGGTGTCGCCGTCGTGCGCTCTGGCGAGCCCTTCCGCATCTGACATCACCGTCGGACGCAACAACACGAACTCGCCGCTCAACGTGGGCGGCTCTCGCCAGTGATCAGTGTTCATCCAACCCCTTCTCGAAGGCAATGGTCTGTACCGCGATTCGATCCCACCGCAACGAATTTCGACACGATACCGCTATCACTATCGCGACGCCTCACCGCGCGCCCGTCGCAGCTCCTCCTCGGTGAAGTTGGCGGTCAACCGCAGATCCGACAGCGGGACCTCCCGCTCCGGGCTACGTACCTCCACACGTACGGGTTCACCCGACCTGTCGTCCGACATCGCGATGGGCCCGCCGCGCTCGCCCTGCAGGTACTTGTCGCCCCACTGCATCAGTGCCAGCACCGCGGGCAGCAGGTCGCGACCCTTCTCGGTGAGCACGTACTCGTACCGTGTCCGCTGCCCCGGCTCCTTGTACGGCTGCCGCTCGAACAGGCCCTCGGCGGTCAACTCCCGTAAGCGGGAGGCCGCGACGGCCTCGGTGATGCCTACTCGCTGCGCGAAGTCGTCGAACCGGGTGGTCCCGTAGTAGGCCTCCCGCAGGATCAGGATCGCGGATCGTGTTCCGACGACATCCATCGTCTTGGCGATCGAGCAGTGGGTGGGGCGCCAGGCATCCCGGTCAGCAAGGAGGCCGTCGAGTCGTGCCGCTTTCATGACGTCAGCCTACCTGACTTGCCATATCCATAGTCAGCTCTTAGATTGCTGGCTATGGCAATCAATAGTCAGGTGGGTCGGCCCCTACGGCTAGGCCCCCTTCTCGCTGTCCTCTGCGGGGCACCATTCGTGGCGAGCCTCGACCTGTTCATCGTCAACGTCGCGCTCGGCGACATCGCCGCGAGCTATCCGGGCAACTCCCTCGGCGACCTCAGCTGGGTCCTCAACGGCTACGCGATCGTCTATGCGGCACTGCTGGTTCCGCTCGGCCGGTGGGCCGACCGCATCGGGCGCCGACGCGGCTTCGCGCTGGGGCTGGCCCTGTTCACGGTCGCGAGCGCCGCCTGTGCGCTGAGTCCGTCTCTCTGGTTTCTCGTCGCCTTCCGTGTACTTCAGGCAGTCGGTGCGGCCGCCCTGACTCCGGCGAGCCTGGGACTGTTGATCGAGGTTCTCCCCGAGGACCGGCGCGCCGTCGCAGTCCGCATCTGGGCGGCGACGGGCGCTGCAGCGGCGGCACTCGGCCCCGTCGTCGGCGGAATCCTCGTCGAGGCCTCCTGGCAGTGGGCGTTCCTCATCAACATTCCGATCGGAATCACACTGCTGCTCGCCACGATCCGCGCCGTGCCCGGCGGCCGACCCACCGACGCCGACACCGAACTCGACCTCGCCGGTGCGGCTGTGCTGATCATCGGTATCGGAGCGCTGTCACTCGGGCTCGTCCAGGGGCCGGAGTGGGGTTGGGGCGATGCCCGGGTCACCCTCGCCTTCGGACTCGCCGCCGCATCCCTGGTCCTGTTCTGGTGGAGGAACAGCCGACACCGGTCACCTCTCATCGAACCTGCGCTGCTGAAGGTGCCCACGTTCGCGTGGTCGAACGTCACCGCGGTGGTATTCAGTGCGGCATTCGCCGCCGGACTACTGGCCAATATCCTCTGGCTTCAAGAGGTTTGGGGATACTCGGCACTGCGGACCGGACTCGCGATCGCTCCGGGGCCGATGCTCGTGCCGCTCTTCGCCATCGTCGGACAGCTCTTGGCTCGACGCTTCTCCGCCGGTGCCATCACCGCTGCGGGAAGCCTGTTGTGGTCGGTGGGCACGCTGCTCATTTTGGCCTCGGTGGGTGAGCAACCGTACTACGTCACCGAGTTCCTCCCCGGCTTGTTGATCGCCGGCGCCGGCGTCGGCTTCGCGCTGCCGACCATCCTCTCGACCGCCACGGCGGACATTCCGAAGGCGCGATCGGCAACCGGCAGCGCGATCGTCAACATGAACCGGCAGATCGGCACCGTCATCGGTGTCAGCGTGCTCGTCGCGGTGGTCGGCACCGCCGTGGGCTACGAGGACACACACTCCGCGTTCGTCCTCGCCTGGTGGCTGATCGTCGCCGCGGCAGTCGGTGCGGCCGTCACGTCCCTGGGAATGAGCTCCCGCAACCCTCACACCCTGGAGGTGTCTCGATGATCCCCTCGACCACAACCGCCTTCCCTTCCGAGTTCGATTCCAGCTGGCTGGGTTTCGGCGGCCTACACGGTGGGCTCGTCGTAGCCTCGATGCTGCACGCGACCTCGATCGAGACCACGGCGACACCGGTCGCACTGACGGCTCACCTCACCAGGCCCGTCGAGCCGGGTCCGGTGGAAGTTCGGGCCGACCTCGAGCACGGTGGGAGAACGCCGAGTGTCCGGGCGTCGATCGCCGACTCCGCCAGTGCACTTGTCCGCCTCACCCGCGATACCAGCGGCGACGCACGCTCCTGGTCCGCCAGCACGTCGGACATCGACGACGTGAACCCGGAACAGCTTTCCCCGCTGGAGATCCCGGTCGACTTCGTTCCGTTCTCCCAATATCTCGACATCCGCCCGATCAACGCCGCACGGCCGTTCGCAGGCGGCGCCGACCCGGAATTCGAGGTGTGGATACGCCTTCTCTCGTCGATCGAGTTCACTCCACAGGAACGCGCGGCCGTGTTGCTCGATGCCCTACCGCCGGGGTTGTTCGCCACACTCGACAGGGCGGTCGCCATCCCCACCGTCGAGTTCAGTGCGTACTTCCCACCCGTGAGCGCATCTCGGCCTCCCGCCGATGAGATCCAGACACCACTGGACGAGCAATGGCATCATCTCCGCCACCGCACGGTGTGGGCCACCGACGAGCTCTGCGTCGACGAATCCGAACTCCGGACCTCGACGGGTCGCCTCGCAGGACAAGCCCGCCAACTCCGCCGAATCCTCCCGTCCTAGATTCACTGCCACCTCGCCGGCAGTGTGCTCGTCAGCCGTTGCGGCGCATCATCGCAGCGCCGACGCCCCACAGGGCGCGCCGCAACGACTGCGGCTCGAGCACCTCTACATCGGATCCGAGCGAGGTGAGCTGATCGCGCGCGACATCTTCCGCCTCGAGCCGGAGGTGGACGGTGAACCATCCGTCGTCGTCGGGCGGTCCGGGTTCGACCCGGGCCGCCTCGACGCCGATGGCATGCGGGAGATGCCGCCACGCCGCCGGAGACAGGCGCACCCGGCAATCAAATCGCAGCAAAGCTCTGTCGAACTCGGCGACAGAATCCGACCACCACCTCGCCAGATCAAAGTTGGCGGGCCGCGTCGCGGGTTCGTCCAGGACGGTGACCTCCTCGATTCTCGATACCCGGTACGACAGCGTGTGGCGGCGGTGCTGGGCGACGAGATACCACACGCCTGCCTTCGCGACCAGGCCGAGCGGGTCGAGAGTTCGCGTCGCCGTCCGGTTTCCCGTGCGGTAGGACACGCGCAACCGCCTCCCCTCGAGCACCGCGGCGGCGACGTCGGGGAGGCGACTGACATCGCGAGGCCGGTTGAACCACCCCGGCGCATCCACGTACAGGCGGTCACGCCACACCTGCGCGTCTATCCGAAGTGGAAGAGGCAAGGCCCTCAACAACTTCGATTGCGCAGCGGTGGCGACTTCGCGTAACCCGAGATCCTCGGCGATCGAGGGCACCCCGAGCAACATCAGCGCCGACGTCTCGGCTCCGGTCATCGAGCCGAGCTTCGATTGCCAACCGTCGAGCAGGCGCACCCCGCCACCGGGTCCACTCTCGGTCCACATCGGAACGCCCGCCGCCGACAGCGCCGCGACATCGCGATACACGGTGCGCACCGAGACATCGAGTTCGTCCGCGAGACGCTGCGCGGTGACACCTCGGCTTCCCTCGAGGCGCAGCATGATCTCAACCAATCGGCTCGATCGCATATCCGGAGACTAGCCGGAAATTCCTGACACACCTTGTCAGGGATACTGGCGCACACTGATCTACATGACCAACTGGACGACATTCGAGACCGAGGCCCCGGACCTGGCTCGTGCCGTCGCGGCGCGCTTCGAAGCCCACAGGCATCACGTCCTGGCGACGCTTCGCAAGGACGGCTCGCCGCGAGTCAGCGGGACAGAGGTGGGGTTCTACGAAGATAGCCTGCTGATCGGATCGATGGCGGGGGCTCGGAAAGTGCTGGATCTACAACGGGATCCACGGTTCTCGCTCCACAGCAACCCTGGCCACCATTCCATGGACGGTGGCGACGCCAAGATCGCCGGGAAGGCACGGGAAGTCGTAGGAGAACGGAGGAAGCGCATCGTCGATCACTGGATCGCCGATCGCTCCCCGGACGGGCCGGACGGGTCGGACGGGTCGGACGGGTCGGACGAGGGCGAGGTACCTGCCGAAGCCGAAGCCGACGTCTTCGAACTCGACCTGGAGGAGGTTGTCTTGACCACCGTCGACGAGAACCACATGTACATCGAATTCTGGCGGCCCGGCAGAGGCGTCCGGCGATTCACCAAGTGACCTTGTCGGCACACTGCCGGCCGTTGGCGGTCGTCTCGACCTGCACTGTCGCGTGGGACAACTGGTGAGTCTCGAGGACGGTCCTCGCCGCCTCGAGTACCGCGGAGGAGTCGGAATCGGAGGTCAGGTGCACGGTCGCCACATCCATCCCGGTGGTCAGGGTCCACACGTGGAGGTCGTGGACTCCGGTAACCCCGGGCAACGCGGCGAGGTCGGCCGCCACCATCTCCACGTCCACATTGGCAGGTGAGGCCTGAGTCAGAATCCGCAGCGACGCCGCTGCAAGTTTGATTGCGCGCGGCACCACCCACAACGAGATGAGGACACCGACAACGATATCTGCGTAAGTCCAGTTGAACGCGAGGATCAGGCCACCGGCGATGAGAACGCCGACGCTGCCGACGGCATCTGCGAGTACCTCGAGATAGGCACCCCTGACGGCCAGGCTTTCCTTGGAATCGGCGCGCAACATCAGCATTACAACGATGTTCGCGGCGAGACCGGCTGCTGCCGTGAGGATCATCGCTACACCGGGAATTTCGGGTGCATCGCCGATCCGAGAGATCGCTTCGGAGAACACCCAGACTGCGACCGCAAGCAGCAAGGCGGCGTTTGCCATCGCGGTCAGCACTTCGGCGCGGTGCCACCCGAAGGTTCGTGCGGCAGTGGCACGTCCCCTTCGTGCCAGCAGGAGCGCGACCAGTCCCATCGACATTCCGACGACATCGGTGAGCATGTGCCCGGCGTCGGCGATCAAGGCGAGGGAGTTGATTATCAGGCCCACACTGGCCTCGAGGACCAGGAACATGAGGACGATGACCAGCGCCACGATCATGCGGCGGATTCGACCCCGGGACGGACCTACCTCGCCATCGCCCCTACCGCCGTGCGAATGACCGTGACCGACCGCCATGGGCAACACCTTCCTCCCGAACTCTGCCCGATCATATGCACAACTACGCATATGATT
The DNA here is from genome assembly GCF_001767395.1 of Rhodococcus sp. WMMA185. Classification (NCBI taxonomy): domain Bacteria; kingdom Bacillati; phylum Actinomycetota; class Actinomycetes; order Mycobacteriales; family Nocardiaceae; genus Rhodococcus; species Rhodococcus sp. WMMA185. Next base: position 337,102 of record NZ_CP017014.1, on the reverse strand, counting down.
CAAGCGTGGTCCGAGGGCCAGGGTTCTGGAGGATAGGCGGGATTCTCGACCGTTGGCGGCAATGTTGCGATGGCCGAAATGCGTTTGAGGCCCGCGACCTGCAGAAGGTCGACTGTCACCGAGCGAACCTGCGCGAACACCACGGTCGCGGAGAGACCGGCGTTGTGCACGAGTTCCGGCTTGAGCCCTGAGGCCACCGATCTCAGCACCCGCGCCGCCTCGGCCTGATCTGGTTGCTGACCAGGATCGGCGACCGCCATCTGCTTCAAGGTTTCCAATGCGTGCGCGAGTTTGTCCACCTGGTCGACCAGTCGTGGATTGAGAATCTCGTCGTCTCGGACCAGCGTGAGCGAACGCCTGGCGAGAACACGTATGTTGCGCAACGCATTATCGAGTGGATCGGCGGCGGCGGCCAGACGATCGAGGCGTCCGCGGGTATTCCAGTACAAGGGCGAGATACGACTGATCTCCCGGCCACCCAGAATCTGTGTGCGCAGGGAGTCGATGGAATCTTGCGTGGCTCGGGCCTTCCGCAACGCTTCTTCCAGTGGCTTGTCGTCGTTGGACACCAACCCATCGGCCACCAGGCGCATCACCTCGGCGGCAGTCCCGAGAATGTTCGCGGCCTGCTTGCGCGCACGCCCGACTGGATGAGTAGGAATCAGCGCCACGACGGCGATACCGACGAGTCCGCCGGTCAACGCGTCGACCATGCGGTCGACTCCCGCGCTGTCCCCAGGCGGCAGAAGCGTCGCGACGAGCACGGCCGAACTTGCCGCCTGCATAGAGAAGATGGGGCCGCTGTTGAGCAATACCGCCGCAGACATTGCCAGCCCCACCACGAGGGCGATCTGCCAAGTCCCCGTACCAATGACAGCGATCAGTAGATCGCCGACGCCGATGCCGATCGTCACCCCGGCGACCAGTTCGACCGAACGACGCAGCCGCGCGCCGAGCGAAAGCCCCAACGACACGACCGCAGCGATCGGTGCAAAGAACGGGGTCGGGTGTCCGATGATCTCTGTGGCCACCCACCAAGCACCGGCGGCGGCCACCGCACACTGCAGAATGGGTAGCGCCGACACCCGGAGTCGTTGAAGCGAGCTCCGCAGTCCCTGCCGACCACGGACCTTCGCGGTGCTAAGAGCGTTAACTGACGCCAAGCGCTTCCGCAGCCCGGGGGTCGCAGTCCTCGAGCAAGTCGAGGCAACGCGCATACTCGTCCGACTCGCCGATCGCCTTCGCCGACTTCGCCAAGGCGGCGACGCAACGCAGGAACCCGCGGTTGGGCTCGTGGCTGTAGGGAACGGGACCGAAGCCCTTCCAGCCATTGCGCCGCAACTGGTCGAGGCCGCGGTGATACCCGGTACGCGCAAAGGCGTAGGCCGTGATGGTCTCGCCGGCCCCCAAAGACGCCTCCGCCAGGTAGGCCCACGCGATCGATGCGGTCGGATGCGCGGCCGCCACGGCCGCCGGGTCCTCGTTGTTCAGCAAAGCCGACTCAGCCTCGTCGTCTCCTGGGAGCAACGTGGGCTGTGGTCCGAGAAGGTCACCGAAAGACGTCATGCGCCTATTTTGCCCTCCAGAAGGTTCGACTACTGAATCGACTCGCTGCCGCCACGCGTCCCCGACCGCCTTCGATGACGCAACAATGTGGTTAGGCTGCCCCCAACACTACATTTCTCGGAACGAGGGGCGGCGCGTGAAGGATCCGAAGAGAGACGAATCGACACCCAGGCCCGAGGCCTCCGACCCCACACCGGCGCCGGAGGCCTCTGATTCCACACCGAGGCCCGAGGCGGAGGCCGCCACGGTCGCATTCCCGAAGCAGACCGTGCCGCCGTATGAAGCCGAGACCGTGGCGATCCCGGTTCAACAACCTCAGAACACGGAGCCCGCTCCCCCGAGGGCCACACCACAGCGGGTACCGCCGGCACCGCAGATCCCGCCGGTCGGGCCACCCACGAAAAGGCGGGGAAAGACACGGCCACTCTCCATCGCCGTCGGCGTCATCGTCCTCGCCGTCGTCGCGATTGCCGGCGCGGTGATCTACCAGAATCAGGTCGCCAACTCACCCCGGGCACAGGTGCAGGGAGCGATCGACACGTTCGTAGCGGCACTCACCCAGGGCGATCTCGAGGCGCTTCGAGCTAGCACCTGCGGCGAACTGGCCGAGTACTACCAGAGCATCCCCGATCAGGAATTCGCCGATATCCACCGGGCGGCAGTGAGCGAGCGGAACATCCCGGTAGTCGGCGACGTCGATGCCGTGCAGATCACCGGCGACACCGCGATCGCGCAATTGAAGGCACACACCACGGCAAACCCCGACGAGCAGTCGTGGCGCACATTCAACCTCCAAAAGGTCGACGGCTCCTGGAAGATCTGCGATCCCAGCTGAATACCCGTGCGCCTTTCCGACAGCGGTGACGATCGGAAAGGCGCACGAGGGGGACGAGCCTATTTGGAGACGGAACGTCCCGTCGACTTCAAGTCGTTGCAGGCCTCGATGACGCGAGCGGTCATGCCGGCCTCAGCCTTCTTCAGGTAGCTGCGGGGGTCGTACACCTTCTTGTTGCCGACCTCGCCGTCGATCTTGAGCACACCGTCGTAGTTGGTGAACATGTGTCCGGCGACCGGACGGGTGAACGCGTACTGGGTGTCGGTGTCGACGTTCATCTTGACGACACCGTAGCTCAGCGATTCCTCGATCTCGGATTTCAGCGAGCCCGATCCGCCGTGGAACACGAAGTCGAACGGCTTCGCGTCGGAAGCCAGACCCAGCTTCGAGGCAGCCGCCTCCTGCCCGTCGCGCAAGACCTCGGGCCTGAGCTTGACGTTGCCCGGCTTGTACACGCCGTGCACGTTGCCGAATGTCGCAGCCAGCAGGTACTTGCCTTGCTCGCCCGCCCCGAGCGCGTCGACCGTCTTCTCGAAGTCTTCACGCGAGGTGTACAACTTGTCGTTGATCTCGGCTTCGACGCCGTCTTCTTCACCGCCGACGACGCCGATCTCGACCTCGAGGATGATGTTGGCAGCCTTCGACAGAGCCAGGAGTTCCTTCGCGATCACCAGGTTCTCATCGATCGGCACTGCGGAGCCGTCCCACATATGGGACTGGAACAGCGGGTTGCGGCCCTCGCTGACCCGCTGCCGAGAGATCTCGAGCAGCGGACGGACGAACCCGTCCAGCTTGTCCTTCGGGCAGTGATCGGTGTGCAGCGCGATCGTGACGTCATACTTGGCGGCGATCACGTGGGCGAACTCGGCGAGCGCGACCGCGCCGGTCACCATGTCCTTTACCCCCAGGCCCGAACCGAACTCGGCGCCACCTGTCGAGAACTGAATTATGCCGTCGCTGCCGGCATCCGCGAAGCCCTTGATCGCGGCATTGATGGTTTCGGAAGAAGTGCAGTTGATAGCCGGAAAAGCAAAGGAGTGCTCCTTGGCTCGACCAAGCATCTCGGCATAGACCTCGGGAGTTGCGATTGGCACGGCGGCAGTCCTCCATAAACGAGTCGATTTCGGCGGGCGCGATCAGCGCAACGCGCGATGTGGTCTTAGCAGTATGGCAATACCAACGTCACACACCTCACACAGGCTCTATCGCACCTCGCATGTGCGGCTTGGTGAGAAGACGCGCCCTCGATGATCCGCCGTGCCTAGGCACATGTCGACTACCGGTACGCTAAGACCCGTGATTGTGCAGGCAGCATCGGATTCCGTGACCAACCTGGCGTTGTTGCCGGGGTTCCTCGACCCAGTGAACCTCCTCAACTCCTTCGGCACCTGGGTGCTCGTCGGACTCCTCATCGTTGTCTTCATCGAATCGGGATTGCTGTTTCCCCTGCTTCCCGGCGACTCCCTCCTCTTTACCGCAGGTCTCATCGCCGCATCCAAGTCGGCGGAGATCGAACCCTTCGCCCCGATCGGGGTGCTGCTCGTCCTGATCCCGATCGCCGCCGTCCTCGGCGACCAGGTGGGCTACTTCATTGGCGGTAAGGGAGGAACCGCCCTGTTCAAGACCAACGACGCACGCTTGTTCAAGAAGAAGTACATCGACGAATCGCACGCCTTCTTCGAAAAGTACGGACCGATCACGATCGTTCTGGCCAGGTTCGTCCCGATCGTGCGAACGTATGCTCCGGTCGTCGCGGGCGCGTCGCGGATGAAGTACTCGCTGTTCCTCACCTACAACGTCCTCGGCGGTGTCCTGTGGGGCTCCGGCGTCACGCTACTGGGCTACATGCTCGGCCAAATTGAGTTCATCCGTGACAACGTCGACGTGATCTTCCTGCTGATCGTCTTCGTGTCCGTGCTCCCGATCATCGTCGAGATAGTCAAGCGCTTCGTGCGGTCCCGTCGGAGTGCCGACGCCACGACCGAGTACACGCAACCGGTCACCACACCGACCGACCCCAATACCTCGTCCTGAACGCGGCCGGGGCAACTCCCTGAAGATGGTCATCTCGGCATCAAGTAGTTTCGGCGCGCTCGAATCGGCCGGACCCGCCCTGGTTTGGGCGATCGTCCTCACGTTCGTGTTCATCGAGTGCGCCGTGATCCTGGGCTTGTTCCTTCCTGGCGACTCGATGCTGATCACGGCCGGGATCGTTCTCGCCAACCATTCGTCGGGCGCCGCTCACGTATGGGCGCTGTCGGCCGGGGCTATGATCGCGGCCATCTTCGGCAACCAGGTCGGGTACGCCATAGGCCACCGAAGCGGCAACCATATCCTCGCCCGCAGGGGTGGCAAGTACCTCAACTACACGAATCTCCATCGCGTGAACATCCTGCTCGAACGCTACGGCTTCTGGGCAGTTCTCATTGCCCGCTGGATTCCGTGGGTGCGCACCCTGTGCCCACTCGTTGCCGGCGCGGCAAAGATGAATCACTCCAAGTACACCGTCGCGAGCAGCCTTGGCGCGATCCTGTGGGCGCCCGTGCTGTTGCTGATCGGCTTCTACGGTGGCTCATTGCTCAACCAGGTTTCCTGGCTCATGCCGGCCGTACTTACCGCCATGGTGGCCCTGCTGCTGATCGGCACTGCACTCGGGATCCGGCACTACCGTCAGGAGATGGCACGACCTCTCGAGGAAGTGACCGTCGAAGAGGTGCTGGACTAGCGCACTCTCCGATGCCGGAGCTGCGGCCCATGGCGAGAGCTTACAAACCGACCATGTTGGCCAAATCCGCTGACAGTCCGTCGATCCCCCCATCTGGTAGCGTTGGTGCGGGCTGAAGCGGTGTTTCACAAGGGAAAACTCCCCGATCGACCCGTCGACATTGCCCCGGAACTTTTCCCCGACTCACCAGTGTCCGACGTAGCCTGACGACCTGGATTAGCAGGATGTGACTATTCCTCGGTCGAACCGGGAGCAGTTCCCTACCGAGGGCCTCGCCCCCAGTAGTCGTACAACAGTAGTCGTACAACCA